>VEXD01000001.1 GCA_009391235.1 SAR202 cluster bacterium AC-409-J13_OGT_754m
TCGGAGACAGTATACT
This sequence comes from SAR202 cluster bacterium AC-409-J13_OGT_754m, assembly GCA_009391235.1. Lineage (GTDB taxonomy): Bacteria > Chloroflexota > Dehalococcoidia > Lucifugimonadales > VEXD01. Next base: position 17 of record VEXD01000001.1, read on the forward strand.
AGTAGCTAAAACAGATCCTATAACCCTAGCTTCAGACATGATTGGATGGTATGCAGTCCAAATCAACGCGAATGATGTGGCATGCTCTGGAGCAAAACCACGTTGGTTCATGGCTACATTGCTTCTCCCACGAACCTATACAGAGAACGAAATCAGCACATTATTCCAACAAATTTTAGAAGCTTGCAAACAACTAGGAGTATCGTTAATAGGCGGACATACAGAAATCACCCAGGGAATTAGTCAACCAATCGTAGTCGGCTGTATGCTAGGAGAAGTCCATAAAGATAGAGTAATAACTACTAACGGTGCAAGACCAGGTGATTCAATTATAATTACCAAAGGCATCTCCATTGAAGGATCAGCGCTGTTGGCAAGGGAATCAAGAGAGCAGTTGCTCGCGTCTGGTGTTGAACCGAGTTGTATAGATAAAGCAGCTGATTTTCTTTTTACGCCAGGAATTAGCATAGTCAAAGATGCACTCACAGCCTGTTCATCCTCTCAAGTTCATTCATTACACGATCCTACAGAAGGAGGATTGGCAACTGGATTGTGGGAAATATCGAAGGCTTCCAACACAGGAATGCTTATAAGTGAAAAAGATATACCCGTCCTACCTGAATGTGAAAGCATATGTAAATCTTTGGGACTAGACCCATTGGGACTGCTGGCATCCGGAGCTCTTTTGATTACGCTTCCTACCACCGATGCACAAGAACTTATAGGCACATTATCATCGAACGGTATTCCCGCTGCCGAAATAGGCTATATCAAAGAACCTAATTTTGGAGTCATGCTAGAAGGAAAATACGGCTTAAAAACCCTACCCACTTTCGAAAGGGACGAGCTGGCCAGATTCCTAGATGATTGACGATTTCAAACAATAGCTAGATAACAATAATTATATTACTATTTTACTAATCTACTAACTAAGGCTTTTGGATCTCCCTATCGCATCACTCAAGCGGTCCAGTGTTACATTACTACCACTCACAACTATCACGACTTTATTACCTTTAATAGAATCTTTAGCCTGTAATGCTCCTGCCAAAGCTGCTGCACCGGCTGCCTCTGATAAGGTATGCGCCTTTTCAATCAATACTGTCATAGCTAGTTCGATTTCTTCATCACTCACCAACAAAAACTGATCCAATAAATCCCACATTATAGATTGAGGCACCTCAAAACCACTCTTTGTTGCTAATCCCTCAGCAATGGTATTCATTGGGGCACTCATTAATTTGCGATTTTTCCACGAAAGATATGCTGCCGGAGCCTGTTTAGACTGTACAGCCACTACTTGAATAGCCGAATTAGCTGCGTTCACTACCAGACATACCCCTGCCACACCACTACCACCGCCACAAGGCACAAATATATATTCCACGTCGGGAAAATCCTCTATTATCTCAAGTGCATAAGTAGCTACACCTGCAATTATTAATGGCTCATTACCAGAGTGAACATATCGATAGCCCTCCTCTAATGCTAATCTCTCACAATGCCCTCTAGCCTCATCAAAATTGCTGCCGTAGAATACAACCTCAGCCCCCAGATTACGCATTGAATCTACTTTTAATGGATTAGCATCATTAGGAACAACTACGATAGCCTTTGCCCCAAAGACGCTAGACGCACTAGCAATAGATTGGCCGTGATTGCCAGTAGAAGCGGTGATTAATCCCCTCCTTATATCCTCAGAGGACATATTAGCCAATAAGTTTATACCACCTCGTATTTTGAACGAGCCTAAAGGATGATAATTTTCATGCTTTAAGCGTACTTCTGCACCCAGATATTTTGAAAGTGCCGCATAAGAGATCAAGGGAGTTTTAGTTACATATTTAGATATAGTTTTACGGGCTTCTACTGCACTTTGAAAAGTTGGCTTTTCCATAAAATTAATTCCATCGTATAAAAACTATTGCCCATCGTAAGCAGTTTCTTATAACATCGCAACTTTGTACCATTTCGGTACTCTAAACGTTTCTACAATATATAAAACACAACAACAAAGTACACTGAAAGAAGTACCACTCCAATGGGCACAGCTACACTAGCCCATTCACGCATACCAATTTGTAATTTATCAGCAGCAATTATATTAGGAATATTACCAGGAATTAGCATGCCCCCAGATATCATCAAAGATATTAGGACTACCTTTATCTGAGAAACTGAAAGAGCTGGGCCTATTTCTGCTGCAGCTAATGTAGCATTATCCAATATTGCAGATACAGTATTAATCCAATACAGAACCCATGGATCAAGTTTAATGAAATATTTTTCAATTAAAACACTGAAGCTCTCGCCCAAAAGAACCAAAGCGGCCACAAAAACAAAGATTTTAATGCACCATTTTATAACTTCTCTGTATGACTCCCTTAATTGCAATCCTCCTGAGACGTCGGTAGGCGAACTACTTAATATTAAAGGTGACGCAGCAAGGAATCCCATAGCGACCACTCCGGGGACCACCAAATAGCCCAGTAAATCGGTCAAGAAGAAAAACCCAGCGTAGTACGGTTCACCTTCTAGGGCTGAAACAGTAATAGTCGAAAGCGGTTCACCCAAAGGCGTTAGAACGGCGCCCATACCTATGGCAAAACAGGCGATAACAGTAATGTTAATCCTGCTTCTTCTGACTAATGGTAATATTTCCAAAACAGTAACGAGAAAAAGTGCCGCTATAATAGCGGAAATTATACTGGATGCTAATCCCAGAAAAACTACAACTAAGAATATAAATAGCCTAAGGGAAATCCTATCTGATATCCATAGTATCAATCTTTGAAGTTGTTGGTGGAATATATGTACCACTGAACCCGCAACTAAAACAGCTGCAGTGATGGGAATAGGTGTTGTCGCAGCTTCTTCTACCAAATGCCAATCCCACGACCATGTAACCGTGGCGGCTATCAAACCCATCAAAAATAGAAATGGACCTAGATTATGCTCTACCCAACGAACTCTAAACGGGAGCACCAAAACGATCAAAAAAATTATGCTCAAGGCCCATACTTCAAACATAGCCCTGTAATCAATGCCTCCTTATAGTACTAGCTATTGCGATAAACAATTTGCAATCAATGTAACAAAATACTCATGAAAGTATACAATTGAAATATGCTAAATGTCAGTCAGAATTCCTCCCTTTTTGCATTTTTTTCAATACTAGATGGAAACAAAAAGCTTTACCTCAACTCAGTATGTTTTAATTGACAAAACAAGTAGGCTCTTTATAACATCAAATTGGTATAAGCTTACCTGACAAATACCAATTGTGAAACACGAGTCATCAAAAGGGTCTATGAGGAGGATAAATATGCACAGCATAATAATAGATCGAACAAAGCGCCTGGGCGAAGAACCTAAAACCGGCCACAATCGTTGGCATCCAGATATACTGCCAATCCTTGAAGTCAACCCTGGGGATGAAGTTATACTGCAAACAAGAGATTGCCTTGACGGTCAATTGAATCCAGAATCTACAGAATCTGCATTCTCAAGTATTGATGCTGGTGCCGTTCATCCATTGACTGGCCCTGTAATGATAAAAGGAGCTAGCCCAGGTGATCTGCTTGAAGTTGAATTTCTGGATATTCAACCCGAGCCGTGGGGTTTTAGTGCAATCATGCCCGGAATGGGCTTCCTGAGAGATATTTTCACTGATCCCTTCATGGTGCATTGGAATATTAAAGATAATTGGGCAACATCATCACAAATCCCACAAGTAAAATTGCCAGCTGCAGCTTTCATGGGTGTATCAGGAGTTGCCCCTTCAAAAAGCCAACTAGATTTGTATAACCATAGAGAATTGGAGCTTATAAAAAGGGGCGGGGAAGCTCTTCCGCCTAATCCTGCAGGTTCAGTCCCAAACTCAGGACTTCCTTCGTCAGAAGGACTACGCACATTACCGCCAAGAGAAAATGGCGGTAATCTGGATATAAAGCAATTAACTAAGGGAGCTAAATTATTTCTTCCGGTATCAGTTGAAGGTGCACTGTTTTCTACTGGTGATGCTCATTTCACTCAAGGTGACGGAGAGGTATGTGTTATGGGGGTGGAGATGAGTGCAACAGTAAGTTTGCGATTCAAAGTGATTAAAGATGCAGCACGCAAACATAATATAGTTTGGCCCAGATTTTCACGAGATGGATACTATGCAAGCCCTGAATGGGCTGTGCCAAAAAGATTTATAGCAACAACAGGAATGCCTATAACACCTGATGGTAAAAATGATGGAGAAAATTTGACTCTCGCAGCAAGAAATGCACTCCTACATATGATTGAACTCCTGACGGAGAGAGGACTCACAAGAGAACAAGCATATATTATTTGCAGTGTAGCAGTAGACCTGAAAATTGGAAACGTAGTAGATGTTCCAAATTATGTTGTGTCTGCGGTACTACCCGAAGATATATTCCAATGATGAACCTTCGACTGGGATTCTTGGCTTCTGGAGGCGGCAGTAACTTGCAAGCCATAATTGACGCGTGCAAAAATGGTCGGCTTAAAGCTGAATGTTGCGTAGTAATAAGCAACAACTCTAAATCAAAGGCTCTAAAAAGAGGAAAATCGGCAGGGATACCTACCGCCCATCTCAGCACTAAAACTCATTCAACCAATGAGCAATTAGACTTAGCAATTACAGAAAAATTAGAAGAGCACAAAGTAAACCTTGTTATTCTGGCTGGATACATGAAATTACTTGGACCTTCAACCGTTGCCAAGTTTCGTAATCGCATACTTAATATTCATCCTGCTCTTTTACCCAGATTTAGTGGCAAGGGATTTTATGGTAAAAACATACATAAGTCAGTTCTGTCTTCTAATGAAAAATTTACTGGGGTAACTATCCATCTAGTAGATGAGCAATATGATCATGGTCCAATAATAGCTCAAAAAAGAATAGCCATAATGAAGGAAGACACATTGGAAAGTCTGGAACAAAGAGTGCTTTCACATGAACACGAATTATATGTTAACACTCTACGACAAATAGCTTCAGGAGAAATTGATCTAGGTTCAATTGCCTTATAATTAATATGAATAATCTAGACATCTGCTACGCATCTATAGAAGAACTCGCTACTCTAATCAAAAATAAAGAATTATCTCCTACTGAAATAGTTCAATGTTATTTGGAAAGAATCGAGGCAACTGAACCGATACTTAACTCGTTCATTACCGTTCTTAATGAACAAGCGTTAAGTTCTGCACAAACAATTGAGAAAGAAATATATCAAGGAAACTATAAAGGTGTATTCCACGGAATCCCACTGGGTCTCAAAGATATTTATTACACTAAGGGTATACATACAACTTCTGGAATAAAAATCCATAAATCCTTTATCCCTGACTACAATAGTACTGTGTATACCAAATTAAAGAATTCAGGAACCATTCTTATAGGTAAATTAAACCTGCATCCACTCGCGTTAGGAGGAACAGGAGAAAACTCAGACTTCGGGAACACGTATAACCCTTGGAACCCTCAAATGCTAGCAGGAGGATCCAGTAGCGGTTCTGCTTCAGCTGTAGCTTCAGGACAATGTACTTTAGCGATGGGAACCGATACAGGGGGTTCAGTCAGAATACCTAGTTCATTTTGTGGTCTGGTTGGCTTGAAGCCTACCTTTGGTCTGGTTAGCAGACATGGAGTGGGCACATTAGCGCCAAGTATGGACCACTGCGGTCCACTAGGACGTTCAGTGATGGATTGCGCCCTCACTTTAAATGTTATTTCAGGTTATGACGCAAACGACAGGTCTTCATACACAGGTCATGTTCCAAATTTTACTGATACCATCAAAGATGGAGTAAAGGGTATTCGAATAGGTGTGCCTAAACAATTTTTCGAAGTTCCCATTGACCATGAAGTTAAAGAATCAGTACTAAGAAGCATAAAAATGCTCGAAGAAATGGGAGCGGTGATAGTGGACATTTCATGGCCTTCCTTTCACCAAATATTGGATATAGGAAGTAAGCTATTATCAGCAGAAGCTGCAACAGTTCACAAAAATCTCTTACGCAGAGACGGGATACGACTGCCGAAAGACGTTCGCGATAGGTTAGAAAACGGATTGCTAATCACAGCCGCTGATCACATGGAATTCCAGGAATTCAGACGTCAATTCAATAAAGAGAGCCTAGAATTAATGGAAACCATAGATGTCATTATAGGGCCCACAGAACCTATCACCGCATTCACCCCAGAAACCACAGAAATAAAATTGGATTCTCACGCGATCGATCCAAGGGTTGCTGTTTCAACATATACACGAATTTTTAACTTAAATGGTTTCCCTGCTATTACATTACCTTGTGGTTTTTCGAGAAACAAACATCCAATAGGCCTGCAATTGGCTGGAAAGCCATATGAAGATGCAACAATCCTACAAGTAGCACACGCATACGAAGAAGCTAATGATTGGAATAATAGACGCCCCTTACTTTAGTAACACCTATAATCATACGGCTATAGCTTGGTAGTGAAAGACCGAATTATAATAGCGCGTCTATTGGATAAAACCCTATAGGATCCGCTAGTTATCAATGATTGACTGAAACTTAGCTTCACTCTTAAAAGGACCGACCACTGCCAGGTTAACCATTTTTTTTGTTATTAAGTCCTTGGCAACCCGATTAACATCCTGAACATCAACTGCATCAATAAGGGCTGCCGTTTGTTCTACTTCCAATATTTTATCCAACAACAATTCCTGAGCACCGTACCACATTCCGACATTTTGGGTGTTTTCCAACCGTAGCATCAGCCTCCCCTTCCAGTACTCTTTGGCCTTGGCTATTTCTTGCTCAGTGCACCCGTCAATCAACCGGTTAAGTTGGTCTGTTATCACTTGGAGAGATTCTATACTCCGCCGCGGCGCAGATCCGCAGTAAATCATAAACGACCCACAATCGGAAAACTCATTCAGCCAACTATGGACATCATACGCCAGTCCCCGTTTTTCTCTGACTTCCATAAATAGCCGACTGCTCATACCCTCTCCAAATATTATGTTAACTAGATTCATCGCATAATGGTCAGGGTGTCCAATTGGATATGCAGGTAGCCCAACACATATATGAGCCTGCTCACTTTTTCGGTACTCGACACACACTTTAGAATATTGTCTCATTGTTGCAGGCTCCCATTTAGGTGAAGAACGTGGCAGCCATCCATTGGTCGTCTCCAGCAAATTATCTACAATACGAGAATGATCTACATTACCAGCAATAGAAATGACGACATTATTAGGACTGTAGTGGGAATTCATGAGATCTACTAAGTCATTCCTCTTAATATGGTGTACCGATTCCAATGTTCCACCTACATCTCTACCCATAGGTTGTCCAGGCCATAACATCTCATCTATTAAAAGCTCTACTCGATAAGACGGGTAATCATTAGTCATTCGAAGTTCTTCGCTGATCACTTCCCTCTCTTTATTCATTTCTGATTCATCAAGAAGCGGATTGATAAGCATATCAGTCAAAACATCAAACGCTGTATCAAAATTAGACTGAGCTATTTTACTCCAGTACACAGTCATTTCTTTATCTGTGCTGGCATTCATCACGCCACCCACACCTTCAATCGCTTCACTAATGATTTGAGCTGAAGGCCAATTTCTTGTTCCTTTAAACAATAGATGCTCTAGAAAATGATTTCCACCTGCTAATTCATCACTTTCATGTCTAGACCCAGCTCCAACAAGAAATGATATAGCAACTGAGTAAGCGTTCTTAATGGGAGCTGTGATTACCCTAAGGCCGTTATTTAATACTGTCTGCTCATACATGATTTAAATATGGTATCTCAAAACAATAATACTAGCTATGCAACCAGGTGACTGTGCCATGTAAATCATCTGGATGAACTTTCGAAGCAAATGAATCATATTCTTCCTTTGCAGTTTTTATCGTAGTATCCAATCCATGCCCAGGGCATACTACTGTTTCTTCAGGCAAAACCAAAAGCTTGGACTTTATACTAGCTACTACTTGCGTAAACGCTTCAGGTGACCTCGTTCCACCTGGGCCTCCGGGAAAAAGAGTATCACCACTAAACAAATGAGTCCCTACAAAAAAACATGTAGCGCCAGGAGTATGCCCTGGTGTAAATAGAGCAGTTAGTTTGTGCTTTCCGAATTGGATTTCTTGCTGATCTGTAAGGTAGAAGTCTGGTTCATCCGGCAATATATTGTGAGCATCCGGACCACCTATTCCCACCAACGCACCAGTAACCTCTTTTATCTCCTTGAGGCCCGCAATATGATCACTATGACCATGTGTAATGAGTATAAATTTAACGTTAAGATCTCCCACTTCTTTAAGGAGTTTTTCTGGTTCACCTGGAGCATCAATAACAATACAATCGAGAGTTGAAGGACAGATTACTAGATATCCGTTATTGTCAAATTTAGTCATTCCTGGAATTTTATGTATAGATATATTGCCCTCATAATGTAGTGGCATTTCATTATCCCCCCGGTATACTTTTGGATCTCTATCTTAACAAAGTTATGACATAGGATCCAAATAAACACAGTGATTCAAAACTCTTTACACTTGACACTCATGAATGCACGAATCTAAGATATCTTCAATATTTCAAGGAGCTTATGATGTTTCCACACAATGTCCTACCAGATACAGCAGAAATCAATGACCTTGGACATCTATCGATAGGTGGATGTGATATAGTCGCGTTGACCCAAGAATTTGGTACTCCCCTTTATATATTCGATGAATTTACTCTAAGAAATCGTTGCCAAACATTCACGAAAGAATTTACTAGCCGGTATCCTAACACTACTGTGGCATATGCAAGCAAAGCTTTTGTGAACCCAGCACTTGCCAAAATATTCGCCGAAGAGGGATTAGGATTGGACGTGGTATCCGGTGGAGAATTGGCTCTATCTCAGGCAATTGATTTCCCAAGCGAACGAATATACTTTCATGGAAATAACAAATCTAGAGAAGAGCTTATACAAGCGGTTAATTCTAAAGTAGGACGTATCGTCATAGATAGTTTCCATGAAATTGCATTGCTTGAGGAAATATCTGCGAATGCCAAAACTAAACAGGACGTTTTAATAAGAGTTTCTCCCAGTGTTGACCCCCATACACACTCCAAGACAACGACAGGTACTCTAGATAGTAAATTCGGACTTTCAATAGATACTGGAGATGCCCATAGGGCAGTTACAGCAGTAACGAATGCGGAACATTTGAACCTTAGAGGTCTTCATTTCCATTTGGGATCTCCAATTTTTGAACTTGAGCCATACGAACTAGGAATCGAAGTTGTCCTGCAATTTGCTGCCTCGCTAAGAGAAGAAGGTTTGGAACTGAAGGAGTTTAGTCCAGGTGGAGGATTTGCTATATCGTACACCAGAGAACAAGTACCCCCTCCTATAGGAACATATGCAGAAACTATTGTTAACACAATGACTCAAGAATGCGAAAGATTGGGACTAGAATTACCACATTTAACAATCGAGCCTGGTAGAGCTATTACGGGTCCAGCTGGAGTTGCTGTATATAAAGTCGGAAGCACTAAAAACATTGAGGGAGTTAGGAAATATATTTCAGTAGATGGAGGCATGGGAGATAATATACGACCAGCTCTCTACGAAGCTCGCTACGAAGCATTCGTAGCGAACAGAATGAATGAAAAAGCCACTGAAACGGTAACGATAGCTGGTAAATACTGCGAATCCGGAGATATTTTGGTTAAGGATGTATTACTTCCACCCATAGGAACGGATGGTCTGGATTTAATTGCGATACCCGCATCTGGTGCATACTGTCTATCCATGGCCAGTAATTATAATCTTAACCCTAAACCTCCTATAGTACTGGTAAATAATGGGAGTTCTCATCTTATAAGACGAAGAGAAACATACAAAGACCAGATGCTGCTAGATGTTCTCTGAACTTTGGCGCAAATCCACCATACAGACTGTAATACAGTCTCATGAAATAAAGAGTTTTATATGTGGAATGTGATTGGTCAAAATTTAGCTCTTAACTATCTGAAGAAGAGCTTTGCATCTAACAGATTATCCCATGCATATTTGTTTGTAGGACCCGCTCAGATTGGGAAAATGACGCTCGCCTTAAACCTAGCCCAGGCGGTAAATTGCACTTCTGAAAACCAGAATAAACCTTGTGGCTCTTGTTCGCAATGTAATAGGACACTCGCAGGTAAGCACACTGATGTAGACATCATAAAGGCATACGAACCATCCAGAAATGGTACAACTCGCCATCGTATCGGAATTGACCAGATCAGGGAATTGCAACATAAATTAAATCTCAAACCGTTCGAAGGAGCTTTTCGAGTAACCATCTTTGACGACGCTGAGCGTATGACTGAAGAAGCATCCAACGCCCTTCTCAAAACTCTAGAGGAACCTCCATCACAGAGCTTATTGATATTATTATCATCACAAGAAACTCAACTGCTGCCTACAATAAAGTCTCGTTGCATTAAATTAAAATTCAATCCCCTGCCAGTCAAAGAAATAATCGATCATATACTTGCAAACTATTCCACAAAGGAAGATACAGCTCATCTTATAGGCCGCCTATCTAAAGGATGCCTGGGTTGGGCCATAGAAGCATCAATAAATCCACGCATCCTAGAAGAGCGCGTCATACAAGTGAATAGCATATTGAACCTAATGGATTCAGGCCTAGAAGACAGGTTTCGAGAATCTGATAATTTAGTAACCGCTTTATATAATAATCGGAAAGAAGCACTGCAAATATTAAAGGAATGGTTGGGAGTATGGAGAGACATCATGCTTATAAAAAATGCCTCTGTTAATCTCATAACCAACACAGATTATACCGATATACTAAAATCCAAAAGCATGAAATACTCAAGTGAGCAAATCCTAAACACAATAAATAGAATACAAAACTCTATCGAGAGTTTGGATAATAATGCGAATCCTAGACTTGCAATCGAAACGATAATGATAATGATGCCGCGAAATAGCAACTAGTTACCTGCAAGATTACAGTCTGCTATTTTTGCAATCTGATTTAATCAATAGTCCAGAAAATAAATTTACGCCACTCATCAAAAATAACCCGTCCATACAGTACATAATAAGGACTTGGATAGGGGGGCTTCGGCCTCTTCAGCAACCTCATTGCCGCCTGTTCCGGTGTTCTACCAGCTTTCCTATGGTTACACGGCATACAAGCGGTAACCACGTTCTCCCAAGTCAATTCACCAGATTGGAATCTTGGTATGACATGATCCATTGTAAGATTCTTAGATTTAACTCCACAATACTGACACGTGTGTCTATCTCTTAGCAATACTTCCTTTTTTGACAATTTACGCTTACCAAATGGCCTTTTCACCAAATGAACCAATCTGATCACAGAAGGTAAATCAAAAACTTTCCGCACACTGTGAACTTGACCTTTTCCACTTAATAAAAATTCCGCTTTACCTTTGAATATTAACAACAATGCACGTCTAACATTGCAGACATTAATTGGTTCGTAGTTAAGATTAAGTACCAGTACTGGTAAATTAAGCACCTAAATCCTCCCCAAGCCAACAAAACAACGTTAGGAAATAAAATTAGAGAAAATCTACCTTATCTCTCAAATCTTCAGGTAATAAGTTAGGGAATCTCAACAAGCTAGCAAAATCATCCGTTAAAAACCGACCTAGCATTGCCTCCTTAACAGATTCATCCATGCCTAATATAGGAAAAGAGTCAACGACCGTCAAAAGAGTAGACAGAACTGTAAAGGCCAATATAACACCTAAAATTGCTCCACCCATTTGGTCCAACCATCCCAACATAAAAATCCTTATTATCTTCCTCAAAAACGAACCAGCTATGCCCGCACCAACTAATACTAATAGAAATATAGTGAGAAACCCAAGAACATTAGCCGCATTTTGACTATCGGTAATACCAGAAAATACCGGAGCCATCTTATAAAACATTTGACTCGACAAAATAATTGCCAATATGATTCCCGCAAGTGAAGCCAATGCCTGAATCAGGCCTACTCTCCAACCAATGTATAAAGATATACTAGTAATGATTAATACTATAATATCTACAAAATTCATATTTGCCTCAAAAAGCCTGTCTCCTATTATAAACATCCCCTGATAAATATTATCACAAAGAACCCTTGTCATTTGGATTCAATATTTGTAGTCGGTTAATCCATATAAGAATCCACAGGAAAATAGAACCATACGCATATCCGCCTAATACATCACTAGGCCAATGAGCACCAACATGTACCCTTGCAATACCGATTAATATTATCGCTATAAAAATTAGCAACGCCATCATCAATTTTAAAGTTGAGGATCTGACCCATGGCCATAAAATATACCCCATAAATCCAAAAAATAGTACACCATGGATAGCGTGACTGCTGGGAAACGACGCAGATTCCGATGATATTTCATGTAACATAGATAGTGGTCGTGGTCTATCTATCAACATTTTTAGAAGAAATGCTGATAGATGAACAAATACCATAGCGGTAAAAGCAAGAGACTCACGTCTTTTCCCAAATATCCAGAAACCTACAATTAATGGTACTACAGAAAACATGAATCCTGTTCTACTTCCAATATGATTAAAAAACGTATAGGTTAAATTAATTCCTAAATTATTGTGACTGCTGATTCTTTCCATTAACCAACGATCACCTGGAAATGTATCAAAAATAATAGCAAGAACCATAAACGCTACTGTTAATGATACGAGAGAGAAAAATAAAATGAATTGTGTTTCTGAGCCTTTATAATATAACCGCTTACACATAAAAAGCACCACTTAATGAATCCCTACCGAAACTCTCCCGGAATCAAGAATGGTATAATTAATTCAGTTATACCATCATACTACGTTACACTAAGAAAGTTAGAATTAAAAACTGTTGGTTGCACCCAATATAATAGCAATAGATGGACCAGTAGCCACTGGTAAAAGTGTTGTAGGCCAACTACTAGCACAAGAGTTAGATTACCAATTTCTAGACACCGGAACTATGTACCGTGCTATAGCTTGGCTTTCTTTTAAGAAAGGGCTAGAACCAGAAGACCATGAAGCCCTAGAGGCCCTTGCTAGAACTGCTAAAATAGATTTCTCACCAGACAGTAGAACCGTTTTCATTAACGACAAGACAGTTCCTCTAATGAATGAACGAAGCCAAATCGACAAAATAGTATCGATAATATCTATGAATCCTGGGGTAAGAAAAGCTATGGTTGAGAATCAGCGAACAATTGCATCTACCGGATCAATCGTCATAGTCGGGCGGGATATTGGAACAGTAGTATTACCAAATGCACCTTTAAAACTTTATTTTGAAGCCCCTCTCAAGGAGCGTGCATCTCGCAGATATCAAGAGATGATTAAACAGGGACACAATATCAGCCTATTTCAGGTTATTGACGAAATTAGCAAAAGAGATAAACTAGACTCTGAGAGAAAACACTCTCCAATGCGTCCTGCCACTGATGCGCACGTCATTAATACTCAAGGCTTGACCGTAAATAAAGTAGTTAGTCTCATAATGAACCGTATAAGGTTAATGGCATGAATCTCTACTACAGTGTTGGTAAATTAGTCGCTAGAATTTGCTTCAATACCTTTGCAAACTTGGAAGTGTATGGGCAAGAGAATGTACCCTACAAAGGTCCTCTAATAATAGCTGCTAACCATTTAAGTACCGCTGACCCACCATTGATCGTTTCGAGTCTAAAGAGACGCCTGCATTTCCTCGCTAAAAAAGAACTATTTGGCAACGTAATCACTAGACATATATTCAATGCATGTGGGGCGCACCCGATAGACCGAGAGAGAAATAACGCCAAATCTATTAGTTGGGCTATAAATGGTCTAAGTCAAGATAAAGCTATACTAATGTTTCCAGAAGGCACAAGAAGTATAGGAAACAGTTCTATGCAAAAAGCTAAGCCTGGTATAGGTTACCTTGCCTTGAAATCAAATGCCCCGATACTACCTATAGGTATAACCGGCACAAACCATATTACAGGGTATTGGAGATTACCGTTCCCATTCTGCAAAATTAACATTACCATAGGGCAACCTTTCACAATACCATCTATAGAAGGGGATATAACACAGGAACTATTCCAACATGCCTCAAATATGGTTATGTACCGTATTGCTCAATTACTTCCCAAAAGTTACCAAGGATATTACCGTCTATCTAACCTTCAAAGTGAATCCCAAATATAAAAAATATCCAATTCTAACAAAACCATTTATTGCTATTGATCAAGTAATACCCTTCTCCCATTGAGAGTTCACAAACCAAACAATCCTATTATGTGTATAATAGGGATCACACTAAGCCATAAACCACACCCTCACAGACTTTCCCGCAAATGGACTATAGTTAGATGTCAATTGTAGATGAAATAAAAACCCGGATCGATATAGTAGACTTAGTTGCTAACTACGTCCCATTGAACAAATCGGGGGTTAACTATAGAGGGTTATGCCCGTTTCATTCAGAAAAAACTCCATCGTTTTTCGTATTTACTGATCGGCAAACCTGGAGGTGTTTTGGAGCTTGTGCCTCAGGAGGGGATGTCTTTTCATTTATTATGGCTATAGAAACTATTGATTTCAGTGAAGCTCTGAAAAAGTTGGCAGACATTGCAGGGATTAAAATCCCTGACAAGCGGTCTCAAGTAGCCAATGACTATCTTTACCAAATAAATAAAGCAGCTACTTCATTTTATAGGGACATTTTGCTTTCCGAAAGTGGCAATCTGGCTAAGAAATACCTGGATAACAGAGGCATAAATTCGGAAACAATAAACAAATTCCAATTAGGTTTGAGCCCTCGAGACGGTCATTCTTTAAGGCAACACCTTAAAGATAAGGGTTTCTCAGAACATCAAGTCCTTCTCGCTGGACTTTTAACACAACGAGATAACGGAACATATCAGGACCTATTCAAAAACAGGCTGATGTTCCCAATAGCAAACCTGCAGGGCAATACAATAGGTTTCGGAGGGAGAGTGTTAGATAATTCTAACCCCAAATACCTCAATTCTCGCCAGGGTCCTCTATTTGATAAAAGCCGAACTATTTATGCACTTGATTTAGCACAAAATAAAATTAAGCAAGATGGTATAGTTGTTGTAGAAGGATATATGGACGCTATCATGGCACACCAATCCGGATTTATAAACGTAGTGTCATGTATGGGAACCTCCTTAACACAACATCAAGCTAATATTATTCAAAAAATAACTCAGAAAGTGATACTGGCATTAGACCCAGACTCAGCCGGGCAAGAAGCCACTCTTAGAAGCTTAGAAACATCATGGAATGTACTGCAACGCAACTTAGCTATCCAATCAAAAAGGAATCCATTGTATGTGAGACCTAAACTCCCAGATATCAAAATAGCGTCCTTGCCAGAAAATAAAGACCCAGCCCAGGTAATCCTTGAAGACCCAGCTAAATGGGAGTCACTAATACAAGATGCACAACCCCTGATGGAATTTCTATTCCATGCTTTTTCAAATAAATTCGATTTATCAACTGCTGAAGGAAAATCTCAAATGGCGGAAACCGTTTTCCCGCTTGTAACCTCAATACCAAATTCCTTCCAACAGGACCACTACTTCAAAAAATTGGCACAGATTCTGCAAGTTGACGAAAAAACCCTTGAGGCCAGCATAGGAAGAGTACAACGAAACCAATCTATGCAAAGACGTAAAAACCGAGAAGTTGCTACTATTACCCCATTTCAACAACTAGGGAAAGACCCTCTTGAGGAGTTTTGTTTAGCTTTACTAATTCAGAATCCAGAGCTCTTAAAACTCTCATCACACCTAAGGACAGAGCATTTTCATAGGATGGACAACCGAGAAGCATTTACAAGTTGGTTAAAAGGCCCCACAATAGGCTCCCAGGAAGAAGAAATTAAATCTCATATCGAATATTTAGGCAAAAAAGTTTTGCCACCTTCCAGTAGCAAAGAGAACACTTCGGCTCTAAAACAATGCATTACACGGCTTGAGGAACGTAGATTAAGGTGGATCAAAGAAGAAGAAAGTCTGCACATGGCCGGATTAGAACATAAAGACCTAGGCGAGTATGAAAAACAAATATTAAATACAAACAGTGCTATGGAAGCCATATTTAAATCGAAGGATAGCTGAATAAAGTTTAATATGAGAAAAACATCTAAAGTTAGACAAGCTGACGAAGAATATTTACAGTCAATAGAAGAACAGGAAACGTCTTCAACATCCAGAAATGTTCTGTCAGAAAATGGAATACCCGGATATTCTGCTCCTACTCTCGACGCTGAAATCGTTGATGAATCGCTTTCAGACACGTTTGACACTCCTGAAGCATCTCAACTTAATAAATCCAATGTGTTAACTGCTACCGAACCTGAAGATGACTCCACTGAAGACACAGCTAATTGGAAGCCAGATCTTGAGGGTGCCGAAGTGCTTGATGACCCGGTCAGAATGTATCTGCGTGAGATTGGGCGGGTTAACCTTCTTACATCCAAGGATGAGCGAATCCTTGCTAGAAAAATGGAAGGTGGTAAGAAAATATATGGAATAGAGAATCAATTAAGAGGCATAGAGGATAGACCTGTACCTGCTTGGGAAGTATGTGCTGTTTTATTAGACAAACTTGTTAAATCACGACTATTAATAAATGGTCTTATTAAATATCTGGATTTAGACAAGAATCCAGGCCTATCAAAAATCGTATATGGAGAAAAACTTAGATCTTCTATAGATATGCTGATAGACATAGTAATGATTGAACAATTCGCTATGGATTTTAAGAAGTCAGAACTCGAAATCCATTTGGCTATAGTTAATGTTTCCCTCTCTAGTTGGTGCTTGCCTACTGAGGCAGTTTCCCTTCTAGCAAACCACACACTAACTCAAGTGAAGAAACAGCTTGACTCCAATGAAATACAAAAACAGTTGGTTCCATTGGAACCCCGACTGAAATCATATTTGGATCATTTTAAAAGAGAAGCAGAAATTTCTCAAAGACACCTCACAGAAGCTAACCTGCGCCTGGTTGTAAGTGTGGCGAAAAAGTATATTGGCCGAGGAATGTCGCTTCTTGATCTAATACAAGAAGGAAACATAGGCCTAATTCGAGCAGTAGAAAAATTTGACTATCGTAAAGGATATAAATTTAGCACATATGCTACTTGGTGGATACGACAAGCAATAACCCGTGCAATAGCCGATCAAGCCAGAACTATAAGAATACCTGTGCACATGGTTGAAACTATTAACAAGCTTATGAGACACAATCGTCGCCTACTACAAGACTATGGCCGTGAACCAACACCACTCGAAATTGGTCAAGTCATGGAACTGAACGCCGAAAGAGTCGAAGAGATAATGAAAATCTCACAAGAACCAGTATCACTTCAAACTCCAATAGGAGAAGAAGAGGATAGCCACCTTGGAGACTTCATAGAAGACCAAAGTGCTCCCGCTCCATCAGAAGCCGCTTCGTACCAATTGCTAAAAGAACAAATAGATGATGTATTACACACATTAACTGATAGAGAACGCAGAGTACTACAGTTACGTTTTGGGTTGGAAGATGGACGGGGCAGAACTTTAGAGGAAGTTGGACGGGAATTCGGAGTGACCCGAGAACGAATAAGACAAATAGAAGCAAAAGCATTACGTAAGCTACGACATCCCACACGCTCTAGACGCCTACAAGACTTTTTGGAATAAAAACCATTCTGGTCGCACGAGTGATTTGTTATTCTTGGATTCAGCTTTCCCGAACTGTTACCGTATATATACTAGGCTGACTACTATATCTAGATAGACTTCCTATAATGAGTATTAATTCATCAAGTTCTTGAACATTTGATACCGTAATCTTTGTTCGATTATCATGATCTAACTCTAAGGTTTTTACCAATCTCTGACCATCCTTAGATTCAACAACATTGATACTGTATCCCTGAGAAACTCTATTATTCGTCAGATAGAAACCGTCTGAATGCCAGCCCTTATTGATAGATCCATCGTCGGTGAAGCCTAATTCAGGAATAGAGATTAGGTCCAAGCACAAACCAGAACCATTCGCAGCATCATCTGTAACGTAATGGAATCTTAACAATATCTTTTGCCCAGAGTACGACGATAAATCGAATATGTCATCTTTCCATCCCGTACTCAAACCAGAATATCCAGGCCCATAGGCGTTACCATGCGGATTACCTTTTGTTGACAGTTCACCATTCAATATATCCCATGTTAAACCACCATCTGCAGAAACCTGCACATACGCATAATCCCAATCTAGTTCAATTTCGTACCAAAGTTTAATAACCAAAGATGCTTTCTCCAATTCACTCAGGTCGAATTCTTTGGTAAGAGTAGTGCTGATTTCATCACCTCTGTTACTCCACCAACAATGACCCCCAGTCGGAGGATCTTCGTCAATTATGCGTATGTCAGTATTACCTAAAAATTCTATATCTATCTGTTCCGCGTCAGACCTTATATCAACGTATCGTGCTGAATACTGTGGCTGCATTAATTGATAAATCCCAGATTTATCAAATCGATTAGTGGGAGGAACAAAAATAGAATGATTCTTATAAGCATATTGGCCTTTACCTTCACGACCTAAGAAATTAGCCACAAGCCATCTTTCAAAAATAGACTGGAAGTTTCCATCATAATTTGATTGGTGAAGATAGTTATCTATAGATGTAATACCATCACCATTACTATCAATTAGCAAACTAAGTTCAGACTGATCATTAGATTGATCTTTTAAAAATTGAGAAAATAAGAACGCGGCTCCATAATTAGCTTGAGTGTTATCAAGTGTCAAAGGCCAATATACTAATGAAGTCGGCGGAGCTCCTACAAAAGCGTATATACTTTCTTGATCATACCCCATTAAATGAGCGGCGAGCTGAGCCATTCCTTCCTTTAACCACTGGCTAGCCCTGTTATTTATCTCCCAATGCATGGCATGTTGTAATTCATGTGTTAAAACAGACAAATAATCTTCAGTCCCAAAATTAAGATACCTACCATTTATATAAATCATCTTGCGCTCATTACTATGACTGTGGACATATTTTGGATATTCATCTTTAGAAGTATAATACCCCAATCCCCAACCAAACTTTGCATGGAGTATGGTGATTCTTCGATCGCCCATATAACCCTCAGGCCACATAGGGCCAAACACATTCGCTAAAGTAGGATATATAGCTTCTTCAAAATATGCAGTTACTCTGTTTAGATCTTCAGAAGAATAAGAAACTCCATCCTCAAAATACCAATATGCATTGGGGGAAACAAATTGCAAATCCGCTGAAATGTATCTGCATTTCATCGAATCCAGATCTATCAAGTGGAAAATTTCCGCTTCCTCTCTTAATGACGACCTGTTTGAATTAATCTCTGACCCTTCACAAACAGCTATAGGTTTTTTTGGTAGTGACCTGCTTAAATCCAACAGATTTCTAGTAGGGGGATTTGGCACAAACATCGAGTTTGGTTTTTCTAGTTGAACATTTAAGGTCGGTTTTTGTTCGCTATCATCTCTTTCATAAGAAATTGACGTAGGATATGCTGATGTTTCCTCCTCCTTCAAACAGCCCGTGCTAAAGAGAAAAATTCCAGCGGACATATATAAACTGAACTTGAACCAGATGATATTCACAACCCGTATCCGGTGAATTAGTTTATGGAGAAGATTAAATATGCTTGGTGACTTAAACATAAATAGTTGTTGGCAACAATCCTTCGACTCCTTAATAGAATCTTTAAGAAAATTTTACCTTTGGTAATCCCTACCCCCTTGCAACTTTTTTCAAATGTTTTAAACTAGTGTATGGCAGACAAAAATATAAATACAATAAAGGAACAACCCTGCCAATGAATAAATCAAGTGAATCAAACAGGCGAGAACCCATGACGCGACGTGGATTTCTTCGCAACCTAGCCATAAGTTTGCCTGCCGTCATCGGTTTGGCTCTACCTTTAAAAAATATCTTCACATCTCTGAAAGACCAAAGCGGGCTCCGGAGTAAATTATCTAAAAACTCAATGTTTCGTCCCAGAGATAACGCGTAAACCATATCCTCAGTCACTATTTAAGAAAATTCAAATCGTTTTGGGAAACTTATTATACCTTAGAAGGTTAACCTCACGAGATTTCTACGTGCGTTGTTAGTTAAATAGGCACCAGTACAAGACTATAGATTATAAGTAATTAATCCTTCCAAAATCGCTCTTCTTTAACCTTAAACCCATTAGAATGTGCTAGTTCCTTCACGGAATTTATCATTCCAGGATGTCCACATGTATATACCAGAGTAGATTCAGGGTTCAGGTCTATATCTTCAATATACCTTTCAACAATGTTATTAACCCTTCCAACATGACCATTCCAAGATATATTGCGTGATTCACTCGGACGACTCACAGTAGGGACATAAAACAGTGAATCAGGATGAACACTTACCATATTCACCATTTCCGTGTTATAAACAAATTCATCCATATAGCTAGCCCCTTGTAAAACATGGAATTTATCTCCAGTCTTATCTGAATAAAAGTAATCTCTTAATATACTTATATAGGGAGCTATACCAGTAACAGTTGAAATCATCAAATGGGAGGAGTATTTTTTGTCTAGTGTAAAAATCCCCTTACATTTGGGACGCAAGGTTAGTTGAGACCCCAAATTCAGCGTAGCTAGTAACGGAGTCAACACACCTTCAGATTCCGGGAGAACTTCAACAAATAATTCGAGGTCACATTCATGAGGAGCTGAAACTATAGAATATGCTCTTTCGACCCCCTTATAGCCTACAGTGCAGTATTGACCAGGTTTAAATCTAATAGGAATATCTGGTCTAATTTTAATAGTAACCAGACCATCGGTCACCTGTTCTCTATTGACTAACGATGCGGTAATCAATTTAGGTTGATTTACTATAACTCCCCCTTTCAACAGCAGACGAAATCATAAATTAACCAATACGGTTATGATTTAACTAAGCGAGCCGGCACTACTGCCAATCCTTTTACTTGTCGCATAGGGTCTGGATCAGTATTGGATTCCACTTCTACCATCAATTGGCCAAAAAGGAAAGTACTAGATATTATGCCCCTCTGAATACCTTCTCTAAACCTAGCTTGTCCGCGAACCGTCGCCCCAGCCAATTGAACTTCCACATCATCTCCCTCCACGATTCTGAGCATCTCTGCGTCTTTGTAATGAATCTCTATTATTTCTTGTCTATCTATACGATTATTCTTCCCTCTAATAACGTTGACTTCCCGGTCGGGCTGCAGTAATACCCGCCCAGGTACGAAGATAAAGTTATAATCTGAGGAATCCAAAATGCTAATCCGCTGGAAGTTGGATGCAATTATCTTAAACCGTTGATTTGGAGATCCTTCTGAATACAAAATTGGACTATCCTTAGCAGAATCACTAGTGCAAGGCCAGTGTAGGCCATTATAGATCTTATCAGAATACAACATCTGAGTTGGCATTGGACCTGAAAAGTCTGGAGTGAAAATTAGACGCCCTTCTTTCTCTAACCTAGAGTATGACACCCCTCCATAAATCGACATTAACTGTGACATTTCTTGCATAATTTCATCAGGTGACTCAAAGTCAAATCCATAAGCTCCCATTGTCCTTGCAATCTCCGAAATTGCCCACCCTTCAGATTTCGCATGGGTATTATTGGGGCTAATTGCTGGCCGCAAAACCTGAATCCTTCGTTCAATATTTGTATAAGTCCCTAATTTCTCGCTGAACGCTAATCTCGGTAAGATCACATCTGCCTTCTCTGCTAACGGCGTCATGAACATATCTTGCACTACCAAGAATTCCAGAGAGTCCAAGGCTTTCATAGGATCATCCAAGTCATCATTAATCGAATTAGCATTGTCTCCAACGATATACATTGCTTTAACAGATTGAGATGAGTCAGAACTTAATAGTTCCACTAATCCCAGTCCTTTCTCAGAAGGTACAGCACTACCCCATTCCTTTGACACCAAATCCCTACCATGAGAATCACTAATCTCAATGTACCCAGGAAGTAAATGTGGAACACATCCAACATCCCAAGCACCTTGTTAGTTAGCCCTACGAAGCATAGGATATATTCCGGAGGAAGGTCTACCTAAGTTGCCTGTCAGTAAAGCTAACCCAGCAAGAGAATAAACACATTCTTCTCGAAGTTCTTTAGGAATTGTATCCAAACCATACACAATTGATGCCAGATCAGATAGTCCATAAATACTAGCAGTGTTCTCAATTAGTTCTAAAGGGACTCCAGTTTCTTGAATCACATCTTGAAAATCCAAAGCTTCTAGTTTTTTTCGTAATCCTTCAAGTCCATCACAATTATCATTTATCCATTCCCGTCGTTCGAACCCTTGAATCACAATTTGCTTCATGATTGCAGCTAAAACCAAATTTTCAGTCCCCGGTTTCGGACGTAGCCATACGTCAGCATAACGAGTTAATTCTACCTCTCTAGGATCTATAACTATCAATTTTGATCCTGACTTAACTGCCTTTTTTATAGGCACACCTATGACATTCTGCTCTTCAGTCAAATTTGTGCTAAAGGCAAGAATAACTTTAGAACCTTCCAGGTCCCAAATGGGATTGGTCCCAGACCGATAACCCAAGCTAAATCCCAAAGCATCCATTAATTCAGGCTTAGTATTAGCAGTCTGGTCTATATTATTGGTCTTCATAACCACTCGAGTGAATTTCTGAGCCAAGTAGTTATCTTCGTTAGTTCCATCACCAGCAGTAAGAAAAGCGAAATTGTTTTGCTGATATTGTTTGAATGTTTCTGCGATCAAACCGATAGCTTCTTCCCAGCTAGCTTCCTCTAAGTCACCATTTCGCCTAATAAGTGGTTTTGTTAGTCGTTCTTCACGATTAACAAAATCTAGACCGAATTTCCCTTTAAAACATGCCTGACCCTTATTAACAGGAGAATTAATCTCAGGAACCACTCTAATAACCTTGCCAAACCGATTTATTTCAAGGTTCATTTGACACCCCACTGGACACTGAGGACAAATGCTCCGTTCAACTTGTTTGGGTTTTTCCCATTTGTGGTCACTTTCTACTAATGCTCCGACTGGACAAACATCTAAACAAGCTCCACAAAATTCACAACCTGACTCAAGTAGGGACGTCCCATTCGAAGTCCCTATTAATGTCTGACCAGCTCGTTCAATAAACGTTATCGCGTTATCTCCCCTAAGTTCCTCACACGCTCTAACACATCTGCCACAGACAATACAGAGGTTATAGTCTCGATCGTAAAACGGATCTCCTATCTCTACTTGCAACCCTCGATACTTGTATTCAAGAGGGGATTCCAAATCCATCCCAAGATATCTAACTGTATCTTTCAATTCACAACGTTCGTTCTTAGGACAAGTAACACAACGATCATTAACTGACACATGTCTTAAACAAATATCGCTAGGCCCACACAAATCAACCCTATGACATGTAAGACAGCCATGTGGGTGTTCCGCTAATAGCATCTCCATAATACCTCGTCTCAATTCATAAATCTGACTGGACGAGTTACTAACTACCATGCCCTCAGACACTGGTAATGTACAGGATGCAGGGTTACCACGACCCCCTTCAACATTAACAACACACATTCTGCATGCTGCAAATGGTTTCATTCCTTGATGATAACAAAGATACGGTATATAAATACCCGCATCTATTGCAGCCTCTAATACAGTTTTACCTACAGTGGTCCTAACTTCAATATCATCAATGTAAATAGTTACTTCTTTAGCCATAAGTTACCTACCTCCGCGTTCTCGCAGGAGTGTACCATGTTTCATAACAATCACCAGTAGCACAAGTCTTATCTCGTATATGCTGATCAAATTCTTCAGGAAAATACCTAAAAGCAGATGACACAGGGTTAAATCCTAATTGTCCATGACCACATAGAGAACCGGCTTGCATATTATTACCAACCTTACTCAACAAATCGAGGTCATCATCCTTGCCGTTGAATTTGCATATCCGTTCCAATATTTCCAATAAATGACTCATACCAGTCCTACATGGAAAACATTTCCCGCAAGACTCATATTGACAAAATGCAATTATATTTCTAGTCAAATTCACTACACAAACAGAATTAGACGCAGCTATTATCCCACCTGATCCTAAAATAGCCCCAGCCTTAGCCATAGACTCAAAATCTAAAGCAATGTCCAATTCCTTACCACTCAACACACCACCAAGTGGACCTCCTGTTTGCAACAATTTCACTTCCCCTCCACCAGGTACACCTCCTGATGTTTCATATATAACTTTTTCTAAGGAGGTTCCTAAAGGTACTTCAATCATTCCGGTATAAACCAAGTCTCCAGATAAACAAATTATTGCGGTTCCTTTACTACCATCAGTGCCAATATTCGCAAACCAATCCGAACCATTAAGAATTATCTGAGGAACATACGAAAGTGTCTTAACATTATTAATATTGCTTGGTTTGCCAAAAAGGCCCACTTGGGCGGGAAAAGGCGGACGATATCGTGGCATAGCTCTTTTGCCTTCCATGGATTCCATAAGAGCGGTCTCTTCTCCAGCCACATATGAATCCCCTGTAAGAGATACTTCCACGTCAAAATCAAAGTTAGAGTTAAATATATTCTTGCCAAGAATGCCTAGCTCTCTGGCTTGATAGATAGCGTTCCAAATTCTATCAATAGGCCCTGAATGCCCCTGGCGTATAAATACATACCCCATAGTAGCTCCAGTGGCATATCCTGCCAATATGGTTCCTTCAAGGAGACTATGAGGGTCGCTCTCAAGAATCCCTTTGTCGTTAAATGCTCCAGGGTCGCCTTCCTCACAGTTAACTAATATGTATTTAACGGGTGCATCAGAATTAGCGAGAAAGCTCCACTTTGTACCAGTGGAGAAAGCAGCTCCTCCGCGCCCTCTCAAACCCGAACTGCTAACTTCATCCAACACTTCCTTTGACGACATCGAGGTTAAAGCTTTATGTAAACCTTTATACCCCTCATTTGCGATATAGTCATTTATCTCCCCTGGGTCCACGTTGCCTACGTTGCGTAAGGCAATACGAATTTGATTTTTCATCATGGGGTGATTCATTAAACCAGGCAACTTACTCGATTCATCATCTCCCAGTACCCCTAGAGCAAGGTTCCCTATGGGTCTTTCTTTAACCAAATGCTCCTCAACAATCTGAGATACCATATCTGTGTCTACCGGACCGTATATTGTTCTAGGCATGCCAGGAGCTATAATATCCAACATAGGCTCCGCAAAACACATTCCTAAGCAGCCCACTTTACTAATAACTGCCTCTATTCCTTTAGCATTAACCTGTGTCTTAAGCTCTTCCAAAACCTCCTTGGAACCAGCAGCCTCGCCACATAAAGCAGAACCAACACGAATCCAAGGCTTGCTACCATTCACCAATGTTTCCCAACGCGCATCAGCATTAACTTTTAGAATTTCAAAGTTATCAATCATTTTTATGCTCATGTCCCATATCATATTTAATATTCTTGACTATATCTACAGCTCGATTAACAGTCATCCTACCAATAAGCTTATGGTCTACGGCAATGACCGGACCATTTGAACAAGCACCTAAACATGTACTAAATCTCAGATCGATTTCTTGATTTTGAGTTGAATTACCTTCAACTGTCCCTAGTTCTCTTAATAAGGAATTCATCATCTTGCTTGCGCCCAAAACGTGACAAGCAGGACCCCAACATATTTCGATTCTAGACTTGGCTGGAGGCTCAAACTGGAAATTGGGATAGAATGTGGCCACACCCCACACATCATTAACGGTGGTGGAAGTGAACTGGGCAATATCTTTTATAGCAACCTCAGGTATATAACCCAATTCTTCCTCAACTTTCAGAAGACACGAGAGAACTGTAATAGTTTTCTGCTTCTGGGAATTGAGAGCTTTACCAACAAGCTTCGTAAGACTCTCTTTATTAGGGGGCACTCAGCCTCCGATCGTAGGTAAATTTTCCAATTATTGCCATATGAATGTTAGCATAGCGGATTACAACGTTCAAATAAGATAATTAGCTTTATATTAAGCATAGTCTCCCATAACCATTCTCGCCACCTGACGCCCTAATCTCACACTATAATTGGTCCCTCTGTCCTCAGGATATATTTGGGTTGTATTTGCGAGATATAAGTTAGGTATTGGAGTACGTATATCAGGAATTCTATTGGAATAGTTAACTCCTATAATAGGTTGGGCTGCATCCACTCTATGGTGATGATATTCTTTAACCCAATCTCTACTAAATTCAGGGTTGATACGAGTTAAATAAGGCAAATATTTCTCAAGTAATTCCTCAGGGGACATTAAATAAAGAGGATCATCCGTAGTAGGGTAATTAGTCAAATAAACTATGTGCTTCCCACCATATAACGATGGATCAATAAAATTAGTATGTTCTATCAGACCGACAAACGGCACAGATCTGTCAGCAATATTTAGCCAGTATTTTTTGGTTAATGGCCTATCCAATACCAGTATAAGAACTAGAGCAGAAAGATAGGTTACGCTATCTAGTTTAGCCTTGTACGGTTCTGGCAAAAAGGGAGCAATTTTAGTAAAAACATAAGATGGGGTAGTTGAAATGATAGCGTCGAAAAAGTTTATCCCATTTGTTCCACTTAAATCTTCATAAGCTAATCCAGTCGCCCTCCCACCTTCCAATGTGATTTTGTTGATAGTAGAGTTAAGATGCACCTGACCACCCATATCACCTATTTTGGACTCTAATCGTTCGAATATTTCGTCAAAACTACCTATCGGATAACCTAATTTTTCTTTATCCCAAATACGCTCTCGAGAGGCAACTCTCAAGTATATTTTGCCCCAAAGCCAAGTCATGCAAACCTGATCATAGTACTTTCCAAATTTCCCCTTGAGCATCGGTTCCCAAACAACTCTATATGGCTTACTTCCTACATGTTTCTCCAACCATTCTCGAGCAGTTACTCCTTCCCATTTTTTCCAATTGCTAGATTTTTGCAAATAAAGCGTTACCAAACCAAGTCTAACTCTATCAAGCAATCCTAAAGGTTTAAAAGATAATAAATCCTTCGGAGATGCAAAGTCCCAAATCTTATCGCCATGAAAAATACCTACCTTTGATTCAATCCATTTGAGTTGATGCCCTAATCCTATATCTTGGATTAAACCAATGATATCTTTGTCACTGCGAAAAAGATGATGATATCCTTTTTCCAGCCTACCGCCCCCGACCTCAAACGTAGAAGCCTGTCCTCCCAAAAAAGGAGATCTTTCAAAAACTTTTACCTTATGGCCCTTTAGTCCCAGCTCATAAGCAGCAGATAAACCTAAAGCTCCAGCACCTATAATGCCTATGTTCATTTGGTTTAAATCTCCGTAATTTCACAATTTATTCCAGGGTCTTTATCGTTAGAATTAACATCTCTTTTATTCATAATATTCATCAGTGAAATATTACCATACCACAAATAGATTAGGCCCAATAAGGTCACTGGAACAAGTACAACCAAATGGGTTACGATAACGAAAGCACCAGAAAGCCCGCTATTTATTCCCATATAGGAAAGAGTTTGCAAACCCGTTATCTCAAATATTCCAATGGAACCAGGGAGTGCTGGAATTGAGGTGGTAATGTTAGTAACAGTAGTAAGCAATAAAATTGCAGGAATGAACAATAATATATTATCAAAATGACCTGGCATATCAAAAGCTAAAGACACAACAAAAAATACACTTGCTTCCAAAACCCATATTAAAAGAGACCACGCAAAAAGTTTAAAATGCTTTGAGGGGGATTTAAGCAGTGCCAGTCCATCTATAAATAAGTAAATGAATTCTACAGCTTTGTGGCGCATAAATTGAGGAATGATACTTGACACCCTAATTAGAATGCCATTCGGTTTGTTCTTACTCCCAAACAAAATCAAACATATTAAAGCAATTAAAAACACAAATGCTATAACAATACCCGAAACAAGCAAAGGCAAATTAAATACAAATTCATTTGATTTCAATGCCCCCGCATATACCAAAATAGTAAAACAAACAGCGGCTATCATCACACAAGTAATTGCATCATATGTCCTTTCGATAACGATGGTTGCTAAAGCAGTACTTACTCTAAAACTTTCCCTTATTTTCAAGAAATATATTCGGATAATTTCTCCTAATCTTGCAGGAAGTAGGTTGTTAGACATATAACCAACCGTCATTATGGGGAATAACTTTCGAGCTCCAATAGGCTTGAACGTTGAAAGTAAGTATGACCATCTCATTGATCGGCAAAACAGAGCAACAAAGTAAATTACCGTAGCAAATACAATATACCGGTATTTAATGCCTTGCAAAGAATCCATCATATTATCGATATCAATGGTTCTCACAAAAAGAGCCAAAAACGCCAGGCTAATCACCAAACCAATCCACAAACTTTTACTCATTAACAACGCTAATAGCTCCCATACCTATCAGATTTACGCAATTCTAATTGGAAGAGACATCTCACTTATGGCAAGAAAAGAAAGAATTTAGAAGTCCACCAGTCACTATCAAGTCTACGATAAATTATATAATCTATACTTTCCAACCATGATTCACGATGAGTCATAATATCAAATAGATACTTGAAGTCTCTCGTTATTTCATCTCCAAAATTCTCAACTTGCCTTTTTTCTCCCGGTCGCCGATAACTTTCGGGAAACCAAAGAAGATTCTTATATGGACCTGATTTTTCATGCTGCAATAAATATTGTGAGTTGCGTACGGTATATTGATCAGATAAAAGTACTCCGGAAGTCCCCATATCCTCATTTAAGCCACTACACCAATCAAGATATCCACTTTCAGTTGATTCCTTGAAACAATGGTATTCCAGAAATTCCTGACCTCTTAAATACCAATTGAAAGGATACCACAACTCATAATCTACTTTTACTCTTTGTTGGGTATTTTTTAATGTATAATCCGTTATAAGTCTCTCAGTTACTGTTCGCACGTCCTGGCTGGCTCCCGCATAAACAAGCATCTCTACAGGCCCATCAGGTTCAGAATAAGCAGCTCTAAGACCCGTAAACACAGAAAAGCCAAAAAGCACTACGAAACAACCAAAACAAACAAGCCGAATCCCTCTGTAGAAACGAATATGGTCTAACATAAAAGCTAAAAGTACTGAGAATCCAAATAGGCAACCCATAAATAGCCAATCCCTTAACTCAGAAGGATAGCCACCCATTAGCAATCCTCGTAAAACATAGAATCCACTAATTAGCACTAATACGGTCAAAAAAGGTATTAATAGCCCAATCCCGATATTAGTCTTTTTCCATGACATACCACCGACTAGATCGCCCAAAAAAGTTGCAGTCAACACGATAAATGGAATGCTGACATTTACAATTAGCCATGGCATTTTCTCCCCTGCAATAGAATAAATCGCCAGAGTAGTCAAAGACCAAATGGTGATAAAAATACCTCTAGAATCAAACTTTTTCACGTAATAAAGCATCGCCGCAAACCCAAATAAAAGGGGCAGGAATTCGTAAACTGAACCCAATACAAAATAGTAATACCAAGGCTGATTACCTCTTACAACCTCATGTTGTGCTATCCAATAACCTAATCCCTGCCAAAACCCTGTAAACAGACCCCCGAATTTAACGCACGCGAAATCCAAAACATCGTTAGTGATATCTGGGCATGAATCATATGGTCGTGCCATGATGCCAAACAAACCACTGTAAAACATTACCCATATCGTATAAAAAATCCCCGCGCAAATGAGCCAAGTTTTTCTTCCCACAATCATCCCGAGTTTCACGGACAATCCGACTGATAAAAATAATAATCCAAAAGCCACCAAATAATTCAAAGGTATTTGGATGTCACCGAACAATAGAACTACATATATCAAGGCTAATAATATCGATGCTAAGGAGGCAATTACCCTATATCTAACAAATTTCGAGGATGCTATCAGCCACCAAATTCCCACAGGTACTATCATGATTAAAAGCATTATTGCATTTACCAATATTGGTAACGTGATACTACGAATACTTATAGTTGGTTCTGCCCATAGAGGTAATCCCACTGGTCCGTTGGCCTCACCCCCTTGATAAGCCAATATCAATCCAATGGGCAACAATTCCTGTAATATGGAAACACTAGCTATCCATTGAGGTAATGTTAAAGTCATTATTAAAACAAACAAAATCGTAGGGCCACTGAATTCAGAGACCCTTATGCGTCCGAGAATATAAGGAATTATTTCAGTCATTGAAACCAAAAATAATGGTATTAGTAACACTATTACCATTATGTAAGATGTTTCTTTAGTAACAAATGCTAAAGCTAGTACACCGGCAATAAGGTAAAGATAAAGATCTTTCCTCTCATTAATATATCTCCAAATCAAAACGAAGAAAGCCATGGAAAAAACAGCCATCAAAATATCATTGCGTGCATATCTACTGAAATAAAGTAAAGACGGGGAAAACATAAACATCAATGACATAGCCAATGTAGCGATGCGGCCAAAATAATTGCGGAGAAAGTAAGGAAGACCAACAAGTAGTGATCCAAACAATGGATAGATTAATCTAGCTGTAAAATCATTGTCGGATAATAATCTAAAAACTGAAGCATTTAAAAAGAATTGTAATGGCCCATGAATCCAAGGTTCATAATGATATCCTTGTCCATCAAAAATCTTCCAACTATAGTAAGCATGTAGGCTTTCGTCATAATGAAAAGGACGGACTTCCAAGTCCCACAATCTTATAAACAAAGATGCAATCATCAATCCGCCAAAAAGCACTATATCCCAACGAGAACTAATGCAGGATAATAACGCTATTCGAGCCCTACACTTTTCCCGCAAAATGTGCACTAAATAACCTCCATTAGCTTGCACCGAGTGTTGTTTCATAAACAGTAACGTTACCATTTTCAAATACAATACGCATGAATTCAGTAAAGCCCTCAAAGCCTATTCGACCATATTTCTCCCGTTCTCTAGGACCTAGATAAACGTATTTAATCTGATATTTGTCCAATAATTTCTCTACTAATGTAGGGTCTTCGCTCTGATATATAGTCCCAATATCGACTTCTCTATGAACGAAATCAAAATCGGAACCCCTCCATTGAATCTGGTGACCTGGCCAATTCAAAGGTGAAGCCAAACCCGTGCTAGAAGCTATGCGCCCGTAGGCCGTATAATCATCTCCCACAGCTTCCAACAATCGCCCATGTGGAAACTCGTCTCTAATTTTAACAATACTCTCATATTCACCTATGACGTTATCACGAGTAAAAGCCAAACCATCCAAGGTTGATGGTTTATCCAAACTATATACACGGTCCAACGATGCACCAACAGGATAATATAAGCAGACCATTAATAAAAAACTTACCAATCCAACTAACATAGAGTTTCCAACAATGAACTGCCTCCTATTTGAAGAAGGTAATGAAAACCAATAGTACACACCAAAGGCCGATCCGAATGCCAAGAGGACCCATGCTTGGTAATAAAGTTTAAAAACGGTATTCATCCTCAATGGAAATAAATCCTGAACATAAAAGAATTCGACACCCATCAACAGATATAGGCCTAAACAAATCATAGATAGAATGAAGATCATGGCTTTTGGAACTTCTTTGGGAATTGATATCACAATGTACATCGATAAAGCTATCAAAAATGCTAATGGTAAAATAATACTGATTCTAGACAGCGATATTGGGAACCCACCACTAAATGAGAATGAGGCCATAGTACCATCAACGCTACTTTGGATTAGAGGAACTAACCAAGATAGAACTATCCAAAGAACAAACGGAGTTAGGGTAACTCCTAACACCAAACCCATAATTTTTCTATTAACCTGTTTTTGCCAAAGTGCAACACAACTTATTCTAATTATAAGTGCGCTAGTAATAAGCAGAAATAAACCCCAAATTAAAATAAATGCGAATGGCCTTGTATTAGCTGTAGTCAATAAACTTAACCCCGATACTTGAGTTGTTAAATTCGCATGATACGGTAGGAACAATATTATCCCGAATATGATTAATGGCATACCAAAAACAACGGTTGCCCATACTCCCTGACTAAACCTACGGTCATTATCCAATAACCCCTTAATAAAAATTATCCCTAGTAACAGAGTAGAGAAAGTTGGAAAATCCCACATGTTTATAAAAGCGAGGGCGCCGAGTGATAGAGAGATCATAAGAGAACCTATAGGATCAATAATCAGGTATTTAAAACCTACCTTATCTGAAGAAATAAACATATTGAACATGATCGCTATGCTAAAAATGACGAATGGCAAAGCCAACACATGAGCATGCAGATCACCCAACAAAAAACTAAAAAATGGAAATTCTGTGATTGTATAATCAATGCCTTGTCCATTCTCAAAAGTATTTATTACCCTTGTTGAACGCCACCACCACATGTGATCCCCTGGGAAAAATGTTGCATCACCTCCTAGAGGAGAGGATAAACCATCAATTGCAATCCATTCCCACAAGTTGGATGAACCCAATCTGAGGGCATTAATAAATTCTAGCCCTCCTACTAGTGTGCCGATAAATCCAATAAAGAGAGGAGCAAATAATGCATACGTAATGGCTGTTCGGATTGTTGCACCAGTACTGCGAACTAAATTGTACATTAGTCCATAAGCAGCCAAAGCCACTAATGCAGGAATCAAAGCAACGGCTAAATTATAGGTAAAATTTGAAGGTATTCCTGACAGCATGGTCAATATAGCGATAATCAAATGCCCAAAGTAGTAATAACTGATTGAATGTCCAGCTAACCACATATCATTTGGAGGAAAATTTGGGCTTTTGATTATCGCGTTGATAAAACCAAAATCCATAGGTTTTTCGGTATGATTAATAGCAGGTACTTGTGATACCAATCCTATCCAAATAAAAAACACGATTAAGAAAACAGCTTCAGCAGTTAATAAATGTTTTCGTTGATGTATTAGAAGATTGGAAATTCCTTTTACGTTAAATTTCAGGACCAATCCCGAAACCAGGGATATGAGCAAAACCAACCCTATAACGCTGTAAACTGAGTTTGGAAATAAACCAAGTGTATTCAAAATCCAGTAGAAGTAGCATATTAATAACAAGGATACTATTTTAGAAAATACAATGCCTCTATCTGGTAAATTCTTGAATATAACATAAGTTATAGGTATAGCTATAAAACCTAGAACTTCTACAATCAGTAACCAAAGAATAACGTTAGCCACAAATCACTCCGCCAAATCTGCTATTGCAGCCTTAGTAGCTTGAAGCAAACATTGCTTCTACCAATTGCTCTGCTGAAAACAAGGCCATATCCTGAACCTGTTCACCAGTCCCAATATAATGAATAGGAAGTTCAAGTTCCTTCTTTATAGCCAATACAACCCCACCTTTCGCAGTTCCGTCTAGCTTAGACAAAAATATCCTATTGCAACCAACAAAACTGCTAAATGTTTTAGCCTGAGCAAGACCATTATATCCAGTAGTAGCATCCAACACTAATAGAATTTCATGTGGTGCCCGTGAATCCAAACCAGTCATTACTTGTCTAATTTTCTTAACTTCTTCCATAAGATTAGTTTTATTATGCAAACGTCCAGCTGTATCGACGATTAACACATCACTATTTCTTGCCTTAGCTGCCTTAAAAGCATCAAAAGCAACTGCTCCGGGATCAGCTCCATAAGACTGTGCAATAACGTCCACTCCCACACGTTCGCCCCAAATTTGCAGTTGGTCTATTGCTCCAGCCCTAAAGGTGTCACCAGCCGCAAGCATTACTCTGTTGCCCATCTGTTTGTAATAGTGAGCTAATTTCCCTACAGTTGTAGTCTTCCCTACCCCATTCACTCCAACAACCAAAATTACATGTGGAATAAGATCTGATTTCCCCCAATCACCACTGTATTGAATATCAGATCCTGTATCCATTATTGTAATCATAAGTGTTTTAAGCAATTCCAGTATTTTATCGGGATCAGTCACCTGTTGAAGTTTTATTTTTTGTCTTAAGTCTTCGAGTATCTCAATTGAAGTATTCACACCTACGTCGCTGGATATTAGGATTTCCTCTAGTTCTTCCCACATAAGGTCGTCATTCATGCCACCTTTTAAAATATTCCGAACTCTTCCAAACCATGTAGCATGACTTTTTTTTACCGCTTGCTTAATTTTGAGGACATTAGAGTCCTTATTTCTAATCGATATTCTAAACATTACTATTAATCTTCCTCTCGATTAAAATCCACCAGAGATTCAATGGCTGCATTGGCTGCGGTTTGTTCGGCATCTAATTTCCTTTTCCCATTTCCTTCTCCTAAAACCATACCATCAACCAACACCTCTACGAAGAATACACGCTCATGTGACGGACCAGATTCCCCTGTGACTCTATAGCTTGGTGTTTTGCCCCACTTTGACTGTGCCATTCCTTGTAACTCTGACTTAGCATCTACAGAGACTCCATATTTATCTATCCTGTCCAATTCATCTTTCAGCATATCAAGTATAAATTTTGTAGTTACACATGATCCCTGATCTATATATATGGCGCCCACTAACGCTTCAAAGCCAGCGGCCAAATTGGACGGCCTATCCCTTCCTTGGTTAGAGTCTTCTCCTCTACCCATAGAGAAATATTCCCCCAATTGCAATCGATATGCAATTCGCGCCAAAGCCTCTTCTCGTACTAGATCCGCGCGAATTCGAGTTAGGTCACCCTCAGACATATCAGGATATCTTTTAAATATTTCCAGAGATACTACAGAGCCCAGTATAGCGTCTCCCAAAAATTCCAATCTCTGATAAGAACCACCAATAGGAGTTGAAGATTCGTTAAGATAAGACGGATGAGTTAGTGCTTCTATCAAAAACTCAGGGTTTTTAAATTTTAACCCTATCTTTAGTTGGAATTCTTCCGCTTTCAAAGGTTTTTATCCGATCTAAAAATCAATCAGTCAGAACTGCTGGCCATGGTGGCTGTGGGCGTTTGATCTCTCCAACATTAAACCATCTAAGCATTAATCTAGTAATATCTTCGTATAGTTCAACAGACTCATCAGGAGAAGGCTTAAACATCTTAAGAAAGAATGTGGACCCTCCATTTCCTACAAATGTAGGCACACCAAAAACACCAAATCGTTGCGTTGCTGTCATGTGACTATCGGCTATTTCTTGGATTATCTTAGGGTTTTTCATGTCTTCTTGCAGAAGTCCAACATCTAGACCTGCACCTTTAGCAGTACTTAATATCACAGTCAAATCGGTGAGATCTTTGCGATCCTCGTGGCGTGCTTTTACCAACCCCAAATGAAAGTCACTAAATACGGCTTCACCCTGTCGCATCGCTGCCATACCCGCTATTAATGCTAATATGCCACGGTTGTTCTTACCTGGAGGTTGGTCCCAGGCTTTCCAGCCTTCTGCCTCTTTATTATTCGCCTGTGCTAAGACAAAAGGTTTCCATTCTATATTAGGTTTTTGCCCACTTTGGTCTTCAACCTGACGCAACCACACTGTCACGTTATATACAAAAGGTCAAGTATAGTCGAAGTATATTCTTAATTTTCCATCTAACATAGGGTGCTCCTTATGATACGAAATTGTAGCCACTCAAAGGGGTAAAAGTCAAAAATGCGCTAAGAAAGCACCCACCATATCTTCTAATTGCAAACAAGGCATGCATGCTATAATCAGCCTATGTCAACTATAAGCAATTTAGAAAACGGTCAGGAATTGTTATATAGATTGGAAAGAAGTATCAATCCAAGCTTGTCGCCAATAATGAAGGCCATCATTGATCTTTCTAATCAAGACAAACTTCCCCTATATTTGGTAGGAGGCCCACTAAGGGATCTTCTGTTGGGACGACCCATTGTTGACATAGATCTAGTCACTGAGGGGAATTCCCATGAGCTCGCCAATGCGGTGGCAAATAAAATTACTTGTAGGATGATCCCATATCCGCGATTTAAAACCGTAACACTGTACAAAGATACCGCTCGTTTGGATTTAGCAACCAGTAGAGTAGAACACTATAAAGCTTCGGGTTCCCTTCCAACCGTATTTTTAAGCAACATATCTCAAGATCTAATGAGGCGCGATTTTACAATCAACTCCATGGCCTTGGGTATATCCAAAATAAATCAAGCGACCCTAATAGACCCCACAGATGGACTAGCAGATTTACACCAGAAGCTAATTAGAGCTCAACATAGTAATAGTTTCACAGACGATGCAACTAGAATACTCAGAGCAATACGCTATGAACAACGTTTGTCATTTACTATCGAATCTCAAACTTTAAACTGGATGCTTGAAGCCCAATCTAATGATATCTTTTCAACGATCACTCCTGACAGACTCAGAAAAGAGATAGGAATTATATTTAGAGAAGAACAACCATTAAAAGTTTTTAAACGTGTCGCAAAATTACAAACTTTGGAAGCAATTTTTAAACCATTATCCAAGTCTAACTGGATGGAATCCGAATCACTGGACAAACAACTTGACCCTTTAGTTTGGGTAGGAATATTAGCATATGCATTAAATTTAGATGAAGCTCATGAATTTATACTAAGATTAAACATGCCAAACAAATGGAGCAAAGTAGTATTAGATACTATAAAGTTAAAGAGTGCTATATCTGTCTTGGCAAAAACTTCCTTATCCGTACTACAATTGTGTGAACTATTTGACAAAATACACCGTTCTAGCTTAAAAGCTGTTTCTCTTATAAATCCGGACTCTCAAGTTAAATCACATATTGGCCAATATTTAGAACATTATAGAAATGTAAAACCACTTCTAAATGGCAAAGATTTAATTAAACTTGGTATACCAGAAGGGCCTCTGGTTGGAAAACTATTAAATAAAATCAAACTAGCTCGTTTAAATGGCAAAATAACTACCAAAACCGAGGAAAAGAAAATCGCTACGTCTTGGCTATCTAAAATGCTAACATAGAGGCTCTCATCGCAACATCTCATTTTATCGGCACGAACTATTTCAAGGAGTAGCTTCAGATGAAATCCATTTTCATATCAAGGCATGGAGGGCCTGAGGTAATACAATTCGACGAACAACCCGACCCCAAACCAAGCTACCGAGAAGTCATTGTTTCAATAAGGGCAACGGCAATCAATAGACTTGATACATACGTGCGTGCAGGAGTTAGAGGTCAGCGACGCAATTTCCCACCACCACTTATATTAGGAGGTGATGCCTCCGGGATAGTAGTGGAGTTAGGCAAGAATGCATCAAAGGTGAATTTAAACCAACGTGTTTTGATAAACCCTAGAATAACTTGCGGCTTATGTGAGTTCTGTTCGCAGAAAGAGGACGACCTTTGTCAGAACTTTCATATGTTAGGTAGTACCAGAAATGGAAGTCACGCTGAATATATATCTATACCAGAATCTAATGTTTATCCCATAAATTCTAATATACAATTCGATACCGCTGCTACACTACCCACAACCTACCTACCGGTCTGGAATATGCTCATGCGAAAAACCAACCTTCATAGTAATGAAACAGTACTTGTATTGTCCTCTTCAGCAGGAGTTGGAACAGCAGCTGTAGAAGTATCCAAAAAGATAATAGGTGCCAAAGTAATCGCTACCACCAGTAGTGATGAAAAAGCATCCAAGACTTTGGAATTAGGCGCAGATCATGTAATCAATTACACAAATGAAGACATACATAAACGAGTATTAGAATTAACTAACGGAAGAGGAGTTGACGTCGTAGTAGACCACGTAGGTGCTGAGTTCTTTGAAACCGCATATAAATCACTTAGGCCAGGAGGGCGTTATGGAATATGCGGAGTAACTAGTGGATACAAAACCAACTTGCAAATGGGAACGTTATTCGCTAGACAATTAGGTATTCACGGAGTATTCATGGGTTCCAAGAAAGACATGGAACAGATAGTAGAAAAGCTTAATGATGGAACAATACAACCGACGATTCACCAAGTATTTAAACTAGAACAGGCCCAATTGGCCCACAAAATTATGGAAGAGCGAACTTTTTTTGGTAAGCTAATCCTGACAAATTAAGTATATAAAAGTAATATCCTCATTCCGTTACAACAACTCGACCAACTTTGCATTAATAGTCACTTGTTCCATAGGTTTTACATGTACAGTTTTTACTTTTCCATCTCGTGGAGAACGAATGCTCTGCTCCATTTTCATTGCTTCAACAACACATAATTCCTCGCCTTCAGCAACCACATCTCCAGGCTTGACTTTTATAGCCAAAACTTTACCAGCCATAGGAGTTGTTACAACTCCATCTTTAGACAAATTTGTATGAATCGGTCTATATGAATGAGCACTTGATGCCTGTCCTGATTTGGACTCTGATTTATAAGAACTTTTCGGTTCAACGGTGTTGTCTATCTCTACACTGTAGGTTTGACCTTCTACAGTTACAGAAGTGGGAGAGCCGGTAGAGTCATCAACCTCTACCGTATACCAGGTCTCACCTATCTTAACTCTTACTTCCCTTATCTCCAACCAGATCTCTCCATAAAACGGGATGATATCTGCAAAGTTCTCCCGTATATCCTCCAAGAACTCGCTCCCACTTGCTCACGATCTATCGACATGTCTTTACGATTACCCCTGGAAGTCAAAGCGACCACAGCTATAGCGGCTGCAATTTCTCTTTCATCTGATGCAGAATTGCCATCAATGGGCAGCTCTGCATGGCTTAATTCCTTCAGTAGGTTAGTTATCATCCATGTGTCGTACTTTCCAGATATGAAATCTTCACTAGACAGTACTTCAATTAACAAAGGTATGTTTGTGCTAATCCCTTCTATATTATATTTACGCAGCGCATCAATCAGATTCCTGCGAGCTTCTTCTCTTGTTTCCCCCCAACACATTAACTTAGCCAACAAAGGATCGTAATGAATGCCTACTTCATAACCCGCATATATGAAGCTGTCAATTCTTACATGTCGGCTCGTAGTTGGTTCAGTAAGATGAGTTATAGTACCAGCCGATGGAAAGAACGTACGTGGATCCTCCGCGTATATTCTAGCTTCCATAGCAAACCCGTGGGGCTTTATTGCTTTTTGTTTAAATCCCAGTCGCTCTCCAAAAGCAATTCGTAGTTGCATTTCAACCAAGTCCATTCCAGTTATCATTTCAGTGATACCATGTTCTACCTGCAACCGTTTATTCATCTCCAGGAAAAATATCTCGCCACCATCTGAAACTAAAAATTCTACAGTGCCAGC
This sequence comes from SAR202 cluster bacterium AC-409-J13_OGT_754m, assembly GCA_009391235.1. Taxonomy (GTDB): domain Bacteria; phylum Chloroflexota; class Dehalococcoidia; order Lucifugimonadales; genus VEXD01. Next base: position 39,489 of record VEXD01000001.1, read on the forward strand.
GTTGGTGTAACCTACATGCTTAGCTAATTTCACAGCATACTTCGTCAATGCCTTTCTCAGTTTGTCCGTAATCTTAATCGTAGGAGCTACCTCTACGATCTTTTGGTTACGTCTCTGCACAGAACAATCTCGTTCTAACAAATGTACGGTCTTGAATTTTTCGTCTGCCAGAATTTGAACTTCAATATGAGAAGCATGCTCTAGATATCGTTCAAAATATAATTTATCGCTACCGAAAGAGTTTTCAGCTTGGTGTCTAGCCCTCTCTATAATCGGTTCCAATTCTTTAGGAGAGTAAACTATCTGCATTCCAATACCACCACCACCAGCTGCCGCTTTAACCATAACGGGAAATCCTACCTTCTTCGCCTGCTTCAATGCATTCTTATCTCCAACCGCCGTATTGGTGCCTGGTATTACTGGAATTCCTGCTTTTTGGGCTAATTTACGAGCAATTAACTTATCTCCCATATTTTGAAGAACTTCTGGCGATGGCCCTATAAATTTAATGCCTGCCCCTTGGCAAGCTACCGCAAAAGCCGCATTTTCCGATAAAAATCCATATCCAGGATGAATTGCTTCCACTGATGCATTAACTGCTACGTCAATCATTTTTACAATGTTAAGATAACTCTCCGAAGGAGGAGCGGCTCCTATTCGATAGGCTTCATCAGCCATTCCAACATGTAACGAGTCTCGATCTGCATCCGAGTAGACCGCAACAGTCTTAATTCCTAATTTCCGGCAAGTTCGAATAACGCGACAAGCTATTTCCCCACGATTGGCTACAAGAATTTTCTTAAACATTTTATTGTCCCAATTATACCATCTTAATCATTTAGATTTAGACAACTTGTTCTCTGGAATACCGCCCAACATGGTCCATGAAATCACTGGACTGAACATCTTTATCCAACCAATAACGTATTGATTTATCAAGAATGGATCTTAGCTCCCTATAAATATCTTCTGACGTAGTGCTAGAACGGGGAAAATTGGGCGATGAATTAAACAAACGCAGGATATCAATTGTGTCATCATTAACAAATCTCACACGCCATAGTTCTGGTTTACAGTTATCACATAAAAGCCCACCTAGTTCAATGCAAAATCTATTACTGTAAGAGTCCAGCACGTGACCACACTCGACACATCTATATAGCTCAGGCATGTGCCCACATACAGAAAGTAAGTTGAACTGAAAAAAAGGAACGATCATATGGTTGGCATTTGAATCCTGAAGCGCATGCAAACAATCAAGGAACAGTGTGTAAAGTTCTGGATTAGAATTGGCTTCCATAGCAAACCCGTCCACTAGTTCAGTAATATACAAGGATTGAGACAATCGTTCAAGATTACCCTTAAGTATTTGAAAATTATCCATACTTTGCACTTGCGATATGCTAGGCATGTTTCGACCTCGGTATAAAGTTACGTCAATTTGGTTAAGCTGTTCGATATGTCCCATTTTCCTGCTAGTTAATTTCCGGGCGCCCCACGCCATTGCTGTCAATTTTGAACCGTCGCTTGCAATTAATGTTACCAAAACATCTCTATCACCCAAAAAAGATGTTTTTAAAACCAATCCCTCTACTCTATACAATCGATTTCCTGACATAACTTACAACTCTATTCTACCTTGATATGCTCGATTCAGAGTAACAGCATCAGCATATTCAAGTTGCCCTCCAATCGGCAATCCTCTAGCAAGATTAGTCACCTTTATTCCCAACGGCGAAATCAAACGCTGTATGTACATACTAGTGGCATCACCCTCTAATGTAGGATTAACCCCAAGTATCACTTCCTTTACAGCATCATTATTAAGACGTGGTAAGAGTTCTTTAATCCTTAAGTCACCAGGTCCAATTCCATTCATAGGCGATACGACCCCATGTAGCACATGGTAGTATCCTTTGTAAAAACCAGCTCTTTCAATGGCCAACACATCCAATGGTTCTTCAACCACACATATAATACCGTTATTACGGTGTGGGTCATTACACAATTCACATGGGTCCACTTCTGTAAGATTTTGACACACAGAACAATAGATGATTTTATCCTTGACGCCCAATATCGACTCAGCTATTCCTTCAACTTCTTCAGAGGGCAACCGTATAATATAATAAGCAAGACGTTGAGCACTTTTAATTCCTATGCCTGGCAATCTATTTAGTTCTCGTATTAAACGAGCTACCGGACTAGGTGCGGACACTTGGTCGTTCATTCACCCCTCTCAACAAATCACCATTTTCGGATCTGTTCTTTCTCTTGGTTTAAAAGATAGTTATAGAGCCTTAAATACACTATTAATTTATCCAATTATCTCATAATACTCCAGGAACAACTCTCATATTTAAGACATCAATATATCATTGATCATCTAAATTCTAATTTGACCGTTACCTAAAACAATCCACTTATAACTAGTCATTTCTTTAAGAGCCATAGGGCCTCTTGCATGAAATTTTTGTGTACTAATTCCTATTTCAGCTCCTAGTCCAAACTCTGATCCATCATGAAAATAGGTGCTAGCATTAACAAATACCGCTGCAGCATCAACTTCATCCAGGAATTTTGTTGCTAAAGATTCATCTTCAGTAACTATGGCTTCAGAGTGACCAGAATAGTAATTGCTAATATGTTCAATCGCTTCATCCGCACTATCAACAATTTTTACGGCTGCCGTCAGTGATAAAAATTCCATGTTCCAATCTTCTTCCATTACAGGCTTTAGGTTTAATCCCTCAATCGGAGACAGAATCCTGAATGATCTACTATCACACCTCATTTCTAACCCAACTTCAGCCCATTTTCTAGCCATTGCAGGAAGAAATTGGGTCGCTATATCCTTATGAACTAGAAGAGTGTCTAAAGCATTACATACTGTAGGACGTTGCACTTTTGCGTTGTATACTATCGCTATTGCGTCATCAAAGTTGGCAGCCTTATCAATAAAGGTTCTGCATACCCCAACCCCACCAGAAACGACTGGCATAGTTGCATTCTCAGAAACAAAATCTATGAAATCCGCACTACCTCTAGGAACCATTAAATCTATGTATTTTTTCATCTTTAACATGGAGCTTACAAATTTTCTATCTGTATCCTCTATCAGTTGAACCGCATCTTTAGGTAATCCGACCTCACCTATCGCCTGTCTCACTAACTTAGTCAATACACTATTTGAATTTATAGCTTCACTGCCCCCACGTAAAATGCATGCGTTACCAGACTTCAAACATAGACTTGAAATATCCAGCGTAACATTTGGCCTGCTTTCATATATCGACCCGATAACTCCCAAGGGAACTCTTTTCTTCCCAATAGTTAAACCATTTGGCCTAGTATTCATATCAAATACTTCTCCAACAGGATCATCTAATTTAGCAATGTTTCTGACATCATCAGCCATTTTCAATAATCTTTCTGGAGTGATAGCCAATCGATCCATAAAAGCATCATTAACACCATTACCGCTATTAATATCACGCGCATTGGCATCCAAAACTTCGTTTTTATGATCCAATATGAAATCAGCAATATGAATTAAGGCTTGATTCTTATGGGCAGAAGGAGTTTTGGCCAAAATAATAGCGGCTGCCCGACTTCTCTTGCCTTGTTCCAACAGAGTAACAGCAGATCCATCCATATTTATTCCTCCTAATCAAGTCCCTAAACATTAAGTGGAGTTAACTTTTAGAATTCCTCCGCTATTATGTGACTATAACAATACCATATTGTTGCGATGTACTACTTCCTGACCATAATAATTATCTATTACAGCCTGTATGCTTTCAGACCGTTGTCCTTTCATTTTAGATATTTCCGATGCATCATAATTCGTGAGACCACAAGCAATCATTACACCATCAACATTCTTTATGCTAACTACATCACCGCGACGAAAATCTCCGCTAACATTATTCACACCAGCCGGAAGTAAACTCTTATTATCTTCTGCTAAAGCATGTTCTGCTCCATTGTCCACATATATATCACCTTTTATAGATAGCCCACTTAGCATCCATCGTTTACGACTTTCCATTTTGTTGGCTGTAGGAACAAAAAGAGTTCCAATTGCCTGTCCTAGTACGATACGCGGGACAATATCTTCAATAAGACCATTACATATTACTACTGTAGTTCCCAATCTGGTTGCCATTTTTGCCGCACTCAATTTGGAAGCCATCCCGCCTCGAGAACGTTGATTATCATGTTTTCCAGCCAATGATTCTATATAAGAATCAACACGTTCAACCCTATTTAATATCGTAGCATTCGTGTCTTTATTGGGATCTGCAGTAAATAAACCATTGGTATCAGTCAAGATGGCCAGAAGATCAGCGTCAACTAAATTCACTACAAGAGCCGATAAGGTATCATTGTCTCCAAACACAGGTCCAATCTCTTCAAGGGCCACCACATCATTCTCATTGATAATAGGAATTACCCCCCGAGAAAGTAACGAATGTAAAATATTGCGTACATTTAAGTACCCTTGTCTATCAGATAGATCATTTCTTGTAAGAAGTGCCTGAGCGACAATAATTCCCCAAGTTTCGAACAGAGAACTATATAGTTGTAGTAATCTACTTTGCCCTACAGATGCCAACATTTGCCTATATGACATGTCAGTTTTATCTTCATTCATGCCAAGAACCTTGCGTCCCGCAGCAATAGCTCCAGATGTAACTAACAACACTTTTATACCTCGACTATGGAGCCAAGCTAGTTGTCGTACCAACTCTTCCATAATTGACAAGTCAAGTTCATCCTTGCCACCAGTCAAAACATTAGTGCCAGCTTTAACTACAACGCAATTATATTCAGATGCAAGTTCTGAAGCATTACTCCCGAAGACATCAGGATTTGGTTGTTCAGCCATTTTCATCAATATATCCTAGGAACAATATCTGCCTACCAACATTATATCAGTCGTTCTTTATAGCCTACAATGAAAAAAACATGACGCATTTCTCTATTAGATTGAACCTCGGGCATTTGCATAATACAATGTAAAAAGGGCTACTCCTGATGGAACTAGCCCTTTTGGCGTTACTTTAATAAATCGGAGGCTTATTCAGACTACATGAGATTAGCAGGTCTTTTTCCTCATATCTTGACTCATCCAAAGCATACACGCATGTTCAGGAACCTTATGTCAAGTAAATCCGCCACAAGTTCAACTACCCTGGGTGGCAAGCCAATATTAATGTCCGCTCTACAGGAAGAATTAAATAAACCAATATTGTTAATAACTCCAACTAGTGAAAAAGCTTATCAAGTTTATAATCAGATTATTTGTTATTCCGGAAACGATAGCAATATATTATTCCTACCAGATTTGGATATGCCAGTCTTTGAACATCTCACTATAGACAGCTTTACAAACAATCAGAGACTTAAAGCACTGGATGCTATAACTAACCCTTCCACAGAGAATCCTCCCCTTATCGTAGCATCTTTATCAGCAGTAATGCGAAAAACCATGTCCTACGACAAGTTTAGAGCATCATCTTATCAGATACGTGTAGGAGAAAAGGTCACAATCAGCGAGCTAACATCCTGGTGGAGCAGTATAGGTTACAAAAACGAACCATTGGTAGAGATCCCAGGTTCGTTCAGCAGGAGGGGAGGAATAATAGATATTTTTCCTCCTAATTCATCTCTACCTGCGCGATTGGATATGATAGGCAACGAAATAGAAAGCATTCATTTATTTGAACCATTAACCCAACGCTCAGTCGAAAATATTGACACAATTAGAATCATTCCAGCATTAGAAATCCTGCCGATTCATACAGATGCGATTCGCATAAACACGGCACTAGCTAACCTTAATTTCAACAACTGTAGTTTGCAAATCAAACAGCAAATTTACGATGAAGTTTCAGAGTTATTTGTTGCCGCAAGCCAAGAAAATATTTCATTTTATGAGGGACTAATAAATCACTCATCCCTAATACAAATGACAAACAGAGATTTTGTTATAGCCCTTGATGAAAAGAGTGACTTGATAATCGAGTCGTCAACCATACACGAGCGACTGGAACAAATTATGCATCAACGTATAACTAACGGGGAATTACCTGATGGATTTCCCGTCCCATATATTTCATGGCAGGAATTTAAAGAAAGTCTAAGCAATAAAACTATTTTGACTCTATCTGAACATGAAAGCCCAGATGATGTAACTGGCTTCCACCAACCTAAGTCCTTCTTTGGCCAATTAAACAACCTAACCTTAGAACTAAAATCAATGCGTAATCAAGACACAGCCGTCATTTTAGTGACCAGGCACTCTCAACGCACAGCTCAAATTTTGTCAGAGGCCGATTTGGGTTCTTCGATCAAGCTGGAACTTGACCTTATACCAAAAGCAAACAGTATAACAATCGTCCCAGGCTCATTAGAGAATGGATGGAGTCTAGATTCAGAGAACATCAAACTTCAACTATTAACCGACTCTGAAATCTTTGGCTCTTTGAAAATACCACGCCGTATAAGAAAACAACCGGTAATAAACAAAACCTTTTTATCCCAATTGGAAATAGGATGCTACGTAGTACACGAAGACCATGGTATTGCTCGATTCTCAGGAACAGCCAGCATGGATACTACCGGTGAAAATCGAGAATACCTTGTATTAGATTATGCAGAAAATGACAAGCTCTATTTGCCAACAGATCATTTAGATCGTATTACGCCATATATTGCTTCTGATGACCGCACACCTTCTCTAACTCGTCTAAGCACCATGGAGTGGAGTAGGGCCAAGGAACGGGTGAAATCCTCAGCTCAAGATATAGCTAAAGAGCTTTTGGAACTCTATGCCAATCGGCAATTAGCACGAGGGCATGCTTTTTCTGAAGATACTCCATGGCAACAAGAAGTAGAGGACGCATTTCCTTTTGAAGAAACCCCAGACCAAATTAAAGCAATAGAACAGATAAAATTTGAGATGGAACAGAACAGACCGATGGATCGATTAGTTTGCGGTGATGTTGGGTACGGAAAAACGGAAATCGCTTTAAGAGCAGCTTTTAAAGCGGTCTCAGATGGAATGCAGGTTGCTATTCTTGTTCCAACAACTATCTTGGCGCAACAACACTATGAGACATTCTCTAATCGCCTTAACCCATACCCCATCAAAATAGAAGTTCTCAGTAGATTTGGCAAATCTGCCCAACAAAAGAAAATCATAGATGCTATGAAAAAAGGAACGGTCGATATAGCGATAGGAACACATCGACTCATCCAAAAGGATGTCCAATTCAAAAACCTAGGATTAGTAATAGTTGACGAAGAACAACGGTTTGGCGTAACCCACAAGGAAAAACTAAAGCTAATGCGTAATCAGGTGGATGTTTTAGCCCTAAGTGCTACACCAATTCCCAGAACCCTGTACATGGCACTTTCAGGCATAAGAGATATGAGCACAATCGAGACGCCTCCTGATGAACGATTACCAATTAAAACTTTTGTAGGACAATCAAGTGAATCAATTATACGAGAAGCAATATTAAGAGAACTCGGTCGTGGAGGCCAAGTATTTTTTGTCCACAACCGAATCAGAACCATTAATAGATTAGCTCGCCAATTGTCCGAACTTATACCCGAAGCACAAATAGCTGTGGCTCACGGAAGGATGGATGAAGGGGAATTAGAAAGCATAATGATGGATTTTAACGGGGGACGCACAAACGTACTTCTATGTACCACCATAATAGAAGCAGGATTAGATATACCTAATGCTAACACCCTTATAGTGGACCGAGCAGACCAATTCGGGTTATCACAACTCTATCAACTACGTGGGCGAGTGGGTAGAAGTGAGGTTAGAGCTTATTGCTATTTGCTTCTGCCTTCGAATCAACGCATTTCGCCAAGAGCTGAACAACGACTTAGAGCGATATTGGAAGCGTCTGAATTAGGATCTGGATTTCGACTAGCTATGAGAGATTTAGAAATTAGAGGTGCCGGAAATATCCTAGGAGCCGAACAAAGCGGCCATATATCAGCTGTAGGTTTTAATATGTATACCCGATTGCTAAATCAAGTCTTGGATAATCTTAGGCATAATTCTGATGAATTATCTGATAAATCTACGTTAGAGTCACCTGAAGTCCTTGTAGATCTACCCATACCAGCGTATATCCCCGATACCTACATAGCACACTTGCCAAATAGACTGGATATATACCAAAGGATGACCAAAATTGAAAACAAAGCAATGATAAAAGACATGAAAAACGAGTTAAGAGATCGATTCGGGTCTATACCAAAACCCGTTCAACATTTGTTATATATTATTTCCCTGAGGTGTGCAGCAAAAAATGCAGGTGTCAAATCTATATCTCAATCAAACAACACAATTACAATAAATATGGATAAACCTATAGGGGGTGCCCGATTTGCATTACAGAAAAAACTAGATGAATGGGCAAATGTTGGCAACCGTCAAATCAAATTAAATCCATATATATTATCTACTGATTGGCAAAAGTCCGTTTTAATCACCATAAATCGGATAGCAGATTTTCAGCGTTGGATAAATCACTTGCCAACAAAAATCTAGGAGCATGGCCACTTGTAAATCAGACCTGGAACTTCTGTCAAGCTCTTTATTTTTGTGCAATCAACAATATCAGAATGTTGTTCTTGTCGGTCTATTAGAACGGGGAGCATGTTCATATTGCGAGCCCCTTCTACGTCAGAATGGTACTGGTCACCTATATAAACAGCCTGCACTGGAGTTACACCACTTAGTTTTAATGCAGCCGCAAATATGACAGGAGACGGTTTTTCCGCACCTACATCTTGCGAAGTTACACAAAAATTCACATAGGATTGGAGACCCAGTTCTTTCATTATAGAATTCATTTTAAGATTAATATTCGATATAATTCCTACAATGTAATTTTTAGCTTTTAATTCCTCTAAGCATGTTAAAACATCATCAAAAAGCTTAAATCGTTTGGGATTCATGCTAATTAGTTTCCATATAGATCTAGCTTTCTCGAGATCTACTCCTACCCCAGCACCTCGCAAAATAATTTGTTCATATCGGGCGAAAAAGTCGGATAATTCACTTGATGATCGTCTAGAAAGTGCTAATCTCGAGTTTTCAAGATTAAAAAAGGTATCGGCCAAAACATACCCGTTACCTATCCCGTCCTTAGAAACCTTTATGCCAAATTTATCACATGCGGAGATTTGAATATCCTCTACAAGTGGCCAAAAGTAGGCCAAAGTATTATAGAAATCAAAAAATACAGCTTTGACCACTATAAAAGTTCCTCCTATTCTAATCCGCGTGCCACAGTAAATAAACGTAACTTAAAAAAGCTATTCAACAATCCAATCCAATCCATTCATTTCATCGCCTTTAAATAGGAAACGTTACTTTTCTAAATTCCTCTGCATATTTAAATCCACATTTTAGTCCAATCTCTCTATTCCAATTTCTAAGCCAGTCTGTAGAATCAGATTCTGAGAGGCCCGAAATCTGACTGCTGTGACAAATTAACGCTTGAATTTTAAGATCGATACTCTCAGTTATATCAAAGTAAGTATCAGCATCAACTTCTTCGGCTCCCCAAAATAGCAAGGTTTTAACTTTGTGTGGTTCAAACCCTTCTTGCTCATGTTCAGCAAAATGCAATCTGTCACGAGCATAGGGGAAAACCGCATCTTGTGCGACTATACCAGCAATACGGTGATCTCTATGGAAATAGAAAGTTCTTCTGTAGGGGTCAGGAGCAAAAACGACCTCAGGTCTGAAGGACCGTATTACCCGAACTAGTTGTCCTCTAAATTCACGACTATCTTCCAATTCACCATCTGGATGGCCTAATTGAAATACTGTCTCTACCCCTAGAGTCTTGGCCGCTAAAACCTGTTCCTTGTAGCGAATATCCTCGAGATCGGCTGTAGTCATAGATGGGTCATCAGTACCCTTATTACCATTGGTGCATAAAACGTATGCGATCTCAGTTCCATTCTGTGCCCATTTAGCAATAGTACCTCCACAAGCTATTTCCCCGTCATCTGGATGAGGTATTACTACCAAGGCCCTGCTAGGAATTTCTTGCATCGATATCCTCCATAATATAGGGTTGTTGAAGGTTTTTCACTCTGCTACAATCCGGGCTGCGTGTCAAGTTATACATATCCAAAACTCGATGATTGAACGAAGCCTAGGCCGCAAAATCTAAACCGTTTTCCAATAAATACCCTAAAATGATTAAAAATCGGCCAATCTATTAAGTTGCAATATTCAGTGAAGAGATCAGGGCTTTCAATAAGAACTTTCCAGTGGGATGATATCAGAGCATTCGTTAGCTTGGATCGTTCTATCCGATTATCTAAAGGTGAAATTGCCCCTACAAACCCGGAAATAATTACGGAAATCCTGGGACAACCTCAGATAAATCCTGAAAAGAATTGTTTCGTCTTAGAGATAAATCATGAAGTAGTCGGCTATGGGATTCTTCACCATGAATCACCGATAAATAGATGTGTGTTAGAGCTTAAAGTCCATCCAAAATATGCCAATACCGGAGCCGAACAGAAACTGATAGAGAACGCCATTTTTGAATCCAAAATCCTTCATGCTAAAGTATTACATTTACAGACAGGCAAGACTGGGTACCTGACCTCCCTTTTAAAAAGGATGGGTTTCAGTCCAATCCGTAAATATTGGCTCATGCAGTGGAAATCCACAAAGTTGCAAGAGCACTATCCACCAGATGGTTTTTTCTTCAGACATTTATCAGAAAGCAAAGATATTGATTCATTGACACTCCTTCAAAATAAAGCCTTCGATGGAAGTTGGGGGTTTTCTCCAAACACCAGAGAAGAAATTCAATACAGAACCAGAATGAGCAACACCAAACCCGGTGGAATAATTTTTATGTGCTCTGAACAAGACGTATGCGGGTATTGCTGGACTTTTATAATTAATAATGGGAAATCATGGACTGGAACAATAGCCATGATAGGCATAGATCCGAATCATCGTAGCAAAGGTCTTGGTAAGCCTCTTTTGTTAGAGGGATTAAAGTTTCTGCATTCCAGAGGAGTAAAATATGTAGAGCTAGAAGTAGACTCTCAAAACCAACCAGCTATACGTCTATATAGTTCTTTAGGATTTAAAACAATTGCCGAACGTCATTGGTTTGAGATTAGTTTTTAGAACTCCACTTTTTATCAATCGTAAACTCAAGGATCTTGGACGGGGTTAATACCCCTCCTGATATTACCATTTTCATAGCATCATCCACTGTTAAATCTGTGAACGTCACATCCGCTTTCGGAACCAGTGCAAGAAAGCCGGAAGTAGGCACAGGAGATGTAGGTATATAAACTGTTACCATGTCATTATCCATGGTGTCACTATATTGAGATGTCATAAATCCTACAGATTTTACACCCACCTTAGGGAATTCTAATAGCACTACGCGAGTAAAATCCTCACCGAATTTTGCGACACTTAAAGATTCAATAGTGTTTCTAGCGACCTTATATATAGAACGTACAAAAGGTATGAAATCAACTAATCGATTACCAAAGTTTATGATATTTCTACCTATGACATGACGAGCCACTAAACCAGAAAAATAAAGAATTACGATAAAACTAAAGATACCAATTCCTGGTATCCATGTACCAAAAACGGTATTTATAATTTCCCGTAGTGGTTCATCAATAAGGTCAAATAAAAACTTTAGAACTAAATAAGTAGTGCCCAAAGGCAAGATTATTAGTAAGCCTGCTAAAAATCTGCCTTTAAAATGATTGCCTAATCTAACAAACAATTTATGCATAAACAAAATCTTGAGTTACCTAGAATTAAGCCCTGCTAATGACTGATAAAGAGACCATATTTTTATTGCAACCTTATCCCAACCCATAGTACTAGCTCTCTCTACAGCGGCCTCACTCATACTCTTTCGAAGACTTCCATTAGAAAAGACCATGGAAATAGTATCGATAAATCTCTCTGGGCATCTCCAAGGAAGCAGATATCCAGTTTGACCATGTCTAATTACCGTGGGCAGACCTCCAACTCTGGAAGCAACTACAGGAGTTCCGCATGCCATAGATTCTAAGGCTACCAAACCAAAACTTTCATAATAAGAAGGTATTACGCAAATATCTGCAGCGGCAAAATATTCAGGAAGTTTTGTTTGTTCTACTCTACCAACAAATGTGACTATATCCGATAATCCCATTCTATTTGAAAGCAATATGAGTCTATTTACTTCCTCCTCTTGAACAGCATCTCCTCCGACTATCAAAACCTTGTATTTATAACATACGTCCATTGAGGCAGCTACATCCAGTAACAATTCGACTCCTTTCAGAGGCTCAATTCGTCCTACATACAACATAATCTTATCACCATTAAGACCTAAATGGTTTCTTGCTGTCACCATATCCAAAGGTCTAAATTTAGAAAGATCTACTCCACAAGGAATCGCTGTAATTCGATCACGGCTAGCACCATACAACTGAACCATCATTTCAAGTTCATGAACACTTGATGCAATAATAGTGTCTGCTGCACTCATAATATATCTTTCCGAATCAGTACGTACCTGTGATTCCCCCTCTCCAATCCTGGCTCTTCGTTTCAATTCAGAAAGAGTATGAAATGTAACTAAATGGGGAACGCTCCATATTTCACTTAAATAATTCCCCACCAAACCAGAAAGCCAATAATGTGAATGAATTAACAAATATTCAGTCTTCTCGGCTATTTGAAATCTAACAATATTTCCACCAAATTCAGACGTGAACTGATAAAGGTCCCCTATCTCATGAGTCAGAGGACCTCCATCCAAGTGGACAACTCTGACTTTATCACTGACCCATTCGATATCTTGACATGATCCCAAATGCCGTCTGGCAAAAATATCTACTTGTAAACCCAAAACTCCAAGCTGTCGTGATAACTCTTTTACGTATACGTTCATTCCACCTGTTTTGCCAGATCCGGGAGTCTGAATCGGGCACGTATGAAATGTAACCATAGATATCCGGTAATCTTTCATGGTCTAGTTATCACCATATTAAATAAATGTTGGTCTACTCCACCAAGATGATATTTATATGGTTCATCACCACGTAGAAAGTCGTAGTAAGTCTTGTTGTCTTCTATAGCGCTCTTTAAACTCAGAGCCTTCAACAACAACCCTACGCTATAGTATCCATATTCTGGATTAAAACCACTATTATACAAAAATCGCTTGGAATCATAATCGAAACAAAGAGCCGAAGCTACTCGTTCTCCTTCAATCTCCATGAAAAATAATTTCACAAGACCTATCCCGCCCAAATTTTTACCAATAGACCTAAAAAACCTTTCCCTTTCGGGGGTCAGGAATTTGTACTTCGTATCCTTGCTCATTTTCAATAACCTAAAAAAATGGTCCATCCCATCCTCTATATCCCGTAAGTCATCTATTGAGTACCATCGAATCGATTCTTGCGATTCCAATCTCCGAAGTTTGCGTTTCAATTCATGCCTATGTTTCTTAGATAAACTAGAAAGATATTCATCCCAGTTGACTGGCAGAACCGCACCAGGGCTAACATCCTGCAATCTAATTTCAACGTCATACCCCTTATCCTTGGCCAATTCTGGGAATAACTCCAGTGTTGGTGAACCATCTGTCAGAGAATACAAAATTAGATTATTCCATTCGCAATTTTCCAAGTAATCAAGTAAAGCAGTATAAAATGCGAATTCATTCCCTTCTGATATCAGGAAATCATTATGATCACAGAGATCTTGATCACCAACTAAAGTTAAATCCCCATTTTCATATCGTAACGAAGCTATCCCAATAATTTGCTGACCTGACTCAATTTCCAAAATAGACAATCCCTGTTTCGCGCCAAATTCTTGCCACCAACTAGACTGCCATTGGTATGTAAGAAATGGACTTTTAATTTTACTCAATGACAAAACTGCATCCCAATTATGAACAATATCGTCAAACGAATTTAAACAATTAACAGATACCATTTTTAGCCCCTATAGACCAAGCCCATAAAATCTGTATAGCTTATTTGCCCATTAGTAAATGGGCCCCGTGAAGTTGATGTCATAATCCGGGTACCGGGCTTGTTAACACCTCGCATAGCCATACACAAATGTTCCGCTTCAATTACAACGATCACACCGTCAGCATTAAGTGCCCTATAAATCGCCTCAGCTAATTCATTTGTTAGTCTTTCTTGAATCTGCAACCGTCTCGATAATATTTCCAAAGCTCTTATCAATTTACTTACTCCTGCCACCTTTCCATTGGGTATATAACCCATATGTGCGACACCATAGAATGGCAAAAGGTGATGCTCACAAAAAGAATAAAATGGCGTATCTTTTAATATAACAGTACCTCCCATTTTTTCCTGAGTGAATATGGTAGTGAAGGCCTCTAATGGGTCCAACCCAACGCCAGAAAACAATTCACTATAGGATCTAGATACCCTGTCAGGTGTGTCCAACAATCCTTCTCGCTTTGGATCATCTCCTATAGCTTTGAGAATGGAAATTATACTCTCGCGTATACTGTCGCCATCAACCATTACTAACTCCTGATCGTAAAGTGTAATTTAATAGTGCAGTTTCTACTTCTTCAAAAGTTGTTCCAACTTCAACTAAATCGGGCCAAATCAAGCTGCTAGGCAGCTCAGGATCTTTAAGTCCTAACCCTGTGATAACACATACCAACCGTTTCCCCTTAAATTGCATTCCCAAACTACGGAGTTTTATTAACCCTGCAACACTGGCAGCAGAAGCTGGCTCACAAAATAGCCCCTCCTTTGAAGCCATAATCCGATATGCTGATATTATCTCTTCATCATCCACTGAGTCTATAATTCCACCTGATTCGTCCCGTACTTTAGTTGCACTATCCCAATTAGCCGGATTACCTATACGAATAGCCGAGGCAACCGTAGTTGGATTCTCAACGCGATGATTCAAAACAATTGGTGCTGCCCCCTTGGCCTGAAATCCCATCATTATTGGTAAGGAATTGGAATACCCGGCATTGCGATATTCGATAAATCCTTTCCAATAGGCCGTTATATTACCTGCATTGCCGACAGGAATCGACAGAATATCTGGAGCTTCTCCTAATTCATCTATTATTTCAAATGCGGCCGTTTTCTGGCCTTCTAATCTATATGGATTCAGCGAATTCACCAGAGTGAGCGGATGTTTTTCTACCAAAGAGTTCACTAATCCAAGAGCACTGTCAAAATTACCATCAATCATAATTATATTAGCACCATGAACCTTCGCTTGGATCAATTTCCCCTCAGCAACGTTACCTTTCGGTACCAGAACTACAGTCGGTAATCCAAAACGGGCACCGTAAGCAGCAGCAGATGCACTCGTATTACCAGTAGAAGCACATATGATTCCAGTACTTGAATTCTCAATAGCCTTAGCTACAGCTAAAACCATTCCACGATCCTTAAATGAACCTGTGGGATTAGAACCCTCCAATTTAAAATAAACTTCCGAACAATCGAGGATTTTGGCCAACGCTCGTGACCGCACTAGAGGAGTGGATCCCTCTCCTAAAGAAATTATTGGAGTTGCCGTCCCTATAGGTAGATGATTACCATATCGTTGTAGTACGCCGTGATTCATGTTTCTCAAAACCTATGCAAGAATTTCTTCTATTCGAATTACATTATTTACTTTTGTAACTGTATCCAATTTTTCCAGTAAAGATAGTGAACGTTGTACAGATTCCTCTTTAGAAATATGAGTAGTTATAACGATCTCAGCAGTTCCTGTAGATGGATCAGAATCTTTTTGTATTACAGATGCTATACTAATATCTAGATCCCCTAGAATCTTAGTGATCTGAGCCAATACTCCGGCTCTATCAGATATATTAAGACGAAAGTAATATAGAGTTTTCAATTCATTCATAGGAATAATTTTAGGGGATTGTTCTAATTCAATAAATTTTACCGGATAACTTTGAGTAGCAATTCTACGTCCGATCTCAAGAATATCACCCAAAACTGCGCTGGTGCTAGGACCCTGCCCAGCTCCTAATCCATGAAACAATGTGCGTTCCAGAAGGTTACCCTCTAACTCAACCGCATTAAATGCACCTACGACTTTAGCTAACATGTGGTTATCCGGAATAAGAGCTGGATGAACACGCACCTGTATTTCTTTCATTTCACATTTAGCGATGGCCAGCAATTTGATAGCATATCCTAATTCTCGAGCATATTGAAAATCCTTAGCTTCCAAAGTTGAAATTCCTTCCGTATAAACCTGAGAAGGATCAATCTTGGATTGAAACGCCAATGTGGCCAATATAGCCAATTTGTAGGAAGCATCTATACCTTCAACATCGTTATGGGGGTTCGCTTCGGCATAACCTAAACTCTGTGCCAATTGTAAGGCGCGTGCCCCGTCCATATTTTGTTCAGCCATTGCGGTCAAAATAAAATTGCTGGTGCCATTTATAATGGCACGTATTGTGTCAATGCGATTAGCACTAAGATCTCTAGTTAAGGCTGAAATTATCGGAATTGAACCTCCCACCGAACCTTCGAAAAGAAGATTTACTTTAGTATCTTCGGCTAAAGCTAATAATTCCTGACCATGTTTTGCTATTAATTCCTTATTAGCTGTAACAACATGTTTCGCTTTTGAAAGTGCTAGTTGTACATATTTTTTAGCTGGAGTTTCACCACCGATCAGCTCTACGATAAGATTCACATTGGGGTCATCAATTACGTCTGTCCAGTTAGTCGTCAGCAAATCCGAATCCACGTCCACAAAGCGTGACTTATGGATGTCCCTAACTAATACTTTGCGTAACTCTAGATTAATCCCTGCTCTTTCTGAAAGCAGTTCCTTGTTTTTGATGAGCTCCTGGGCAACACCACTCCCGACATTCCCGAGCCCTAAAAGCCCTATACCAAGAGATCCGGAGTTCATTTAGCCTCCCTCCAAATCACCCCTGTGTTGTTGTGCAGTTTGCCATAGTTGTTCGGATGCCCACGCATATATTTCACTATCATATTTCACTTCAACCCACCCTTCTGCTGTACCCTTCTCAAATCTATCATTAAGCCATGTCTCAAGAGTGACATCTTTCAGACGATCCATCCATTGTAATGAGTTTTCCATATCTTTTGGACCATCTAAAACCCTAACAAAGTAGAAAACTCCGCTATTCATAATTGGCGGACTCGTTTCATTATGAGGAATAGGAACAACATCGGGCCCCCCAAACATCATCAAATCCAGTCCTGGGAATGCTCCTTTGGGTACCCATCCAACATAACCGTTCGTATCAGCATATCGAAACGCAACTGCAAATTCCAAAGCTACTTCTTCAAAATTTTCGCTTTGAAGTCGTTGCTCTACCACATCTACATTAATAAACTTCTCTTGATCGCCCCACGAAGGATCTGGTCTAGTAGGCATGCTAATCCAGGAAACTTCCATATGCTCAGATGTTTCTGGTATGTCTACACTTAATGCCTCTCTCATCCTATAAAAATATAATTGTTCCTCGGCCAGTCTCCTATAGTCATCTTCAGTTATACGATTAAAATTAAGGTAGCTATGATAATTCTCCAAATATTCCCTTTCTAACTGGTCCTCAGTAATTTCTTGACCGTCAGGTATATTAGGAGTAAATAGAGCCTTTATAGCTCGATCGATATCTTTTTCGGTAACACTGATTCCATAATCAGGTGCTCCTTGCTTCAAAAGCTCCATCTGAACCATTCCCAAGTTAAATGGACCAAGGCTGACATCAATATCATTATTGTAGAGAACTCTCAGGATGTCAGTAAATCCAGTTCCAGCTTGGCCACGATAATCTTGAGAAGCTTGAATCATACGCACTCTTTTTACCAGATCTCCCTGGCTAAATCTGACATCATTGACAACAGCAGCTTTTACTCTAGGTGGAGAGTAATATTGAACATACCATCCCAGAATTATCAGACCCGATATGATTGTTAGCACCGTGGCACCAAATATCAGAATCAGTCTTTTTCCGGAACTTTGTCTCTCTAACTGATGTGCCCTTATACGTCTATCCGTTGGTTGATAAGAACCACCGCGTTTTTCAACCGGTCTACGTTTTGGTCCTGACTGACCCATTATTGATAACCTCTCAAATGACTATGTCCTAAATGGGGAACAATGAAATGATTATTCAACAATAAGACGCCTTAAAAGAACCATTTATCCGACTAGTTTACCGTGATTTGGGCTAAAAGGAAGAAGTGCCACAATACGAGCGCGCTTTATTGCCGCCACTAATACTCTTTGATGTCGGGCACAAGTTCCGCTCCTACGTCTAGGATCAATTTTCCAACGGTCAGATACGTACCTTCGTAACAATCCGACATCTTTATAATCTATGTATTCTGCTTTCGACACACAAAAAGCACAGACCCTTCTCCTAGGCGTAAATCGGCGCCTTGGTCTCTCTCGTGATGAATCCCTTGATGGGGCTCTAGTAATCATTCAGAATGAATCTCCTGCGAAATTAGTGTTATTTGATTAAAACGGTAGATCATCTGCATCATCAGAAGGAAACGTGTTCTGAGGAGATTCGTCTGAACTTCCGACTTGGTCCAAGAACTGAACGGAGTTAGCCACAATTTCATTAACAGATCGTGATTGTCCGTCTTGACCTTCCCAAGATCGACTTCTAAATCTACCCTCTACATAAGCACGTCGTCCTTTAGACAAATACTGATTCACACGTTCTCCAAGTTTATCCCAAGCCACTACCGTAAACCATTCCGTTTCAGAGGTTTGTTCTCCATTTTCAGTTCTGGAAGTACGGGTAGTTGCCAACCGAAACGTGGTAACTGGGGTACCTCTAGGTGTATACCTCATCTCAGGATCAGTGCCAAGGTTACCAATCACCATTATTTTATTCAACCATACAGCCATATCTACTCCGAGTCAGAATCATCATTTGATTTAGATTTCGCATCCTCAGATTGGCCATTCACCTCTTCAGTTGAAGGTTCAAGCGTTTCTTGATTTGCAGAGTCAGGCGCTGATCCATTTACTTCTTTATCATCTGTATTCTGGGTTAGATTTTTACTACTTTGCGTTTCAGAATCATCCCTCTCTCCAGAACTAGTATCAACATCATCCTGGGATACAGTACTCGGTTTATCTGTTGCAATATTTTCTTCGTTTTTCACATCTGTCTTAGCAGTTTTTTTATTGGGGGGAGGGTCTCGTACTACCATGTGCCTTAACACATTTTCAGTAAGACGAAGCTGATTTTCCAATTCGCTAACATCATGAGCTTCCATATTGAAGCGTAATATTTGATAATTACCTTCCATATAGGGTTGACCAGCCTTTTTGATTGGATATGCCAGCCTTCGTGTCCCCCAATCATCTTCGCTGGTAATTTCTCCTCCCTCCTCACCTATAATATCTTTAACTCGATCTTTAGCTCCTAAACTATCCTCCTTGCTCAAAGCAGGATTCATCACCAGCATTAATTCATATTCACGTTTCATTGTATATCCCACGTTAATTTAGGCCGATTATAGCATCTAGCCCCTTTATCACTCAACTTAATTATAAATCTATCCCAGGTACAGGAAAAGATGAGGCAAGAGTTTCAACCTCATTTTTAACAGACTCTAGTTCAAAACCATCCCCATTGCTTTTCATCGCTCTCACAATCATATCAGCGATTTTATCCATTTCCAGAGTTCCAAAACCTCGACTAGTTAAAGCAGCAGAACCTAGCCGCAACCCACTAGTCACTCTCGGGCGCTCTGGATCGTTGGGAATGGCGTTTTTATTTACTACTATCGAAACATCTTCAAGTATTTTTTCAGCCTCATTACCTTTTAACCCCAAAGGTCTGAGATCAACCAATATAAGATGATTGTCCGTACCCCCGGATACTATTCTTAAGCCATGACCTCTTAAAGAATTAGCCAAAGCACGAGCATTAACCACGACATTCCGTGCATACTCCCGAAAAGATGGCTGCATTGCTTCTAGAAAACATACCGCCTTCGCTGCAATAACATGCATTAATGGTCCACCTTGTGTCATGGGGAAAACGGCACGATCAACATTGCGTGATAACTCCGAATTGCACAAAATGATACCTCCACGAGGTCCGCGTAATGTTTTTTGTGTTGTAGAAGTAACTATATGAGCAAATGGAAAAGGAGACGGATGAGCACCTCCTGCCACCAATCCCGATATATGGGCCATGTCTACCATAAGAATAGATTTATTAATATCCGCAATATATCTAAACCTCTCAAAGTCAATGACTCTAGAATAAGCGGTGCATCCCGCTACTATAACCTTGGGTTGGCATTCCTTGGCTAATTTTTCTACCAAATGGTAATCAATTAGTTCACTTTCAGAATCAACGCCATAGTCAACGAAGTTGTACATTTTGCCTGAAAAGTTAACCTGACTCCCATGAGTAAGATGACCACCTTGATCGAGTCGTAAGCCCATAACAGTGTCTCCATGGTCCAGAAGGGCAAAATATGCTGCCATATTTGCTTGGGCACCGCTATGAGGCTGAACATTAGCATGCTCAGCACCAAACAGTTCTCTGGCCCTATCTATAGCCAGAGTCTCAACTTTGTCAGCGTAATCACAACCTCCGTAATATCTTTTGCCAGGGTATCCCTCAGCATACTTATTGTTCAAAACATTAGATTGGGCTTCTAATACAGCCTTGCTCGCATAGTTTTCAGAAGCAATTAAAACGATATTAGTCCGCTGGCGGCGATTCTCATTTGCTATCGCCTCAGATATTTCCGGATCTATATCTACTAGATCAATCATAAACTGGTCATTATATCCTCAGTAATAAATTTATGGATTCCCTGGGAATGCTAGAGTCTTATATATCAATTCCTGAACTATATCCTTAGATAAAGGATACGGCCGTAATACTTAGTATGTCAACGAAGCTAGGCACTGTTGGAAGCGGATTTGAATAGAATAACCCTGGATAATTCTAATTGACAATTGTGTGGTAAATATGCATTATCCTAGCCAACTCATCAATCTTTAAGCATTCCCTCAAATCAAGAATCATTAAGCTTATGAAATCTCATAACGTATCCAAAAAACGCATATTCGTATCTATTTTATTCATGTCCCTAATGACATTGGGAATATACGGACAAGTTTCAGCTCAAGAACGATTCGCCGTTGTTACAGTTATCAACGGCATGATCAATCCAATAACACAAAATCACATAGAAAAAACCGTTGAGTCTGCTGAAAGAGATGGTGCTGAGTTAGTGATAATCCAGTTAAATACGCCCGGAGGTATGACTTCATCTACGTACAAGATAGTGGAATCATTGCTTAATGCTAAAGTCCCCACAGTAGTGTATGTATCCCCACGCGGAGCTCAAGCAGCTTCTGCTGGAACTTTCATTACTGCTGCAGCTCATATCGCAGTTATGGCTCCAGGAACCAATATAGGTGCTGCATCTCCAGTTGGGATGGCGGGTGAAGAATTAAAAGGTACCGTGAAAGCTAAAATAACTAACGACGCTACCGCTCGCATGCGTGGAATAGCATTAGAACGTAATAGAAATAGTGCCATTCTAGAATCTACCATATTGGACTCTGCATCTTTCTCTTCACATGAAGCCCTTGATGCCAACATCATAGATTTCATAGCTTCGGATTTAGATGACCTCATAATTCAGCTTGATGGAAGTTCTCTATCAATCAACGGTGATGACATTCTTATAGAAACTAGTGGATTAACAATACGAACTACAGATATGGGTATTGTTAATCAGTTTCTCTATTTATTAGCTGATCCTAATATATCATTCCTTCTACTATCTATTGGTGGTCTTGCATTGGTGGTAGAGATAATGAATCCAGGTCTCATATTTCCTGGTATAACGGGTGTAATTTTCCTAATTCTGGCTTTTGTCAGCCTGGGTAATCTACCCGTGAATTGGGCAGGAGCCGCTCTTATTCTCATAGCTGGGGCTTTATTTATAGCAGAAGTCTACATATCCGGCTTTGGAATTCTTGGAATAGGAAGTGTAATTAGCTTTGTTCTGGGTGGCATCCTGTTATTTTCACACTTTGATGGCCCTTCCCCTACAGGACAGCCCTTAAGTGTCAACCTATGGATTATAGTACCTTTGAGCGCTATACTAACCACCATAATAGGGTGGGTTGGTCTAACCATAACAAGACCCGGAAAATCATATCAGTCTCTAGATCCTCCACCCACTATTGGGGATGAGGCAATTGTTGCCTCCACCTTATCGCCAACCGGTACCGTATATCTTAATAACCAGGTGTGGACAGCAACTACCTCTGGGAATACAGTAATCGAAATAGGAAGCAAAGTGAGAGTAGTTGGGAAAAAAGGCATAATTTTGGCTGTAGTACTAATCGATCAAGCATAACCGGAGGTAACATGGCAGTAGGAATAGTCGTCGTCAAACAATTCGAGAAACTTGTAGTACTCAGATGGGGCCGTTTGAATCGGGTTCAAGGGGCAGGTCTTAGACTGATTATTCCTATAGTGGAAACTTCTCGCAAGGTCGATGTAAGAGAACGGGTACAACGAGTCCCCATACAAAAATATATTACTAGTGACAATGTCGTCGTAGATATGGATTTCGTAATTTACTATCGTGTCATGGAAGAACAAGCGGAGCGATCGGTTCTCAATGTCCAAAGTTTCGAAACAGCTGTAGTCAATCTTGCCGTAGCGGAGCTAAGGTCCATTATAGGTACTATCAGCTTGGCAGAAGCACTTGGTGAACGAGAAAAAATGCAACACAGACTACAAATTGCCATGGATGAAAGTACAGGGCGGTGGGGAGTAAAAGTGCAAGGAGTTGCAATTAATGAAATAGATCCTCCGCCAGGTGTAAAAGCCGCTATGGAAAGAGAAAAATCAGCTGCCGCTATTAAAACTGCAGATATAACTGAATCCGAAGGACAACGTCAAGCTCAAATAAATCGAGCTGAAGGTGAAAAACAATCTGCAATATTGCGAGCTGAAGGTGAAAGAGAAAAAGAAATTCTGGAAGCAGAAGGCGATCAACAAGCAGCGGTGCTAAGAGCCAAAGGATTCAGCGAAGCACTCGAGAAGATCTATGAAGTAGCATCTACAGTAGATGCCAAAACTATGAGTCTCCAATATTTCGATGTCCTAAAAGAAATGGGAACCAGCCCATCAACAAAATTCATTCTACCAATGGAATTTACCCAAATGCTACGACCATTTCTCAACATGGACTCGAACAAACAAGATAATGAATAATGGCAGCAATGCTCTTATTTTATGCTGGTCACATCCATTAAGACGCCTTTGAAATCAGCTGAATATCCTTATGGAGGAGAGTTTCCTCCCCATTCTAAGGAATAAGAGAGCCCATTCAGTAGCTCAATGGCACTTGAATATGGTTCTACTTGACCGTCCTCAACCATGGAGAGAAGACTTTTTAATTTGGGATCATTGTTAATCAATTGGTTAGTTAACTTACTAAAGTATTCCTCCATGATTCCAGATGCTTCTTTAAGTCTACGCTCTCTTCGCCGCTTATCTAACAATCCTGTTTCTATCATAAATTCGTAGTGCAATTTTATAGCGTCATATAATTTATCCATGCCTTCACCAGTTACTGCTTTACCAGACAATAAAGGAACGGTCCATTCCCGATTCGATATAGAAGTAGAAAGATAGTTATCTATAGCATGAATCATCCGCTGTGCCCCAGGCCGATCGGCTTTATTTACCAAATATATATCTGCGATTTCCATCAATCCAGCTTTAAAGGTTTGTATAGAGTCGCCTCCCTCTGGAACCAAAGTGACAACTACGGTATCAACTACATTAGACACATCAACACCTGTTTGGCCTACTCCTACGGTTTCTACCAAAACAACATCCTGACCAGCTGCATCTAAAAGCCTGATCACTCCATTCATCATACGTGGGAGTCCACCCAATCTACCTCGTGTCGCCATACTACGAATAAATACTCCAGGATCTTCGTAATGTTTATTCATTCTTATGCGATCACCTAATATTGCGCCGCCTGTATACGGACTCGTTGGATCCACAGCCAAAACAGCTACCGAAAAACTATGATCCCTGAAAATTTCGGTAAGCTTTGACGTGATGGTGCTTTTCCCCACCCCAGGAGACCCTGTGATACCTACACAGTAGATCCCCTTTAGGGAGGTATAGACATCTTTCATAACCAATATTCCATCAGGATCATTTCTCTCTAATAAGGATATCGATTGTGAAAGAGCCCTCTTATCACCATCAAGCAAACGTTTAGAAATATCTAACAAACTAATCCGCCTCCTAATACAGTTTCAAAATGTACCAACTAGTCCTATCTACAGTCAACACAAATCTCTAATCGCAATTCTCGAATTATCAAATCTAAATGACAACTTGACCCAAGCTAGATTTTAACTTGACAATAGTATTAGGTAAATGTATACATATTTGCTACTTAGTATATACTAACTTACAGCAGTGCTTATGCTAACTTATAAAAATCTAAGCAAATAAATGAACGCAGAAATCCAGAACCGATTTATAAGAAACCGTAATTCTATATTTTTCATATGGACATTAACTCTATTTTTGATCACAGCATGTAGTGGTTCTAGCACATCCTCCGTAGTGCCAGAACCTGACACTAACGCACAAGACAAAATCACTAATTCTAATAAAGACATATTGACTGTTTATTCTGGTCGCAGTGAAAGCTTGGTTGGACCAATAATTGACCAATTCGCTATATCAACTGGAGTTGATGTAGCGGTCAAATATGGTAAGACGCCTCAACTGGCTGCAACAATTTTAGAAGAAGGTGCAAAAAGTCCAGCTGATATATTTTTTGCCCAAGATCCTGGTGGTCTTGCTGCAGTAGAGAATCTGCTGATCCCTATAGCAGAAAATACTCTAAATCAAGTTCCGGAATGGGCTCGTTCAACGGATGCTAAATGGGTAGGAATATCCGGAAGAGCTAGAACGGTAGTATATAATCCAAACAACATAGATGAATCAGACCTGCCCAACGACATGTGGGGGTTTGTGGAACCGCAATGGAACGGCCGTATAGGATGGGCTCCGGCTAATGCATCATTCCAAACAATGGTAACTGGAATGCGAACACTTTGGGGTGAAGATAAAACTCGTGAATGGCTTAATGGTATTCAAAGGAATGAGCCCACTATATACCCGAAAAACACCCCACAAGTTGCTGCCGTTGCTAGAGGCGAAATAGACGTGGGATTCGTCAATCACTATTATCTATTCAGGTTCCTTGCCGAAGAGGGAGATGACTTTCCCGTTCGCAACTATCACCCTAGAGCAGGTGGCCCCGGTTCAGTAATAATGGTTGCAGGTGCTGGAATTTTGGAAAGTTCAAAAAACAAAACAACTGCTGAAAAATTTTTAGGGTTTATGTTATCTGAAATAGCACAACAGTATTTCACTGCGCAAACATACGAATATCCATTAATTGATGGTGTAAAAACTAGCAGAATATTAGTACCCATTGATGAAATAAATCATCCTAATATGCCACTAAGTAGCTTTGCTGACTTAGAAGGCACAGGCAAACTTCTCAGAGAAACGGGCATACTTCCCTAGCTTAATTGACTGGAGTAATAGACATACCTATGGAACATGAAATCTCTGATAGACTCTAAATCATTCGCGTCCAAGACTAAACAAAATGGATCTATGTGGGTCCTATGGCTACCGTCAATGTTTGTGGTAATAGCCATGAGCCTCCCACTAATATGGCTATTTGCAAGAAGCATTGATGCAGGTTCGGATTTCTGGGATCTGGTTTTACGGCCACGTACTCTATCTATAATGCTTCGCTCTATCAGTCTAGTCATAGCAGTTACAATTACTTCAGCTTTGATTGCCGTACCAATGGCTTGGCTCACCACTCGTACCGATTTACCATATCGTAAGCTATGGGGAATAATTGCTCCTTTGCCGTTGGTGATTCCTAGTTACATAGGAGCCTTTTTGGTAGTAATAGCACTAGGGCCTAAAGGTCTCCTTCAAGATGGACTAGACCTTGTTTTTGGTATCGAGCAAATACCAAGCATTTATGGTTTTACTGGAGCATGGCTAACTCTATCCCTGCTAAGTTATCCCTATATATTCTTACCTGTAAGAGCAACTCTTTCCAGAATGGATCGTTCTATTGAAGAAGCTTCTCATAATCTGGGCAAGGGCTCATGGTCAACTTTTAAAAACATTACCCTTCCTTTGTTAAAACCATCCATAACATCTGGTGGAATATTAGTAGCTTTATATACATTAACGGACTTTGGAGCAGTTTCCATTTTGCATTATGAAACATTTACATGGGCAGTCTATATTCAATTCGAATCTATGATAGACAGGTCTATGGCATCTATATTTTCACTTATATTGGTTCTGTTAGCAATATTGATTTTGTTACCTACAACATTATATTCGAATAAAGGCAGACTATACCGTAACGACCCTGGCACTCCAACTCTGCCTCCACCTATACCATTAGGGAAATGGCGCTTTATAGCGACTTTATTCTGTATCATTGTTATCTTATTCTCTCTAGTAATACCAATGTCTGTGCTAACATATTGGTTAGTCCGAGGATTCGAGTTCTTCCCAAGTTTAACAAATATTTTAACTGCTACATGGAATACTTTCAGCATTGCTATTATCGCTTCTATAATGGCCTTAGTATCATCCATCCCAATAGCCATACTCGCGGTAAGATATCCTAACTCATGGACTAAACTTTTAGAACGGTGGACATACATGGGATTCGCATTACCAGGATTGGTAATTGCGCTTGCCTTGGTATTTTTCGGATCACAATTTGCTACACCACTATATCAAACTAGGACCTTATTAGTGTTCGGTTATTTAATCTTATTTATCCCTGGATGCCTAGGATCTTTGCAATCTTCACTGGAGCAGATAAACCCACGTTTAGAGGAAGCGGCACGAAGCTTAGGAAGCGGTGGCCTGAAGGTCTTCTTGTCTATAACCTTGCCCCTATTAAGACCAGGAATCATGTCAGGTTTAGCACTTGTATTCCTTTTGACAGCAAAAGAATTGCCTGCCACGTTGATATTAGCACCAATCGGGTTTAGCACATTAGCTACGTTAATCTGGTCTAACGCATCGGAGGCCTTCTTCGCTCAAACAGCGGCATATTCTTTAGTCCTAATTCTGCTATCATCCTTACCAATGATATTTCTAATTTCAAAAAGAACGTAAAGCGTAATGATAAACAATCCTATATTACGATGCCTTAACCTCAACAAAACCTTTAAGGATAGTTACGCTGTTACTGATATAACCTTCGAAATATCTGAAGGTGAAATCCTTGCTATATTAGGACCAAGTGGATGTGGCAAAACAACTACACTTAGACTCATAGCGGGATTCGAAACACCTGAGTTAGGATCAATAGAGATTGCTGGTAAATTAATGTCTGGGCCAGGAACATTCATTGCTCCGGAAAAAAGGAATGTAGGCATGGTATTTCAAGATTATGCCCTCTTCCCCCACTTATCAGTTATAGATAATGTAGGATACGGTCTCAAGAATACTGGTCAAGAGGAAGCTAGGTTACGTATGGTATTAACCATGGCCGGGCTTGTAAGACTACAAAACCGCATGCCAAACGAACTCTCCGGCGGCGAACAGCAACGCGTAGCCCTGGCGAGGGCATTAGTAAGATCACCTAATATACTACTATTAGACGAGCCATTTTCTAACCTCGACATTAAACTTCGGCAACAAGTTAGAGTAGAAGTAAAAGATATTCTTAAGAATAATGGAGTTAGCAGCCTATTCGTAACCCACGACCAAAGAGAAGCATTCGAAATGGGGGACAGAATCATAATATTGAACGAAGGACATATTGAACAAGTAGGAACTGCAGAGGATATCTACGAGCATCCTAATACTACTTTTGTAGCCCAATTTGTAGGCATAGCTGATTTTTTGCCAATTTATACTACCGCTAATACTACCCAATGTGCTTTGGGCTCTTTATACATTAAGCAAAACCTGACTAACATGGCAAACGTAACATTGATGATCAGGCCAACCGATACATCAATATGCCCATCCGATCAAGGATCAGGCACCATCATTTCTCGCATATACCAAGGAGCCTTCACTCTTTATCGCATACTTTTGAACACAGGCGATTTTGTTCATTCGCTAGTTCCATCCAAACAAAAACTCCAAATTGGAACAAAAGTAAACTTACGATTAAAATCCGATCATATCCCACGATGCTTCGAAGGTGATAGGGCTATAAATATCGCTTAGAGACCACCTTATCCCAAATCAGAAGCACCAAGGTTAAAATATTTGGCCTGAGGGTGGTGAAATACTAAAGCACTAACTGAACCTTCAGGCTCCATCATAAATCCTTCGGTAAGAGTAACGCCTATATTGGATTCCGGTTTAAGTAATTCCCAGAGAATCTCCTGGTCTTCTAGTTTTGGACATGCAGGATACCCAAAAGAGTATCGTCTACCCCTATAATTCGCTTTAAAAATATCTGATGGTTGTATGCCTAGCGCATCTGGAAATCCCCACATTCTTCTTATTTTTTGATGCAATATTTCTGCAAATCCCTCTGCGCCCTCTAAAGCCAAGACTTGCAGTATATGAGATGCAAGATATTCTCCAGACTCCATCCATCGATTGGCTAAATCCCTTACCCCTGGACCCACTGTAGTTACAAAAGTAGCCACGTAATCAGCTTTCCCTGAACTAAATGGCGTTAGATAATCAGATATACATAGACCTTCCCCGGACAATTGACGACCAAAACTAAACCGTTGGATAATTTCTTTACCGTCACCACTAAGTATCAGTGTATCGTTACCTTCAGATGCTGACCGGAAAAAACCATAAACTGCTTTGGCCTGTATATCAGGTGACTTAATCATAACCTCTTGCACCTGTTCAACCTTATCCTTTAATTCTTTAGCCCTTGGGTCCCCATTTTTCAATGCGTCTTCAAATTTTCCGCGAAAACCCAAATGCCTCACATACAACATAACCGGATTTATGTAATCAAAAATTTCTGCCAACTCATAATCCAACAATTTATGAATCAAAAGATCTGGCGGAACTGGAGGATCCTCTATTAATTGCACCGATGGTCTTATGTTAACTTTAGGTTGCAATTTTTCCCTATTAATATCCTTAGCTTCCTGGTCAGATTTTAACAATTTGTATTCTTCATCAATTCTTGACGCGAGATTTTGTAGTTTTTCTGGCTGTCTAATTTGATTAGCCAAGTCTAATCCAGTCATAGCATCTCTAGCATAGACTACTATTCCATCATACTCTGGACCTATACGAAGACGAGTAAATCTGTTGCTCAACGCCGCACCACCTACCAAAATCGGGCATACTATCTCTGAATTTTTAAGATCTCTAGCTGTTTCCATCATCATTTGAGTTGATTTTACTAGCAAACCTGAAAGACCAATCATGTCTGGTAGATAATCTTGATATGCTTGAATTAACTCTTGTGAAGTTATCTTAATTCCCAAGTTGATGACCTTATATCCGTTGTTAGAAAGGATAATATCAACTAAGTTTTTCCCTATATCATGAACATCTCCTTTTACGGTAGCAAGAAGCATAGTGCCCCTAGAAGCTAGTTCATCCTTATCCATATAAGGTTCCAAAAATGACACGGCCGCTTTCATGGATTCTGCTGAACTTAAAACCTCTGCAACAATGAGTTCATTGCTAGCAAAAAGCTTACCTACTTCATCCATTCCAGCCATTAAAGGTCCATTGATGATTTCTAATGGATACCGATTCAAAAGAGCCTCTTGTAAATCTTCAAACAGCCCATCTTTAGTTCCATCTATAACACAAAACGCTATTCTATCGTCTAATGGGGCACCCTTCCGTCTATCAAGCACATTCTTGTTTTTGCGTTCCCGGAAATGTGCAGCAAAGTCACCTATTGGATCATTGCCCGTCCACCAAATAAGGTTTTCCGCTAATTTCCTTTCTTCCTCTGGTATTGATGGATATCTGATTATCATTTGGCTATTTACTATTGCCATATCCAATCCAGCTTGAACGCAATGGTATAAGAAAACCGAATTCAATACCTCTCTGCCTGCCGGAGGCAATCCGAAAGACACATTTGAGATTCCTAATACTGTTTTAGCCAATGGAAATTCTTCTTTTATTAATCGAATGCCTTCAATTGTTTCTAAACCAGAACCAATATAATTCTTGTCTCCAGTTCCTACAGGAAATACTAGTGGGTCAAAGATGATATTCTCCCCAAGAAGCCCATACTTCTCAGTAAGTAATTTATAGGACCGCCGGGCAATTTCCAATTTGCGAGTCTTAGTTATCGCTTGTGCCTGTTCTTTATCATCATCTATGCAACCTACTACTACGGCGGCACCAAATTTATGAACTAAAGGGATTACCTGAGCAAATCTTTCTTCACCATCTTCAAGATTGATAGAATTAATAATTGACTTGCCTGGGGTGCGTTTTAAGGCGTTAGCTATCACATTGGGATCAGTGGAATCTATTACGATTCCTACCTTTACCTTACGTGTTAAAAACTCAAGAAATTCGTCCACGTCCGCCATTTCATCGCGATCAGGATCCTGTAGGCAAACATCCAGAAGGGAAGCTCCTCCTCTAACCTGTCGGCGGCCCAATTCTGCAGCCTCTTCCCACATTGCTTCACTTACCCATTTTTTGAATTTCCTGCTACCTAATACATTTGTCCTCTCTCCTATCAGAACTGGTCGAGTATTTTCGTCAATAATCAACGATTCTAGCCCAGAAACAACCGTGGTTCTGTTAGATACCACCTCTCTGGGAGGCACCCCCCTAACTCCCTCGATTAACTTACCAACGTGTTCAATAGTTGTGCCGCAACATCCGCCTACGACGTTAGCCCATCCTTCCCTAATGTAAGAATTCACGGTTGCAGAAAATATATCTGGTGTTTCGTTATATTGACCATCTTCATCTGGCAACCCAGCGTTAGGAATTACAGATACTGGAAATTTAGAAATTTGAGATAATCCACGTAAATGTCCTCTCATGAACTCCGGCCCGGTTGCACAATTCATGCCTATCCATAATAAATCTCTATGCGATAGTGAATTATAAAATGCTTCAATATCCTGGCCTCCCAAAGTAGTCCCCATAATTTCAATGGTGCACTGAACGGCAACTGGAATATCTATGCTGCGCTCTTCAGAAAGACGCTCTATTGCCACAAGCGCAGCTTTAACATTCAATATATCTTGAGAAGTTTCCACCAACAACAAATCTACTCCTCCATCCACTAGTCCAGACACTTGGATATAATAGTGATTCATTAATTCATCCCAAGAGATGCCCTTAGTAAGAGCCAATGATTTGGTAGTGGGTCCAATCGATCCCGCTACAAATCTCGGATGTTCTATTGTAGACAGTTCATCAACCACTTCTCGCGCTATTCTTGCTGAGGCCTGATTTATTTCTAAGGCGATATCTTCTAATCCATATTCAGCCAGAACCAACGGTGTACTTCCAAAAGAATTCGTCTCTACTATGTCTACGCCAATTTCCAAATAAGCCCGATGTATATCCATGATTAAATCCGGACGTGTAATATTGAGATATTCATTACATCCTTCATATTGCAGACCGCCAAAATCACTTGGAGACAACCCTGCATCTTGTATTGCAGTACCCATTGCTCCATCCAATACCAAAACTTGTTCTTTCAACAGCTTGCTAATATCAATTTTCGTCCGGTTCTTCACTACTTAGATTTCTCCAATTTGCAAATTATTACAACTATGCTCGTATCATTAACAACAAATGTAGGTTCTCATTTAACACCCTAACCCCAACCACTTAATAAAACATTCAATTAACTTACGGCAACATAAAGACTAAACCATTCAATACCTAAGTATAAATGTTTATACATCAATATAAATATATTTGTTTGAGTCTACATCAATGAATAATCATCTTAATGCCCGCAACGGGGATGCAATCACTAAATTCCTAACTATTGTTAACCACACATTTGTGGGATAATGTTTATGTTCTCATAAACCAACGACTATTCTAGAGGCACATATGTCAAAGAGTTATTGGATAGTAGTGAAAACCCCAGAAAACTTCTCTATATTAAAAAAGCGCAAATTTGACATGGTTGGTTTAACCTCCCATCATCGAAAGAAGGTTCAACGGATGGAGCCTGATGATAGAGTGCTAATTTATATTTCTCATAAAAGATGTTTTGCTGCTAGCACAATTGTAACTTCCTCAATGGTCGAAGATAGTTCACCAATGTGGCAACCTCAAGGAAGTAGTCAACTACCATTCAGAGTAGGAATAAAACCAGACATAATACTGGCTGAAAACCAATTTATCGAAGCACAACATATAGCTCCCAGAATGGATTATATAAAAAGATGGACTCCCGAATTATGGCACCTAGCTTTTCAGGATACAGTCCACCTAATATCCAAGGCTGACTTCTATCTTATAGAACATGAAATGCTACGGTCGAAAACATCCCAAACGGTCATTAATCGTCAGGCTTCTAATCAATACTCGAACTTATCCGGTTGTATTCTAGATACTACGTCACGGTAAATACCGAATCAAAAAAGTAGTTACCACAACTGGAATTTGTAGAGCCTATTTTATAACTACTTGTCGTCCCTCAACGCCGCCTGAGCTGCAGCCAAGCGGGCTACAGGCACTCTAAATGGACTGGAGCTAACGTAGTTAAGTCCAGTACGGTGACAAAAATCTATGCTGGCCGGATCGCCACCATGCTCACCACAAATGCCAACCTCTAAATCAGGTTTAACTTTTCTGCCTTTTTCCACCGCAATCTGGATCAACGAACCTACCCCTTCAGCATCCAAAGTTAGGAATGGATCTTCTGGAAGTACACCATCTTCTATATAAGCTCTCAAAAATTTACCTTCCGCATCATCCCTGCTATAACCAAAAGTAGTCTGTGTCAAATCATTAGTGCCAAAGCTGAAGAAATCAGATTCAGATGCCAACTTGTCTGCTGTAAGAGCCGCTCTGGGTACTTCTATCATGGTCCCAAACTTATAACGAACTCCAACCCCTCGCTCATCTTGAATGGTTTTAGCTACCTTAGTCAATCTCTCTCTTAATATAACCATCTCATTAACATGAGATGTTAATGGAATCATAATTTCTGGTTGCACCGATTGGCCTTTCAATTGCAACTCACAACAAGCTGTCATAATAGCCTTTACCTGCATCCTATACACTGATGGAAACGATATGCCTAATCTGCAACCCCTATGCCCCAGCATAGGGTTAGCTTCCCTTGATTGCTCAAGAAGTTCAAGCAATCTTTCAGTTTCTTGAAGTTCTTCGTCATTTGGATTGCTCATCTTCAATTCTGTAGACTTCCTTACCAATTCTTCATAACGCGGCAAGAACTCGTGGAGAGGAGCATCCAAAAGCCTAATGATAACAGGCCGATCTCCCATGATATTAAGAATGTCAGTAAAATCCTTTACTTGTAATTTTTCCAATTCTCCCAAAGCTTCATAATAGGTAGCTACCCCTAAAGGCAAATCTTCAGGCAAAGAATCACTTATGCTAAGTAAATCCACTTCTCCATGTGCAGATTGCCAATTTTCGGCTTCAGCCGCGTTCAAAAGCATCCGCTGAACTACAGCTACTCGCTCAGGACCTAAAAACATGTGTTCAGTTCTGCATAAACCTATCCCTTCTGCCCCCATAGACAAAGCTCTTTTAGCATCAGATTCAGTATCCGCATTCGCCCATACTCCAAGAGTTCTAAATTCGTCCGCCCAAGATAATAACTGACGCGCTTCATTTAATTCATCTAGGTTAGGAGCAACGGTTGTAATATGCTTTTTAAAAACCTCTCCAGTAGCACCGTCTATGCTAATTTCATCACCCTCTTTAATAACCTGGCCGCGTGATCCAAAAAATGAACCATCTCTTGCGAATTTAATTTCTTCAGTTCCAACAATACAAGGCTTCCCCAATCCCCTTGTAACAACTGCTGCATGACTAGTTGTTCCTCCGCGACTAGTTAGAATTCCTACAGACTGTAAGATGCCATTAATATCGTCGGGAGTAGTTTCAGCTCTTACCAGTATTACACTTTCACCTCGCATTCCAGCTTCAGCTGCACGATTGGGATCAAAAACGGCTAATCCAGTCGCAGCCCCTGGTGAGGCAGGAGTTCCAACAGCTATAAGTTCTCCTTCGGATACAGCTCTTTTCCTATCGTCATCATCAAAACGAGGAACAAATAACATAGAGAGTTGATCCGGTTCTACTCTCTGAATTGATTCCTTCTTGGTTATAAGTCCCTCTACGACCATATCTACAGCCGTCTTGACAGCAGCAGCGGCAGTTCGTTGCGCACCCCTAGTTTGAAGTAAATACAAACGTTCCTGTTCAACTGTAAATTCAACGTCCTGAACATCACGATAATGTGTTTCTAGTTGCTTTGCGAGGCCCATAAGTTTTTCATAAATCACTGGATGACTTTCACCTAATTGCGAGACTGGATATGGTGTGCGGACACCAGCTACCACGTCCTCACCCTGTGCATTAGGCAAATATTCCCCATATATATAGTTTTCACCAGTCGCTGGATTCCTGGTGAAAAGCACCCCTGTTCCACTATTCTGACCAGTATTCCCAAAGACCATAGCCTGTATATTGACTCCTGTTCCAAGATCATGTGGGATGCCGCGATAATTTCTATAGTCCATAGCTCTTTGATTGTTCCAGCTTTCAAATACTGCTATCACCGCCTCTCTTAATTGAGTCCACGGATCAGACGGGAAAGGTTTTCCTGTGACCTCTATTATCAATTCTTTATACTTATTTACTAATTCAACAAGATCTTCCGGCCCTAACTCATGATCTAATACAACTCCTGCATTTATTTTTTGTTCGTCTAAAATTTTCTCAAACTCAGAAGATTCCATGCCCATAGCAACATTACCAAAGATCTGTAAAAACCTTCGGTATGCATCCATAGCTGAACGCTTTTCGCCCATAAGTTCAACTAGCCCTTCCACTATATCGTCATTAATGCCCAGATTAAGGATCGTATCCATCATCCCAGGCATGGAGAATCTGGCTCCTGATCTAACTGAAACTAAGAGAGGCTGCTTTGCGTCACCAAACTTGCGCCCTACACTTGCTTCTAAAACACGCATGTTAGCTTCAATATCTTCCCAAAGACCTTCAGGCATCTTCTTCCCCAGATCATAATATTCCAGACTAACTTCAGTTGTAATCACAAAACCCGGGGGTACAGGAAGGCCCATCTTAACCATTTCAGATAAGTTGGCTCCTTTACCTCCCAAAAGATTACGCATAGTCGCATTACCTTCATCGAACCTATATACACGCTTTTTCTTCCCATTCATTTGAGGACGATCTCCTAAAACCATTTAGACTTCTAATTGTATATCAAATAAAATTGGTTATCATGCAATAATATACTTGCTATCCTGGGTTTTAAAACAATTTCCCCAAACCCATATGATAAAATAACCTCATGAATTCATTATATCCATTACATGTGGAAGCACATAGAACCTCGTTGCTTACTCGACTTATTGGATGGATAGGTTGGGGCATTATATTAATCTCTATGGTGAGTGCTGTAATCAACCCTAGGGATATTATAAGTGTCTTAGGTTTCCTTGGAGCTGGAATTCTTCTAGCTGCAAGTCAATGGTTTCTGGCCCCAAGATGGTACGAACTCTATAATGACCGTATAATAGTAACATATGGTAAACCTAGAGAACGCATCGTCTTATTTGATGAAATATCCGCTGTCCAGATACATCGTAGTCCAGTATCTCTGGAAATAAAGATCAAGATTGCGAATAACCGTATAGTTTCCTTAACACCTCTAAATCCCGCTGAATTTGAACAAAAAATAATGCAAGCCGTTACACAATATACGGGTATAGAAAAAAGATAATCTCTTTATTAACAAAAACTAGATAAGGAAAAATTGCACATCTATTACCATTATCCTTAGCCGGGGTTAACAATTATCATTTAAATCTTAATGAAAACCATTTTTCCAACTTTCGCCCAATTGCTTCAATGACAAGTCTATTAATCCCTCTATAATCAAATTCTTACCGCCTACTAAGCCTAAATAGGCCCATGGCACATCCATGCTTACTGCAAGCTTCTGGATTGCGCCCACCATTTGAGGTGGAACGGATACGATTATGCGTGATTGAGTTTCTCCAAAAAGAGCCGCATCCCATCTACCACTAATTGAAAAGTCTCCTGAAAATCCAAGTCCGCCTACCAAACATGATTCTGCGATAGCGACGGCTAATCCCCCATTTGAAACATCATGAGCTGATCTCACAATTCCATCCCTCACGGCAATTCGACACAGAGCCTGGACTCGAGACTCCAATTTAAGGTCAATTTCTGGACGACCTACCAACATATTATGATATAAAATTAGGTATTCGCTGGCGGCCATGCTCTTAGCTGCTCCGCTAACCCTCGAAGTTCCCAATATTAATACAGCATCTCCTTCACTTTTAAAGCCCATGGTTGTTCTATGGGCAACATTTTCCATATAGCCTAGTGCTCCAACCACAGGGGTAGGCAAAATTGCCTTACCACGCGTTTCGTTATATAAACTCACGTTGCCACTAACTACTGGAACATTAAAAACACGGCAAGCTTTAGCTATTCCCTTAATAGCCCACTCCAGTTCAAAATACACTTCAGGTCTAGTTGGATCCCCGAAATTTAAACAATCCGTTAAAGCTATAGGCTGAGCACCAACACATGAAACATTTCTGCATGCTTCTGCTACAGCAATCATTCCTCCTCGGTATGGGTCGAGATAGCAATAATTAGCATTCCCATCAGTGCTAAGAGCGATGGCTTTGTTGGTACCTTTTATTCGTAACACTGCTGCATCAGCAACACCTGGTGCAATCACTGTGTTAGTTTGCACTTGACTGTCGTATTGACGATATACCTGTTCTTTATTATTTATGTTGCGAGATGCAAGTAGACCTCTCAGTACTTCCCCAGGTGAACTATCCGGCAACGGTATTGACGAAAGTGGATACAAACGAGCCTGCTCTACCTCAGATGACAGATTACCTTTCAGTCGATATAACTTAGGTTCATTCAAAGTCTTTATCGGAAGATCTGCAGCCTTTTGTTTCCCATCATAAATTTTAATGCGCCCATCCGAAGTGACTTTGCCTATGTCAGACCAAGGTAGATCCCATTTGCTAAGCAAATCCGCTAATCTGTTCTTGTTTTCTGGTTTAATAATCAAAATCATGCGCTCTTGAGATTCTGATAGCATAACCTCGTAAGGACTCATATTAGGTTCTCTTAAATGTACTTTTGAAACATCTATATAGACCCCTTTACCACTTTTGTAAACGGATTCCACGATCGAACTAGTAAGTCCAGCCGCTCCCAAATCCTGAACTCCAACAACAATCCCGCTTGCAACAGATTCTATACAAGCTTCAATCAATACTTTTTCCAAAAATGGATTCCCTACTTGAACCGCTGGTCTCATGCTTTCCTGTAATTCAAATGTTCTGGAAGCTAGACCAGATGCTCCGTGAATGCCATCCCTGCCTGTTTCAGAACCAACTAATATAATCAGATTCCCGTCCTCACCTACAGTAGATTTAGCCAATTTATCAATCGCGACCAATCCAACACATAAAGCATTTACAAGGGGATTGCCAGAATAGCCTGAATCAAATGCGATCTCTCCTCCAACATCAGGAACACCTATACAGTTACCATACCAAGATATACCCCCAACCACCCCTTTGAACAAATATTGATTATTGGGATCATCTAGCGGGCCAAATCTCAGTGAATTTAGCAAGGCCATAGGTCTTGCTCCCAAAGCCAATATATCTCTAACAATTCCCCCAACTCCTGTAGCAGCCCCCTGAAAAGGCTCTATTGCTGAAGGATGGTTGTGTGATTCTATTTTAAAAACTACTGCCAGTCCGTCACCAATGTCGACTGCACCGGCATTTTCTTGTCCAGGAGGGAATAAAACTCTATCTCCTTTAGAAGGTAAAAGTTTTAACAGAGGTTTCGAGTGCTGATATCCGCAGTGTTCACTCCAAAGAGCCCCAAACATGCCAAGCTCTAATGCATTAGGTGTTCTACCTAATGTTTCAACAATAAGGTGGTATTCCTCAACTGTCAGAGCAATTTCATCTAATGTTTCTTTATTAACTAGGCTCATTCTCAAAATCCCCGTCAGGATGAATTCGTCTATTCCAATCTGTATCCAATAATCTATACACTGGGTAGTAAATTTATGATACCAATCTCCGGCATTTGAAAGTGGTTATCATAATCGTTAATGCTTTTACAAAATGAACAACATCTATACAACTGCTATGCTCCGTATTATTGACTGAAATATCTCTAAACCGTCTATTCCTCCCATTAAAGACTCACAACATCGCTCCGGATGCGGCATCATGCCCAAAATATTACCCTTGGAATTTACTATGCCCGCTATGTTATTGACAGACCCATTGGGGTTTGATTCATCTGTTACCAATCCGTCAACCGAACAGTATCGGAATATAATTCGGTTTTCCGATTCAAGTTCATGCAACGTATTTTCATCAGCAAAATAGTTCCCTTCACCATGAGAAATAGGCACTCTTAATACTTGACCATCACAACAATCGGCAGTAAATGGTGTAACTGTATTCTCTACTTTCAGATTAGTCCATTCACATCGGAATTGCAGATGATCATTTCTCATAAGTACACCTGGAAGCAATCCGGATTCGCAAAGGATTTGAAAACCATTACAGATGCCCAAAACCAACCCGCCTTTCCTAGCAAATGTATCTATTGAAGCCATGATCGGGGAGAGGCTGGCTATTGCACCTGCCCTGAGGTAATCACCATATGAAAATCCTCCAGGTAGAATAACGCAATCGAAACGAGACAGATCCTCATTGTTTTTATGCCATAAATATTCGAATGGTTGTTGTAAGATATCCCCAACAGCGTACTTGCAATCTACATCACTCCAGGTTCCAGGAAAAACCACTATCCCAAATTTCACTATTTCTCCAATACATACAGGATTAATACCAAGATACCACTATGCATTCATGGCTCCCAGGATTTTTGTGACTATATCGTTAATCACAGAACCGTCAGCCCTCCCTTTAACTTGTGGCATTATCAAACCCATAATCTTCCCTTTATCATTCATGCCTGAAGCACCTGATTCATCTATGGTTCGCCCAATTAATTTATCTAATTCTGCAATACTCAATTGAGATGGCGTATAAATTTGAAGAATCTCCAGTTCAGCACTTTCCTTTTCCATCAAATCGTTGCGATTTGCCTTCCCATAAATTTCTATGCTTTCTTTACGTTGCTTGACCTGTTTTGATATAACATCCATTACTTCAGAATCTGTGAGGGGTTCCCTCTTATCGATCACACGATAGCCGATAGCACTTATGATAGATCTGACAACCATCACTTTAATTTTATCTTTTTCGCGCATGGCCTGATAAAGATCATTTTTCAAACGTTCTTCAATAGACATTTAACCCTTACCTCTCCGTATTACCTAAGGTTTTCATTAAATTAGCCATTTCTATGCCAGTCAAAGCGGCATCATATCCCTTATTGCCAACTGAACCTCCCGATCTAGCTTCAGCTTGTTCTTCATTCTCAGTAGTTAAATACCCTAGTATTACTGGTATACCTGTATCCAAAGCCGCTTGAGTCATGGAATAGGCTCCCCAATTAGCCACAATGTCATAATGACTGGTTTCACCTTTTATAACAGCTCCCAGACATATTATTGCATCATACTTGTAAGATCCTGCCATCTTTTTAGCCACCACCCCAAGCTCAAGTGACCCAGGAACAGATACCACTGTTATAAAATCTTTTTTAACTCCATTTTCAACAAGACCATCTATGCATCCCTCCAGCAACTTGGAAGTTATTTGCTCGTTGAAAAATGCAACTACAACAGCAAACCTTAAATCCTGACCTATTCTACTGCCTTTAATAATTTTACCCAATCTGATGTAATTCTCCCTACGTGATGGTACTCAGATATTTATATAGCCCTTGTAACATCTTGTCTATAAAAATTTTACTAAAATACAGTCTATGGTATCTGTCACCGACTAGTATATCATTTACCTGTAGAGATGCAGGGCTCAAGCTCTTCTAGCTTTAAAAGAAACCAGACAGCGATAAAAATCCCACAAGATAATCTTTAAGGTTCTCACTATTAGCTCGTCTCTAATCAGATTTAAGTTCATTATATACATGTAGAAACCTAGTAAACATTGTCCAAGTAGAGAAAAATGCTACGAATCCTAGGGCTAGTAAAAGAGTAGATCCCCCAAACACCAACCCTAAGGCTAGGGTTATGACTCTTTCTGGCCGAGTCATAAATCCTCCAGTTGCATTCACATTTAGTGACTCAGCTTTCGCTCTCACATAACTTACTCCTTGAGAGCTAATGAGAGCAACTAACAATAGAATAAAATATACTGTCATATTGCGGGAGTCAGCATTAACTGATGAACCATAAATAGCTAGGCCTATAAACAAAACTCCCTCTCCTAATCGATCAAAAACAGAATCTAACAAAGACCCTGCTCGTGTTACTTTGTTAGACATCCTCGCAAGTGAACCATCAACCATATCAAACAGACATCCTACAAAAAATATCAATCCACCAATGGTAAGATGCCCAATAGCAATGAATCCAGCGGCAATCAGTACAAAAATTAATCCAAGTACCGTGACAAAATTAGGGCCTAACCCCAATGCTTTCATCACACGAACCAAGGTATATTCAATCGGACTTAATAAACCCCTGATAAATTTTCTAAGTTGTTCGGCCAATAGTAGACTCCAATGTTAGTTGATAATAGTCCAACACACTACGTGCTACATGACTCCAGGAGTATCTTTGGACCTCCTTCTTTCCAGCTTCTCCCATGCGTTTAGCTAACTCAGGATTATTTATTAGAAGAGCTAATGAATCTGCCAACAGTTTCCCATTTTTGGGAGCAACGAGAAGCCCTTGATGATCATGTTGAACGATGGACGAATAGCCATCAATATCTGAAGCTACGATAGGTGTGCCTGCAGCCATAGCCTCTAGTAAGACGTATCCAAAGCTTTCTTTTCCTGTCGCGGGTGAACAAAAAATGTCGGCGGTATGATAATACATTGGAAGTTGACTATGTGAAACTGGACCCTCAAATTCAATATCCATTAATCCCCGTTCAGCAACAATACGAGAAACCTCTCTATCTGGATGACCCGGGCCAACCACTATCAACCGTATATTAGGAAAATCCCATTTAAGTTGGCTATATGCATCTACTAAATATTTTACGCCCTTTCGTTTTTCCGAACGTCCGACGAATAAAATATTAATTTTTCCATCATCATACTTAGGTATCTTATTAATCTGCCCTCCAAAAAAACCTAAGTCAATTCCGTTAGGAATTATTTGATAATTACCTTGAAAAAAACGTTCTACCTGACGGTGAGCTACATCTGAGACAGCTATTCTTCCATCCAGACGGTTAAACCAATATTTTAGTATCGGACTAGAAAAACGATACCACCTATCAGTGCCATGGTTAGAATGAAAGGTGCCAATATTGACAGCCTTAGAGCTCTGAAGGACCGCCAACGGTAAAAAGGGTGTCAAGGGTTCGTGTATATGTACTATGTCGAACGCCTCTGAAGTTAAGAATTCCCTAACTTTTCTATATAGCCACACAGACAGTGATATGCGAGCAATAGAACCTCCCATAGGTATAGGAACCGTTCTACCGAATTGAACAAGATTCTGATCTATGGAATCTGCGCGGGCAGGAGTAAAGGGAGTCATCACCTTAACTTGATGTCCCATAATAATAAGTTGCTGACTCAGCTGAGAAATGTGGGCCGTTACGCCACCTGGCCAGGTGAAATCGTATGGGGAAACCAACGCAATTTTCAATCCTCAGCCTCCGTTAGATTGTCTGCTGAGATGTTCCCTCCTGGTGGTCTAAAATAAAATCCTCAACCATTCTATGTGCTACATCATCCGTATATTGAATCGGGGGAGACTTCATGAAATAAGCGCTCGGGCCTTCTACAGCACCGGATTGCCCTCGATCTTTTGCAATCTTGCAACATCTAATAGCATCAACCACCACTCCAGCTGAGTTGGGACTATCCCATACCTCTAATTTAACTTCCAAATTTATCGGTGCTCCACCAAAAGTACGTCCCTCCATCCGAATGTAACACCATTTGCGATCATCTAGCCAAGGAACATAATCACTTGGGCCAATATGGACTCTATCAGCTTCTATGCTGTCGTCCAATTGCGAAGTAACTGCATTTGTCTTAGATATCTTTTTTGAGGCTAGTCGCTCACGTTCCAGCATGTTTAAAAAGTCCGTATTTCCACCAAAATTTAATTGATAGGTCCTATCAACAGTCACTCCTCGATCTTGGAACAGTCTAGTAAGCACCCTATGTGTAATAGTTGCTCCAACCTGGGATTTTATATCATCACCAATAATGGGTGCCCCACGCGATTCAAACCTATCACGCCAATATTCTTCACGTGCAATGAATTGAGGAATACAATTTACTAGCCCACAACGGGCAGCCAATACTTGTTCTACATACCATTTAGTTGCCATTTCACTTCCTACCGGAAGAAAGTTCACTACTACGTCTACCTCACGATCTACAAGAATCTGAGCAACATCCACAGTGGAACCGGGTGCCTTCTCAACTATCTCAGAAACATATTTCCCTAACCCGTCATGAGTCATTCCTCTTTCAACTTTGACACCAATTTCAGGAACATCGGCAAAAGAAATAGTATTGTTTGGGGATTCCAATATAGCTTTAGACAAATCCTTTCCTACTTTGTTTTTGTCCACATCAAAAGCAGCCACAAATTCTATGTCGCCAATGCTATAGCCCGATAGCAAGGGATGCATTAGACCTGGAACAGCGACATCCTCTAAAGTTTCGCGATACTTATGTACCCCTTGTACTAAAGCTGAAGCACAATTACCCACACCAATAATGGCTACTTTTATTTTGCCCACACCTATACTCCTTCAATACATTAATGAAAGTTCTAAATAGAACTGGCGTGAATTCTAACAATTAACTCGGTTGACCTCAAGTCAATAACAAATTACTTCGATGAATCCCTATGATTTCACGCAAAATCCTATCTAGAATTGCCAAATGGATTCCATTCAAATCTCAAATTGAAATCCCACAACTTTGTCCCAATCATATCTTTAATATCCACTGGTCCCCAATGCCTAGAATCACCACTCTGAGATCTATTATCTCCCATTACAAAATAGTGATTAGAGCCCAGAATTCCAAAATCTATAGTTTCATCCCATCCCTCAATTTTTACGTAAGGCTCAATCATGAGGATATCATTAATGTAAGTATCCCCACTTTTCAGGGAAACACTTTCTCCGGGAAGACCAATAACTCTTTTTACTAACTGCTTACCTGGGGCTACTGGCGACGGAAAAACTACTATATCTCCTCTTTCGGGATGCTTAGATCGAAATGGAGCATTAACTTGAGCTTCTTTAGGACTCCATATTAGAATCATTCTAGAGGCTCTATTTATATCAAATTTCATGTAGGGTAATTTGTTTACCGTAATGTAATCCCCAGGAGAAAGTGTAGGACTCATGCTAGAACCCTCAACCCGAAAATTCTGCACACTAACA
This sequence comes from SAR202 cluster bacterium AC-409-J13_OGT_754m, assembly GCA_009391235.1. Classification (GTDB taxonomy): domain Bacteria; phylum Chloroflexota; class Dehalococcoidia; order Lucifugimonadales; genus VEXD01. The sequence goes on from VEXD01000001.1 coordinate 83,440, forward strand.
TGCACAAGGAAAAAGAATAGAAACGCTAAAATAAATGCCTCAAGAATTTCCTTTATCTGTCTCATCATAGAGTAAATATATGCCTATCTGTGACGATGGTAGTCTTGCATTCAATTTCGACACGTATATCATGAATAAACTAATCCATGATGACTCGATTATATAATAAATGAGTTCCTGTATATAACAATAGTCCTACAAATTCTCACATATAAATATGAATTCAACCTCTAAACTCATTGAAGCCAGTTCACACGCTTTCACTATAAGCCAATGTTGTGCCACTTACCTTGCACTGATACAATCCCTCTTAACCAAACTAATTAGAATTGAGGATGTGAAAGTGGTTTTGAGTGATCGTACCATCAAAGAAGAATTAGCCAAAGGAAGAATAGTTATAGACCCATTGGATCCACAAGATATACAACCAGCCAGTGTAGACCTTTCTATGGACCATAGGCTCTTGATATTTCGTAACACACGTCGTCCTTACATCGATTTACGCAATAAAATGGAAGACCTCACTGATATGATTGAGCTAGAAGAAAACCAGGGTTTTTTCTTACATCCAGGTGAATTTGTCCTTGCTAGTACTAGGGAACATATAGAAGTACCCGATGACTTAGTTGCCCGACTGGAAGGCAAAAGCTCGCTCGGTCGCATCGGTCTAGTCATTCATTCGACTGCAGGCTACGTTGATCCGGGATGGAAAGGAAACCTAACTTTAGAACTCACTAACATAGCAAGACTTCCTATAACCCTATATAAGGGCATGAAAATCGGTCAAATATCATTCCTTAGATTAAGCACGCCAGCTGAACGAATATACGGTTCTACATCACTCGGCAGCAAATACCAAGGGCAAACTCTCCCAACTGCTAGTCGATATTATCAAAATTTCGACCGAAACAGTTAAGCCACTATGGATTACATGGAGCGAGCCATCTCTCTGGCACGCGGGAAAATGGGTAAGACAAGCCCCAATCCTGCTGTGGGTGCCGTGCTCGTCAAATCTGAAAATGTCATCGCTGAGGGATCAACGCAACCGCCCGGTGGAGATCATGCTGAAATAGTGGCACTCAAAACCGCTGGCTCAAATGCAATGAAATCAACGTTATATGTTACTTTAGAACCTTGTTGCATATATGGTAAAACGCCCCCATGCACCAAATCCCTGATAGAAGCTGGCATCTCAAAAGTATACATCGCCTCTAAAGACCCTAATCCCAAGATCAACGGTAATGGAATACGTGAACTCCAAAATTCAGGTATAGAGGTGAACCTTCTTACACATTACGAAGGAATAAAAGAGCTCTACCAAGGCTTTTCCAAACACATCAAGACCAAGTTGCCATTTGTAACCACAAAATATGCTATGAGTCTTGATGGCAAGATAGCTACAAAAACTGGAGAATCAAAATGGATCACTGGTGATTCTGCACGATTTAGAACTCATGCAATAAGGAATGAATCGGATGCAGTGATGGTAGGCATCAACACGGTTTTATATGATGATCCTCAACTCACCTCGAGAGACATTAATGGTGATCCTTTTCCTAACCAACCGATGAGGATCATTGTAGATTCTAAGGGTAGGACTCCACCTAATTCAAAGCTTTTTAATGGGCCTGGGCAAACTTTGATTGTTACATCTACCAATATTAAATCGATACCCGAGGAACTTAAAAAATCCGGCGCAGAATTATTAAATCTAGAATCAAAGGGGGATGGAGTAGACCTCGAAAATCTTCTTGTACTATTAGGAAACCGTGGTGTAGTAAACCTATTGGTAGAAGGTGGAGGGCATCTTGCCGGTTCTTTATTTGACCTAGGTTTAGTGGATAGAGTGGTCGCATTTATTGCCCCAACTATAATCGGGGGAATCAATGCTCCATCGCCAGTAGAAGGAATTGGAGTAGACTCATTATCCAAATCCTTTAATATAATGAACGTCACCACGGAAAAGATTGGGGACGACATCTTGGTCATTGGATATCCACAGGCCTAACATGTTTACCGGCATAATAGAAAATATCGGAAAAGTAAATTATTTAGAAGGCAATAGATTATCTATAGAGTCTAGCCCTATAACCAAAGACCTTGACCTAGGAAATAGCATAGCGGTTAACGGGGCTTGTCTTACTATAGTTGAATTAAACGAAACCTGTTTTGAAGTAGACCTTTCTCAAGAAACATTAAACCGTACCAATCTAGGCATACTTAGGAAAAACCAGCCAGTTAACCTAGAGAAAGCAATGAGTTTCGACAAGAAGTTTGGAGGTCATGTAGTACAAGGTCATATAGATGGAACGGCAAAAATAATTTCAAAAACAGACGTTTCAGGAGCAATTATATTTGAATATCTAATACCAAATAGTCTAATGCCCTATATAGTCGAAAAAGGATTCGTTACACTGGACGGTATAAGTCTGACAGTGGTAGATAAATTAAGTTCATCTATTACAATCTCTGTGATACCATATAGTCAAAACAATACGAATTTAAATACTCGTTTGGTAGGAGATTTAGTAAATCTAGAGGTCGACGTAATGGCAAAATACGTGGCAAGCCTCTTGAACCAATACCTAGATAAATCACCCTCAGAGTAAAAAGGTTGTAGTTTTATGTCCCTTATTACAGCAGAACAAGCCATAGAGGAATTCCGCCAAGGAAAGTTCCTCATAATTGTCGACGACGCCCGGAGAGAAAACGAAGGCGACTTGGCGATAGCCGCAGAAAACATTACGCCAGAAGCTATAAATTTCATGACAAAATTCGGTCGTGGACTTTTGTGTATGCCTGTAAGTTCAGAATACCTTGAAAGACTTAATTTACCCATGATGCCACAGGTAGGACAAACGTCAGAGAGCGGTACAGCTTTTTCGGCATCAATCGATTATATGAAAGATACTACTACAGGAATATCAGCACACGATCGTTCGGCAACGGTTAAAGCAGTTATAGATCCTACCGCTAAACCTGAGGATTTTGCCCAGCCGGGCCACACATTCCCTCTACGATACAAAGAAGGTGGAGTACTAGTTAGAGCAGGTCATACTGAGGCAAGTGTAGATTTAGCTGTCATGGCAAAACTCCAACCTGCAGCAGTTGTGTGTGAAATTTTAAGTGACGACGGGACTATGGCCCGACTCCCTGATCTCGAGGTCTTTTCAAACGAACAGGGCATAAATATTGTCAGCATTGCTGATATCATATCTCATCGTCGCCTGACCGAAAATCTCATAGAAAAGACCGTCGATGCTAAATTACCCACTAAATTTGGAGATTTCAAGGTTAGCGGATATTCATCACGGTTCGACTCTGATGAACACGTAGCACTAGTAATGGGCAAATGGGAAGAAGATGAAGATGTTTTGGTAAGAGTACATAGTCAATGTTTCACAGGTGATATATTTGGCAGTCTACGATGTGATTGTGGGACACAAGTAAATCAAGCGCTAAAAACCATATCTAAAGAAGGGAAAGGCGTGTTTTTATATATGCGGCAAGAAGGGCGAGGAATTGGCCTACACAACAAAATTAGGGCCTACCATCTGCAAGACCAAGGACTTGATACCGTAGAAGCCAATAAATGTCTTGGATTCGAGCCTGACTTGAGGCATTATGGGGTAGGTGCCCAAATTTTATGGGACCTTGGGGTAAGAAAAATGAGGCTTCTTACCAATAATCCCAAGAAAATTGTTGGTTTGAATGGATTCGGATTGGAAGTGATTGATAGAGTTCCTATGTCTATCAATATTACTAAAGAAAACAAGAATTACGTCAAAGCAAAACAAGAAAAGTTTGGCCACATAATAGGCCTTGATTAGAATTTACCTGCTACCAATCTAGTCAAATAGGAACCTGATTACTTATCATCACCTAAGAGCCTACCTTTGATACTAGATATGCATTCAGAAATTCATTGATATCTCCATCCAACACCCTTTCAGCATCATTTGACTGATAATCAGTACGATGATCCTTGACTAATTTGTACGGATGTAACACATAACTTCTTATTTGATTACCCCATTCAGGAGATATCGTATCTCCCTTTAGCGCTGCTAACTCCTGTTCCCGCTTTTTAATTTTGTACTCTAGTATTCGTGCACGCAAAATGGTCATTGCATGCTCTCTATTTTGATGTTGAGACCTTTCGGTTTGACAAGCAACAACTATTCCACTGGGGATATGAGTTATTCTTACAGCAGATGCCACCTTGTTTACGTTCTGGCCCCCAGGTCCACTAGAACGTATAAAGTCCAGTTTTATATCATCTGACCTAATTTCCACCTCAGGGTCTTGAGACTCGGCTACGGGCAACACTTCTACTCTAGCAAAAGATGTATGCCTAAGATGGTCACTATTAAATGGTGAAAGTCGTACCAGTCTATGAACTCCCTTTTCTGCTTTTAGATAACCATAAGCTAATTTGCCAGTGATCTGTACAGTAGCATTCTTGATTCCGGCTTCATCAGATTGATCAATATCAAGAATCCTGGCCTCATATTTATGTCGCTCTGACCACCGAAGGTACATACGTAAAAGCATTTGACTCCAATCCTGTGAGTCAACACCTCCAGCCCCAGAAAAAACGGACAGAAGGGCAGGTCGGCTATCATAAGGACCAGATAAGGTTAATGATAACTCGTTAGACTCGAAGATCTTCCGATAGCCTTCTAATTCTTCCCTGATTTGTTCTTCAAGTGATCCATCTCCATCATTAATTGATAACTCTACTAGATCTAATAAAGAGTTGCCTTGTAATTCCAATTCTCGCCATGTAGTCACGATTTCCTTAAGTCTAGAAAGGCGTTGCATAACGATTTGGGCACGTTGTGGATCAGCCCAGAATTGACTTTCGCCAGCATTTTGTTCAATAGAAAATATTTCTTTTTCTTTCTCCGAAACGTCAAAGACGCTCCAATACTTGGGCAATCTTATGGGTCATTTCCTGAAGCATTTGTTTCAATTCCTGCATATAACCTACCCCCTAGTTGTAGGAGAATTATTCAGTTTTACCAGTGAACAACTTATTACATTTATTGTCCATATATAAAAAACCCAAGAGACATATTTGACGTAAAGTCAGAAAACTGTTTCCTCACTTGATGTAAATATCAAACGGGAAAAATGTGTCCCTCTTAGTATAGTTAATTATTATATCATCAGTTCACATACTCCATGCTCTACTAGGTACAATTCATTGCGGTGTAATGTAATTCCCCGTGTATACCCAAAAATAATGCTCCGGAGGTAGGCAATGTATAGTATCCTAATACACAAAGTATTATGGAAGAATTAAATTTATCTATAGCGCTAGCTCTACTTGTATTGGGTATAAGTGCAGGAACCTACGGAGTCCTGATTGGATCAGGTGGAGGATTCATAGTTGCACCTCTCCTTATAGTATTATTTCAGCTTGACCATAATATTGCAGTTGGAACAAGCATGGTAACAGTTTTCTTGGCTTCAATTTCAGGTTCAATAGGATACCTTAAACTAAAACGAGTAGACATACGATCTTCTCTACTTTTTAGTCTTGCAGCAGTGCCAGGAACATTCTTCGGAGTGCAGGGTCTTAAATTAGTACCAGCAGACATATTTCAAATAGTTCTGGGAATAATACTTATTCTTTTAGGACTATTTCTAGTGCTACGCCGGAATTCCCCACAAATGGCAAATACAGTCCGATTGAACGACTCCATAAATAAACCACAGGATACCTCGAATACCCCTAGAAAATTTGGAACAACGACCAGGTTGATCTCTACCATGGATAAAGGAACATTTGAATATACATACAATGAACCATTAGCTATTTCGGCCAATGGCCTGTTTGGCTTTATGTCTGGTTTTTTTGGAATGGGAGGTGGCCCTATAAGGACACCTACTCTTATATATATTTTTAAATTCCCAACTTATATAGCGACGGCGACTTCCGTTTTTACACAGGGAATATACACTTTCGCTGGCAGTATTATGCACCTAATAGATGGAAACGTGGACACAAATAAAGCTCTTTTAGTAGGGATTGGAATCATCATAGGAGCACAAATAGCTGTAAAACTATCACAAATGATACAAGCACAGAATATCATGCGCCTACTATCTGTGTCATTTTTAATTATAGGTTTTCAACTTATAAGATTGGGAATGAGAACATTTCAATGAGCTCAAGTAAATTTGGATTCAAACTCATAAAATTAGACGGCAAAGCTCGGCAAGGAATTATGCAAACTCGTCATGGAGCAGTTCTAACTCCTGCCTTCATGCCGGTAGCTACTCAAGGATCGGTCAAAAGTCTTTCACCAACTGAACTAACCGAAGTGGGAGCACATATCATTCTAAGTAATGCATATCATCTGTACTTGAGGCCAGGCATAGATTTAATTGAAGATATCGGTGGGCTACACAACTTTATGAACTGGAAGGGCCCTATTCTCACTGATAGTGGAGGCTATCAAGTTTTTAGCCTGGGGTCTCTAATAGATCTCAATGATGAAGGCGTAACATTTCGATCTCATATAGATGGAACCCGCCACTTATTCACCCCCGAAAATTCAATATCCTATCAAGAACGCCTGGGTGTAGATATTGCTATGTGCTTGGACCAATTAGTAGCTTCTAATAAAGGAAAAGAGCTGGTTAAGAATGCCATGCAGCGGACACATAAGTGGGCTGAACGATGCAAGACCGCTCACAGTTCATCTCAACAAGCTCTTTTCGGAATCGTTCAAGGGGGAGTGTCGAAAACATTAAGAGAACAATCTGCTCAATTCATTACCAATCTAGAATTTGACGGATACGCAATAGGCGGTCTAGCAGTAGGGGAAACAAAATCAGACATGTACAAAATAATTGATTACATGGATAATCTATTACCCAGGACAACACCACGTTACTTGATGGGAGTAGGTTCCCCTGAAGACATAGTTCATTCTGTAATGCGCGGTGTAGACCTTTTTGACTGTGTACTCCCAACTCGAGTAGCTCGGAATGGAGCTCTCTTCACTCAAACTGGTAGAGTGGATATCATGGCTCCCAAATACAAACGCTGGTTTAAACCACTTGAAGAAGATTGTGTTTGTTACACGTGCCAAAATTTCACAGTTGCATACATTCATCATCTGTTCAAATCCAGAGAATTGCTTGCGCCTAGACTAGCAACCATCCACAACCTAAAATTTATTATGGGGCTAATGAAAAACATACGGTCTCATATAGCCGAAGGCACATTCCAATCTTACTCTCAAGATTTCCTTGGAAAATATACGCCTACTAACGAGACTTCACGCCTATTCCATAAAAATCGTCTTTCACCAATCTGACTTTACTATTATGCAAAGCCCGCTTATCACCATATGCTTAGGGCTATGACATTTGGAAAACCATATACTGATATGTGAATTAACAGATCTATCCGGAAACGATCATCCTCCGGCTACAGCTGGAACTATACTTAATTCATCACCAGAATTTACGGCAGTATCCACACCATTCAAAAACCTTACATCCTCACCATTTAAATACAAATTAACAAAATATCTGAGTTCCCCCTTCTCATCAACCAAACGATCTTTCATTCCAGGAAAAAGACTCTCCAATTCCTCAATCAATCCGGAAATCGTAGAAGCATCTATAAGAATCTTCGATTGATCTTCCGTCAAGTTTCTAAGTGGCGCAGGTACACGTATTGTAATTGACATTTACGTAGTGACCTCCCTTAATTTAGATTACAAACCCAATATCAAAACATCAAAGGCCGCTTCACCCGTGAAGAGGCCTTTGATTGATCGTAACAAAGGACCTTAGTAGTGTCAATGTAATTCTAATTGGCATACATATTCCACGCAGCCGTTATGTTAACTTCCTTAACCGACATACTCAGAGAAAAGGCCATAATACTTTAGTCTCTCTTGTTAGCTTTTTTCTATTAATAACAACAATTATACTATGTATATAGAATGATATTTATTGACATCAATTCATACAGTAAGTATAATTCAATATATAAATTATCATGTGCCAGTTCAATTAAGGAGCGACTAAACTTCTATTCCTACCCAGGCTATTTCATTGAAGTCAATTCTTAGGAGGCTAAAGTCCTGATATTCGAAAGAGAACAACAAGAGGAGCCTTATTTTGTTATAAGTATCGCTGCCAAAATGGTTGGCCTTCATGCTCAAACCCTCAGATATTATGAAAGAGCAGGTCTCCTGCGGCCGTCTCGTTCAGGCGGAAGACAACGTCTCTATTCTTTCATCGAGATAGATAGATTACGCCGTATTAAAGCGCTCACGGATGAAATGGGTCTTAATTTAGCTGGTGCTGAACTTGCCCTGCAACTTATGGATCGGATAGACAAATTACAAAGTGAAGTTAAAAAACTATCCCAAGAAATTGCTAAACTCAAAACACCCAGAATGGAATACCCGAAACAATCTTAGGAGGAATATTTAGTGTCTCTAAGTCGTGATGCATTTACTGAAATGGCTCTCAAAGCTATAGAAAGCTCGCATGAAATCTTGCGACGCTATCAGCATAGCCAATGGGACGTTGAACATATTCTATTAGCACTCTTAAAACAAGAGGATGGACTTATCCAACAGATTATTGGCATCCTAGGTCTCCAATTAGAAAACCTTACTAGTTCAATCGAGGAGTCTTTGAAAAAGGCCCCTAAAATGACATCTGACCCACTGCAGATTTACCCAACACCTAGATCCATGAGATTAATGGACAACGCAGCATCTGAAGCAGAACGCTTGAAAGACGAATTCATAGGGGTAGAACACATATTTATTGCTGCTACGTTAGAGGAACAGGGTCCTGCTTCAGAAATTCTAAAGTCTAACTCTATTAATCAGGAAACTGTCTATCAGGCATTGGCTCAAATCAGAGGATCGCACAGAGTAACTGACCCTCGTGCTGAAAGTAAATATCAATCTATAGCTAAATATTGCATTGATCTTACTGGGTTAGCCCAAGAAGGAAAACTAGATCCAGTGGTTGGGCGCGATCAGGAAATAAGAAGAGTGATGCAAACACTAACCAGACGGAAAAAGAATAATCCAGTAATTATTGGTGATGCTGGTGTGGGTAAAACAGCAATAGCAGAAGGATTAGCCCAACGAATAGTAGCAAATGACGTCCCAGATGCGTTAAAAAACAAAAGAGTCATGGCAATGGAGATGGGATCCTTAATAGCAGGAAGTCGATTCAGAGGAGAATTTGAAGAAAGACTGAAAGCGGTAATGGATGAAGTTAAGGATGCAAAAGGCGAAGTAATATTATTTATAGACGAAATACATACTGTGGTTGGCGCAGGAGGGGCAGAAGGAGCAATCGATGCAGGAAATTTATTAAAGCCAGCCCTAGCCAGAGGTGAATTGCAATGCATCGGTGCAACAACTCTCGATGAATACCGAAAATACATTGAAAAGGACAGTGCTCTGGAAAGAAGATTTCAGTCAATTTATTTAGAAGAACCATCAGTCGAGGAAACCATCGAAATCCTCACCTCACTAAGGCCTCGATATGAAGGACACCATAAAGTCAAAATTGACGATTCCGCATTGGAAGCAGCGGCACGTCTAAGTCATCGCTACCTTACTGAACGTCATCTTCCAGATAAAGCTGTTGATCTTTTGGACGAGGCTGCAAGCAAACTTAGACTGGACGCAGAAAGCCTACCAAATCATCTTAAAACTCAGGAAAAGAAGCTCCAGGAACTCAGAAATGAAGAGGAGGCTGCAGCTAGAAGAAGTGACTATGAAATGGCCGCTGGAATAAGAACCGATACGTTAATATTGGAACACGCCTACAATCGTGAAAGAAATGATTGGATGGAAGAAAAAAAGATCGATATGGTCGTAGATTCCAAAGATATCGCATATCTGATTCACTCTTGGACCGGAATCCCTGTATCTCAAATCTTGGAAGGTCAGGCAGAGAGACTGCTTCGCATGGAAGAAAGACTCCACAACAGAATCATAGGTCAAGATCAGCCAGTTTCAGCTGTATCAGAGGCTATTCGAAGGTCACATTCGGGATTAAAAGATCCCAGTAGGCCCATAGGAAGTTTCATTTTTCTCGGACCTACAGGGGTAGGTAAAACCGAATTAGCTAAAGCATTAGCTCAATTCCTTTTCGATGATGAAGATGCTCTTGTGCGTATGGACATGTCAGAATTCATGGAGAAACACACCGTTTCAAGATTACTTGGTGCTCCACCAGGTTATATAGGATTTGAAGACGGTGGCCAACTTACAGAGGCGGTTAGACGTCGTCCTTTTAGCATAATACTATTTGATGAAATAGAAAAAGCTCACCCAGATGTTTTCAACACCTTGCTCCAAATATTGGAGGATGGCAGGCTGACCGATGGCCATGGCCGCACGGTAGACTTCCGAAATACCGTAATTATAATGACGAGCAACTTAGGTACATCCGAAGCTGGACGCCAAGCTATGGGGTTCCATGTAGAAAATAAAGGTGTGCTCGATGAAGAACGCCTTAAAGCTTCAGTACAAGAAGCATTAAAGCAAGCCTTCCGTCCTGAATTTCTAAATCGCATAGACGAAATCATAGTGTTTAACCCTCTAACTCAAAAAGAAATCAAGGAGATAGTCAAACTCCTATCTGGAGAAATACAAGAACGCCTTGCTGAACATGCGATTAGTTTTGCCTTAACTAACAAAGCTTTAGACTGGTTAGTTAAAGAAGGTTACGACCCAGTATACGGTGCCCGTCCTCTCCGCAGAGCCCTACAACGTTATATAGAAAACCCCCTTGCAAAAAAACTCCTGGCTGGTGAACTGACACAGGGAGACAATATAGTAGTTGATGTTAAGAAAAACTCCTTGACCTTTACTCAAGTCATAGAAATCACGGATTCATCTATTAGTGAAAGTTCAACCAACCCAGACTAGCCCTAGAACTTATTTGTGGCGAATCCCATTGGATCAGCCATATAACTTAATGAAATATTCAATAAATACAAACATGGAATCAAACAGAAACTATCGTAAAATTACATGCGTCACTCTACCAGTCACCTATTTATACTTTTCTACAGATATGTTATCCTTTGCGAGAAGCGGAAAATCATAACTCCAGGCACAAATTAGCCAAAAAGCAATTATGCCTATGCTGAAGGAATATTCTTTTATCTGTTGATTTGCCTTTGGCTAGTGTGTTGATGGGGTGGGGTGGTTACGTTGCTGTGAAATTCCTTATTAGATTAGCAAACATAGGCCTATTCACTTTATTAGGATGGAGACTTAGTCTTGTCCTATTAACTGATGGCGAATCGAATCAGAGTCTCCTAATATGGAAGATAGCGTTAATTGTAAGTAGCGCTACAATAGGTGGTCTTTTAGGACCATTTGTGACATTCACTTTTCTTAAATGGATGTCTAGAAAAATCAACTCTATCCCTTCTAACACGATCATATTCGGAACAGTCGGGATGATTCTTGGTTTAGTAGTGGCCTCTTTGGTTTCAATACCATTCTTTCAACTAGAAGGGTGGACCAATTGGCTCATACCATTAATTGTAAGTGGAATTTTAGGAATCACTGGGCTAGTTTTAGGAATCCAGAGAAGCCAAGACTTTAGAGGAATAAACACTTTTTCCAAACGAGAAAACCGATTCACAGCTCATATTAATGGAGATATACTGGTAGATACTAGCGCAATCATTGACGGAAGAATAGCTGATCTAACAAATACTGGATTTGTAGGTGGAACGCTAATCATTCCTCGATTTGTATTGGATGAGCTACGTCATATTGCAGATTCAAGCGACACCCTTCGAAGAACTAGAGGCAGACGCGGACTGGAAGTACTTTCAAAAATACGTAACGAAGGGATATTATCCGTGCAATTTCTAGAAATTCCTCTCCCTAACAATATAGAAGTAGATGCTGAACTTGTGCGCCTTGCTAAAAGCATGAAAGCTTACATCATGACTACAGACTTCAACCTCAACCGTATTGCAGAAATCCAAGGAATACCCGTATTAAATGTCAACGAGCTAGCCAACGCTCTAAAACCAGTTGTTCTCCCAGGAGAAAATATGGCTGTCAACATTGTTCAAGAAGGCAAAGAGGCCGAACAAGGGGTGGGGTTCCTAGATGACGGCACAATGGTGGTCATTGACGGAGGTCGTCGTTTCATTAATACAGTCCAAACTGTAACTATAACTCGTGTCCTCCAAACCGCCGCGGGTAGAATAATATTTGCCCAATCATAGGGAAATTTATTAAATGCAGAAAGTTTCATCTCTTAAAAATTACGGGAAGAAGGGTTCAATTGCAGTAGTTGTAGTCGCAGCAGGCGCCAGTGTCAGAATGAATGGATTGGATAAAATATTCTCTCCAATTAATGATATTCCTCTAATTACTCATTCCTTAAAGGTATTCAACAGTTGTCCAAATATTGATCAAATAGCTTTAGTCGTCAATAAATATTCTCTAGATAAAGGACGTAATATAATAAAGGAATATTCACTTACCAATGTTACCGCAATATGTATTGGTGGAACCGAGAGGCGCTATTCCGTGAGTGCAGGATTAAACGCTATTCAACCATGTGACACTGTAATCGTCCATGACGCTGCCCGACCTATTATTGACTTGACTATGATTGCAAGGGGACTCCTTGCAGCAGAGGATACAGGGGCAGCAGTAGCGGCCGTTCCTACTAGGGATACACATAAGATAGTATCCTCTGAAAATATGGTAATAGAGACTCTCGACAGAAGAACCCTATGGCAGGTGCAAACACCCCAAATATTCGATTATCATCTTTTGGTCTCTGTCCATAAACAAGCTAAAGGTGATTTTACAGACGATGCATCCATGGTAGAAAGCCTAGGTCATCCAGTAAAGATTTTCATGGGATCCTACAAAAACATTAAGGTTACTACACCAGAAGATATATCAATAGTTGAATCCCTTATTGAACAAAACAATAAGAATGAAAGTGCGTTATGACAACTAGAATAGGAATTGGGTTCGACGCTCATGCATTTCAATATGGTGGAACACTTACTTTAGGAGGGGTGTCCATCCCCTATGAAAAAAGCTTAATTGGACATAGTGATGGAGACGTAGTCATACATTCCATAATTGATGCCCTACTTGGAGCATCCAATTTAGGCACCAAAGGGCAACATTTCCCATCTAGTAACACTAAACTCAAGGGTATTTCTAGTCTTATCATGCTCCAAAATATAGGAGGGTTACTGTTGAACGCCGGGTGGAAGGTCGTAAATCTTGATGCTACAATACTGGCCCAGCGACCACAACTGGAACAATTCTTCAATCTAATGGCCAATAAGATATCTTTAACTCTTAACATACAAGAGTTAAGCGTAAGCATCAAAGCTACTACGACTGATCACATGGGCTTCATTGGGCGAGAAGAAGGTATTGCTACATATGCAGTTGCTCTAATCGAGTCTAAACCATGAAATTGTATAACACTATGTCCGGCAAAGAAGAGAACTTTGCCCAAAAAACAGGTCCAGTAAGAATGTATGTTTGCGGTATTACCCCCTATTCCGCATGTCACCTGGGCCATGCTATGAGTGCAATCACTTTTGACGTTCTAAGACGCTATTTGGAATTCTCCGGATTTGAAGTTATACACGTCCAGAATTTTACTGATATAGATGACAAAATTATTGACCGGGCCCTAAAGAACCAAAAAGGGTATCGTGAAATCGTGGAACCCCTTATCAACGAATATCTATACGACATGGATAGCTTAAATGTAAAAAGAGCACATATCTATCCACTAGCCAGTGAAGCCATTCCCAAAATGATTCAAGTTATTCAAAAACTTATTGATAAGGAATCTGCTTATTATAGTAACGGAGATGTCTATTTCAAAGTGGCAAGTCATAAATATTACGGAGCACTAAGTCGCAGGTCTCTATCTAATATGATAGCAGGAGCTAGGGTAAAGATTTCAGTCGATAAAACCCATCCTATGGATTTTGCTTTGTGGAAGGCAGCTAAACCTGGAGAACCCTTTTGGGATAGCCCATGGGGGCCTGGGCGTCCAGGCTGGCACATTGAATGTACCGCTTTATGCCTAAGTCACCTAGGAGAAAAAATAGATATCCACGGAGGAGGCCAAGATCTGGTTTTCCCTCATCACGAAAATGAAATAGCTCAAAGTGAAGCATATACAGGAAAAAGACCTTTCTCGCGTTTTTGGCTTCACAATGGATTGCTAAATCTCGGCACCGACAAAATGAGCAAGTCCATCGGTAACCTTATAGGAGTTTCTGAAGCTATCGACAAATTTGGCGCTGATGAATTGCGTCTGTATTTTTTAAGTTCTCATTATAGAAGTCCTCTAAGTTATAGTGAGGAGCTGATAACCCCAATGAAAAGAGCACTAGAAAGGTTAAGGAATTGTCTACGGATAGAATCGCCTGCTATCGGACAAGAATTAGATATAACAGAATTCGAAGATCGATTTACAGAGGCTATGAATGAAGACCTTAATACTCCCAAGGCAGTGGCTTCACTGTTCGATTTAGTCCATGCCATAAATCGTGGGAAAGAAGCGGGGAAAGCAATAGGGGAAGCTCAAAGCAGACTTCGTATCTTAGGTGAGGTATTGGGATTTACCTTCAGAGAAGTGCGCAACGAAATGATTCCTTCTTTAGAATCCCTAAAGCAGTTTAGCTCCCAAATTAACACTTTATTGAAATCTGAAGGCCATTTGGAACTGTCCATATGGTTTGATGCCAATACGCCTATGGACGACCACAATAGGATTATCGACAATTTATTATTAGTCCGTAGTGATCTCCGCAAACTCAAATCCTTCGATATGGCTGATAAAATACGAGTCCAACTTGGGGAAATAGGGATAAACTTAGAGGACACTCCAAATAAAACAAGTTGGAGATTTTCGACATAGTCTAACTCTGACTAGTTATTCTAGCCTAATAAATGCGCTTTATGGAATCATCATTATTGATATCTTTTAGGTCACTGTAAACCACTATCTTATCCCCAACTTTAGCCCCTATGACTTCAGAAGCGTTTCCATTAACAAATGCTATTTCGAGGGTATTGAAACTGCTAATCAAGCCAATGAGAGCATGACCTTCACTATAGTATTTATAAAGACCAGTGATATGCCTTTCTCCTATTTGGAAACTCGGATACGTTATTGAACTCAAGAGCGAAGCAGGAATATCTGAAATCAAATTCCCGAATCTATCAGAATAAACAATGGTGCCAGTAATACAATCCTTACCTAAGATCGGTTTAGAACTTGGATTATAATGTAGCCCATTAATAGCTTCTCCAAAATTTAAAGAAGCTATCCCAGATGACAAATAGCCGGCCACCGGAGCAATAACATCTCTTCCATGAAACGTAGAACTTACAAATGGAAGCCAGTATTCTGATTTATTCACCCAATACGCCTTACAACCGAACGGTAATGCAACATTGCTATCATTATCAATAAGGATTAATTTGCCATGGTCCTCCAACACATGACTTAATAGCCCGTTATCAGGAGCGATGAATGTCCCATTCTGAGTTTCCAATATAACAAGTCGTCTAGCAGAGCCAACTGTTGGATCTACAATAACTACATGCACAGTGTTTGTTGGGAAAAACCTATAACTATTACCAATTACAAATGCAGCTTCTGCTATATTTTGAGGACCAATGGAATGCTTAATATCTACGATTACCGCGCTTGGATTAAAAGACAGGATTACTCCTTTTAATGTCCCAATATAGGGATCGTCAAGCCCAAAATCTGTAGTTAGGGTGACAATTGAGCTGTTGGGACTCAATTTGTCCCCTATGAAAGCCTCACACTCAATATGGAAACTACGACGAAAATAACCACCAAAACTATGGTGGCTTGAAACAAGATCTTTTCCAAACCTCTTCTTACTCTAAAAGTTGTAGTTGCACTACCAAATAACCCAGAACCTTGTTCCCTTACTTGGAATAGAATGACCAAGATCAATGTTATTGATACGGACAACTGTATTAAATTTAATATAGTACTCAATATATCTTACCCTGAATTTAGACTGATTCGTCTATAATTTCTTTTATTAATTTCATAACCAAATTTGGATTAGCTTTACCTTTAGTAACTTTCATTACTTGCCCTAACACGAACTGAGCCGCCATTTCTTTACCGTTTAAATAATCTCTAACTGCCTTGGGGTTCTCTTTTACAGAATGGAGTACAGCTGATCTTAACACCGATAAATCATTTATCTGATTATAACCCTTATTGGCAACTATTTCCGTAGGACATACTCCCGTATCAAAACATTCTTCAAGCACTGACTTTGCTAAAGTCGAACTTAAGACTCCTTTATCTATTAATCGTACCAATTGAGCTAAATGGGATGGTCTTAGTTTTGTTTCACCAATCTTAACATCTTTCACATTTATAAGCCTTGTTACATCACCTAACATCCAATTCCCAACGCTCTTAGATACATTTTTTAAATTATCCTCTTCATAAGTGCATAAGCTGACACTATCTTCAAAAAAATCTGCTAACTGTTTATACGCAGTCAATTGCTTAGCGTCATATAAAGACAGTTCGTAATCGTCAACAAATCTTTGCCTCCGATCCCCTGGAAGTTCTGGCAAGTCTGCCTTAATATGTTCAACCCATTCGCAATCTATCTTTAATGGAGGAAGATCCGGTTCTGGGAAGAATCTATAATCATGCGCATACTCTTTACTTCTTTGAGAAACCGTTACACTCCTTTCTTCTACCCAACCTCTTGTTTCTTGTTCTACTTTACCATCATTATCTACAATACTTCTCTGTCTAGAAACTTCGTATTCCAAAGCGTTATATACAGCACGAAAACTATTCATGTTTTTTACTTCAGTACGAGTCATATATTCATCACTACCTTTAGGTCGTATGCTAACATTTGCATCACAACGAAAACTGCCTTCTTGCATGTTGGCAGTAGTCACACCTATATATTGAAGAATTGTTCGTAGTTCAGTCAGATAATTACGCGCTTCCAACGGCGACCTGAGATCAGGATGTCCCACAATTTCCATCAACGGTACTCCAGACCTGTTAACATCTACTAGGCTATATTTGCCTTTTACAGGATCCTGCACATGCTGTAGTTTAGCTACATCCTCTTCCAAATGAACACGCATTATACGTATAAATCGACTTCCGTATTCCCCTTCTATCTCCAAATAACCATCTGAGGCAATAGGATTATCAAACTGCGATATTTGATACCCCTTCATAAGATCTGGGTATGGGTAATTTTTCCTATCAAATTTAGTGTTTTCTGCTATCTTGCAATTCAAAGCTAAACCAGTCGCTACAGTATATCTAACTGCCTTTTCGTTAATCACTGGCAAAGCACCGGGTAATCCTAAGCACACAGGACAAACTAAATTGTTAGGAGCAACCTTCTGGTAATTCGCACGACAAGAACAGAACATCTTGCTTACGGTCTTCAGTTGAACATGAACTTCAAGACCAATAATTGTCTCGTATTCGATAGCTGACGGCTTCAATACACGTCCTAATAAGTCTAGAGATATAATGTTAGGAGAATTCCCAGTATATCAGCATGCATATTGATGGGCAACGAACCACAAATCGCTGAAAATCAACTCTCTGCCATTTATAGATAACTAATCAAATGATAGGAGACATTCGAACAGTTGTAAATTAGGATGGATATACTAATTCCCCACCAGATGTCTGCCGAGAAGGATGTCTAACCGGGTTCGCACCTTTTGTGCGCCAGAAAATGTCTGCTATTTCCTGTGTGGCGTGAAGCAACGACTGAGCAGAATCCATGCTTGTATCCTGGCGGGCACTAGAAGCCACTTTCATTGCATTCCAGAAAAGCCCATGTAGCTCCGGAAACTGTTCAAGATGCTCCGGCTTAAAATAATCACCCCATAATATCCGTAATTCTCGTTTAGCTAATTCAGCATGTTCCTCTTTAACGGCTACAAATCTTGCTAATTTGTTTACGTACGTAGCTCGTTCACCATCTGATGCATTACCATCAGGTTGTGCAAGTTCTGAAATGAGAGCATCCATTCTAATTACTGTATGAGCAGCTATTTGCGCTAAATGCGGATCATAAATACCACAAGGGATATCACAATGTGCATAAACCGTATCCACTCTAAATACTTTGATAAAACTTTTAAGAACGTTTTTGATTAAAACCATATCTTACCTTCCTGTTTGTGGCTCAGGCTTGGAGTATAACCCAAAATGACACATGTGCCAACGTCAACGGTATAATAACTATAGTGCGAATTTAGATCATCGGATTCGTTCGTATGAATCTAAAAATGGAGTACATTAATGAAATTCTGGGTCTTTTTATTAAGAATCCCTATGGTCAGATTCTTTATTAGAATCACTACTTCAAAAAGATTACAAATCGAAGGTAATAGTATGTCACCGACATTTAGTCATGGTGATCATATCCTAGTGAATAAAGAACAGTACCATCTCACTAAACCAAAAAGGGGGGATATTGTGCTATTTCGCCATCCTGTTTTGGGAAACAAATATGCAATCAAACGAGTCATTGGAATACCCGGTGAATTGATAAGAACAACAAATTTCGGCTCATATAATTTGGTAAATTCTATATCAAAGATTGAAAATCACGACTCTGCCATATATACAGAGCTATTAATAGAAGAAGATGAGTATTTTTTAATTGGTGACAATACTAATAATAGCTTGGATAGCAGACGCATAGGGCCAGTAAAACTCGACTTGATCTGGGGTAAAGTATGGTTTAAATACTGGCCAATAAATTTTTAAATCTAATATGAATTATATCTGCGCTAACTACACTGAAATTTCACCAATGCTACAATAGATAAGTGCCAATTGGTAATAGGGAGTTTTATGACCAAAAAGACCATCATAATTAGAGGAGCAAAGCAGCATAACCTCAAAAATATAGACCTAATAATACCAAGAGACCAACTAGTGGTTATAACTGGAGTGTCAGGTTCAGGGAAAAGCTCTTTAGCGTTTGATACGATATACGCCGAAGGACAAAGACGGTACATAGAATCTTTATCCGCATACGCACGTCAATTCCTTGGGAGAATGGAAAAACCTGATGTTGAATATATAGAAGGGTTATCCCCATCTATATCAATAGACCAAAAAGGAGTTTCTCACAACCCTCGTTCTACAGTAGGAACAGTTACAGAGATTTATGATTATCTGCGCCTCCTTTACGCCAGAGTCGGACGTCCTCATTGCCCCAAATGCAACCAACTTGTCACTCGTCAGACGATCCAAGAAATCGTGGACTCAATATTGAACAACTCTAAGGATACACAGATCACTATATTGGCTCCGAAAGTGATCCGACGTAAAGGCGAACATAGAGAAATATTTGAAGATGCAAGAAAAAATGGATTTTCTCGTGTCAGAGTGGACGGGCAATTAATGAGAATTGAGGACACTAACTCCCTTACTTTGGATAGGCAAAAATGGCACTACATAGAGTTGGCGGTAGACCGCCTAGTTATTGACGCAGAAATCGACATTAATAGGGTCACGGATTCCGTAGAAATCGCTCTAAAGGAAGGGAACGGCCTTATACAAATCCTGACATCTGATAATCTGAAGATTGAATATTCAGAACAATTCGCCTGTGTAAAGTGTGGTACAAGCTTATCAGAAATAGAGCCGCGGACGTTCAGCTTTAATAGCCCTCATGGTGCCTGTGACGCCTGTACCGGATTGGGATTTAAACTGGAAGTCGATCCGGATTTGATTTTCGCAAACAAGGACATTACTTTATCTGAAGGTGGCATTCTACCATGGTCTCGGGCAGGAACAGCTAGCCCATGGTATGCCAGCCTCATCGAGTCACTCGCAAATATACATAACTTTTCCACAAACGTACCTATAAAAGATTTGCCAGTAGCTATTATTTCTTTAATCCTGTATGGAAATCAAGGTGAATCTATTCGGATGCGTCACAAAACTTATCATGGGCGAATATATAGCTGGGAAACCAATTTTGAAGGAGTTATACCCAACCTTTCCAGACGTTTCAAAACCACAGAATCCGATTGGGTCAGAGCAGAAATCGAAAGATACATGTCGGCAAATACTTGTCTTTCTTGCTCAGGTTTTCGACTACGTCCAGAGGCCTTGTCTGTTACGGTTGATTCACGGAGCATAATGGAAATTTGCTCTTTACCTATTACACAAGTTCTTTCTTGGGTTAAACAATTAGAAAATAATACGTCCAAAAATCAAGAGGCGTCTTCATTCTCGTCAAAAGAGCAAGCGATATCTAATCCAATACTTAAAGAGATCCTAGGCAGGCTGGAATTCTTAGAAAACATTGGACTAGGTTATCTTACATTAGGTAGGAGTGCGAGAACCCTATCTGGAGGAGAAGCTCAACGCATCCGTCTTGCTACGCAAATAGGTTCAGGGCTCACCGGAGTCCTTTATGTATGTGACGAGCCAACCGTAGGTCTGCACCCAGCGGACGACGATCGTTTAATTGGAACACTAAAGGCTCTTAGAGATCTAGGTAATTGCGTCCTGGTAGTAGAACATGACGAAGCTATGATGCATGCAGCTGATCATATAATCGACCTGGGTCCTGGAGCAGGAGAACATGGTGGTAACGTAGTAATAAGTGGAAACCTAAAAGCAATCATGGCCTGCAAAGAATCATCAACGGGTTTATATTTAAGCGGAAAAAAAGTAATACCAACCCCTATATTAAGACGACAGGGTAATGAAAAATTCCTAGCCGTTTTTGGAGCCGAAGAAAATAACCTTAAAAATATTGACGTAAAATTCCCCCTTGGGCAATTAGTATGTGTTACAGGGGTATCTGGTTCAGGTAAAAGTTCTTTAGTTTATGAAATATTATATAAACGCTTATCCCAAGCCATCAATAAAGGAAAAGCCAAGCCTGGGAGACACAAAACCATATTGGGAATCGAAAACCTTGATAAAGTAATAAATATAGACCAATCACCAATAGGTCGAACTCCTCGTAGTAATCCCGCAACGTACACAGGGACATTTACACCTATACGTGAATTGTTCGGAACTTTACCTGAATCTAGAGCCCGCGGATATAAGCCAGGACGCTTCTCGTTCAATGTAAAAGGTGGAAGGTGCGAAACATGCCAAGGAGGAGGTTTTATACAAGTATCAATGCAGTTTTTGCCAGACGTAACGGTACAATGTGAATCATGTGATAGTCAGCGTTATAACCGAGAAGCATTGGAAATCCTATATCGTGGACATACCATTTCTGACATCCTTAATTTGACAGTAGAGTCTGCAATAGAATTGTTCAAGAACATTCCTAAAATTAGAACAAAACTCGAGACTATGAGAGATGTAGGATTGGGCTATATCAAGCTTGGCCAACCTGCAACTACTCTATCGGGGGGAGAAGCCCAAAGAGTAAAACTATCCACTCAACTATCAAGACGTGCTACAGGTAAAACTCTCTACATGTTGGACGAACCCACAACTGGACTCTCATTTGAAGATTGCCACGCTCTTGTCAAGGTATTACATCGATTAGTCGACTCTGGAAATTCTGTTATCCTTATAGAACATCACCTAGATATGATAAAAAATGCCGATTGGGTCATAGATATAGGTCCTGGCGCTGCAGATGAAGGCGGTTGGATCGTAGGCAATGGTACTCCAGAAGATCTTATGCGAAACAAGAATTCAGTCACCGGATTTCACTTAAATCTGAAGTCAAACAAGCACACCGGCAAAAAGCAGACCGCTACTGATTAATTCAACGCTTCTTTGAATCTCCGTACTGCATCAATATGCTGGCTAGGGGTAAACCCTGCACCCATTGTATTTAAGCTTATATGTGTCGAACCAAACTCTTTCCATCTTGTGGCAGCCGCCACCCAATCATATGGTGACCCATCCCTTGCGGATATCCAGCTCTCAATGCCAATATCCTTCGGATCACGTCCCGCCTCTTCAGCAGACGAATGAATTATTTCCAACATGGGCTCAAGCGGGTTCCCCCCATCTGAATATCTGACATTTGATATCCAGCCATCACCTATTCTTCCTATTCGTTTTAGAACTAGCTCATTACCACCACCAAGCCATACTGGAATAGGTCGCTGAACAGGCATTGGATTAAGACCAGCATGGGGAATTGTGTGCCATTTGCCTGAGAAATTCACTGATTCTTCAGTCCATAGTTTTCGCATTAACACGATTTGTTCCTCACTCCTAACACCGCGATTTCGAAAGTTTTCTCCTAGGGCCTGATACTCTACATGATTCCATCCTATACCTATTCCTAGCCGCAAACGGCCATTGGTTAAAACATCTACTTCAGCTGCCTGCTTAGCTACCAGAGCTGTTTGTCTCTGTGGCAATATCACAATACCAGTAGTTAATTCAATTCTCTCAGTTATAGCAGCCATATAACCAAATAATACAAATGGCTCGTGGAATTGATCTTCCAAACGATAAACCCCACTCCAAGCAGGATAATGTCCTGTGTCAACTCCTAAAACGTGATCAAATACAAGGAGATGATCATATCCTAAGGATTCCACTACTTGAGTATATTCACGTATTATTCCAGGATCAGAGCCTATCTCTGTTTGTGGAAATATCACTCCAATTTTCATATAAATTCTCCTGAAAGTCTTACCTAACCCATGCCAAGATAGTATCCGATCTCAACAACTGAGTGTCAACGTGAGATTCATCTACAAATGCCTAATCCAATCATCTATATTATGTTAGAATTTTGTTATCGCGATTTTATAATGAGGACAGTAATATGGGTAAGCCTAAAAAAGTGTTTCCCTACCCAGCAACTAAAATAGAAAAAAGATGGCAGTTAAAATGGGAAGAAGATTTAATAAATAAAGTCTCTGATGACGATATCAGACCTAAATGGTATCAATTAACAATGTATCCATATCCATCAGGGGATCTGCATATTGGCCATTGGTATAATTATGCCCCGGCGGATACTCAAGCACGGTTTCGACGTATGCAAGGGTATAACGTGCTACAACCGATAGGATTTGATGCTTTTGGTCTTCCTGCAGAGAATGCAGCCATTAAACGTAACATTCATCCATATAAATGGACAATGGAAAACATCTCTAACATGAGGAACCAATTCAAATCACTCGGTCCAATGTATGACTGGGATAGAGAGATTATATGCGCCCTCCCAGAATATTATCGTTGGAATCAATGGCTGTTTTTAAAACTATACGAAAACGGCCTTGCATACCGCAAGAAAGCACCGGTAGTTTGGTGTCCATCCTGTCAAACTGTATTAGCCAACGAGCAGGTCTTAAATGGGCTTTGTGAACGTTGTGAAACTCCAGTAACCCGTCGCGACCTCCAACAGTGGTTCTTACATATTACGGCTTACAATGAACAGCTTTTGGACTTTAGTGGGCTTATTGACTGGCCTAAGAATATAATTGCTATGCAGAGAAATTGGATAGGTAGGAGCGAAGGTGTAGATATAAGGTTTGATATATCTCATCTAGGTTTAGAAACCAAGAGTCTTCATACATTTACTACACGGATTGATACCATTTATGGAGTAACTTTTATCGCCCTTGCACCTGAACATCCTATGATAAAAAATCTTACTTCAGACCAACAGATTCCTCTAGTTAACTCGTATATTGAACAAGCAAGAAAACAGACAGAAATAGAGAGACTTTCTACATCACGGGAAAAGACTGGAGTTTCTCTAGGAACATACGCAATCAATTATGTAAACGGCGAAAAGATCCCTCTATTCGTTGCTGATTACGTACTAACTACGTATGGAACTGGTATCGTAATGGGAGTTCCAGCACATGACCAACGAGATTTCCTTTTTGCGACAAAATATGGAATCGAAATCAAGCATGTTATTCGACCAGAGAATGATGCCCTTATGGAATTCTCAGAAGCATATTCTTCCGAAGGTATAATGGTTAATTCTGAACTATTCGACAACTTACCAAGTAGCCAGGCTATTCATGATATAGCCAATTATATCGAAAGCAAAAACTGGGGTCATAGAACAATTTCATACAGAATTCGCGATTGGCTGATATCCAGGCAACGATATTGGGGAACACCTATACCTATAGTTTATTGCACCAAATGTGGAACTGTTCCTGTACCTCTGAAAGAACTTCCAGTACTCCTTCCTCCGACTGCTGAATTCAAACCCACTGGGGAATCACCTCTCGCTACTAACTATGAGTTCATGAATACAAAATGTCCATCCTGTTCAAATCCAGCAAAAAGAGAGACGGACACTATGGACACGTTTGTTGATTCAGCATGGTATATGTTTCGATTCGCCAGTCCCAAATACGATGATGGCCCCTTCGATCCCTCTTTAATGGATAAATGGCTCCCCGTAGACCAATATACTGGTGGAGCTGAACACGCGGTTATGCATCTTCTTTATGCTCGCTTTTTCACTAAGGCCCTGAAAAGTTTGGGGTTAGTCAAATTCAATGAACCATTCCTTCGGCTTTTCAATCAAGGCACAATCATTGCTGGCGGAACCAAAATGAGCAAGTCCAAGGGTAATGTGATAAATCCAGACGATTATGTTGAGAGTGTTGGAGCTGATATAGTAAGAATGTATCTTATGTTCCTAGGCCCTTGGGAACAAGGAGGAGATTGGACAGACACAGGAATTAATGGCATAAACAGATGGGTCAACCGTATCTGGGAATTAATGCAACGTGATCCCAGCGATTTACCCTCAAATGTTGAATCTCCAGAAACCAAAAGAAAACTACATCAAACCATTGAGAAGGTCCACAACCATCTGGATAAGTTCAAATTCAATACTGCAATTGCTTCTTTGATGGAACTATCGAACCATATGAGTGTCGCCTGGGACAATAGCAATATAAGTCAGAAGATTTGGGACGAATGCGTGACTAAATTCCTACTTATGATTGCTCCTTTCGCCCCTCACCTATCTGAGGAACTTTGGGAACGATCAGGACATGCTTATAGCATCCATACACAACCATTTCCCGAGTGGGACTCGGAATTATCCGCAGAAGAATTAGTTACTGTTGTTGTCCAAATAAACGGAAAGCTCCGTGAACGCATCGAAATCCCTGTTTCTACTGAAGAATCAGATATAAAAGAAATGGCCTTATCAAGCCCTAAAATAAAACCTTACATAGACAGCAAGCAGCTGAAAAACCTAATATATGTCCCAAACAAGCTGATAAACATAGTTGTTGACTAAATCTTGGCACCAATCAGCCTTCGTTTAACTTCAATATTATGCTCCACTCTTCTGATGTTACAGGTTGTATTGACAATCTACTCCCACGACGTAGCAAGATCATTTCGGATAACTCCGAAATCATCATCAAGGCTTCCCTAGTGATAGGTTGAATGAAACGTCGTTCAGCTTTTATATCCACCATGTACCATATAGGATTGCCAGGACTACTTTTAGGATCGTAATGCTTAGAATTAATCTCCCACCCTGTGAAGTCAGGATACCCCGATCGCACAACTATGGCAGTCCCTATTATAGCAAGCGGATTACTATTACTATGATAGAAAAACACTCCATCCCCTTCCTTGATCTCATCCCTCAACATATTCCGAGCCTGAAAATTGCGTACACCATCCCATTCAGCTATGCCATCAGAAACCAGATCATCAAATGAATATTCTGAAGGCTCTGATTTAAATAACCAAAATTTTTTAATACCATTATTACCAGGCAATTTTAACTCCATACTCCAATTTCTTATCAATTTAACCAATATAGATAGAACTGGTTGATTGTAAACCGCATTCTAAAATCGTGTCAATTTGAATAATATCCGCATACTCTAGAAAGCCCGAATTGGGTATTAGAAAACAAACGAGGATAACGGGGATGTTCTTGTTGTTGGGAGTATTTCATTCGTAGCAGTAGGTTTGATTAGTGTCGCTGTAGTTCCTGTTTCAGGCTCTGCTGTAGAGTTCCTACAGGCTATGACGAATATTAATGCGACTATCGTTGCTATAGTTAGGATCCATGTTTTTTTAGTATATCGAAGATGATGGGCGATTTACTACTCGAATGCAGGTCCCTTGCCTGTAAATCGTACTGCCTTAGCAATATATAGTAAAATGCATTGTTGATGCACTTATAGACCTATGCTATCATGAGCCAGCGGTCAATTTTTCATATGGTAAAACGGCATGTGGACATCAGTATCCAAGATCCTCTCTTGTATCCAGTGTCTCGTTCTTGGCTAAGGAAAGCTGTTCTAACCACACTGGATATGGCCAGTCCGCGCACCTCGTACTCGGTTAGTTTGGCCATATGTGATGATGTGACCATAAAATTGCTTAATAAAACATTTAGAGGAAAAGACGCAATAACTGATGTTTTGGCGTTTTCTAGCAAACACCAAGGGGCTTGGCAGGGAGATGTTAATTGCCCACAAGCATCACCGCAAAATGAGATTTTCATCCTTCCGCCGAAACAGTTACCACCCCTTGGGGAAATCATAATATCTCATCCCCAAATGGTAAGACAGGCTAAGAAATCAAAAACTTCTATTGATAGGGAATTAGCTACTCTAATTATTCATGGAACCCTCCACCTTCTAGGGTATGATCACGAAGAACCAAAGCAACATTTATTGATGCAAACTAAATCAAATCAGGTAACCTTCAAACTTTTCGAGCATTGTCGAGAATTGAAATGAGTTCGCAGGTTCTTTATAGAAAATGGCGCCCCCAAATTTTTGCTGATATTGTCGGCCAAAACCACGTAATTGATACTTTAAGACAACAGGTTAGATTAAATAGGGTTGCACATGCCTATATGTTTAGTGGGCCTAGAGGGACTGGAAAAACAACTGCTGCACGGATTTTATCAAAGGCACTGAACTGTAGTGGACAGATTGATGGAGAACCAGACAATATTTGTGGAGCATGCTCCAATATAAATTCTGGGCGTTCTATGGATATCATTGAAATGGATGCAGCCAGCAACAGGGGAATCGATGAAATTCGCCACATTAGAGATAAGGTGCATTTTTCCCCGACCGAAAGTAAATTCAAAGTGTACATTGTTGACGAAGCTCATATGCTAACTGAGGCCGCTTCAAATGCTTTTCTTAAGACTCTAGAAGAGCCACCACCACATGTGATATTTGTGCTATGTACTACCGAATCACACAAAATCCTCCCAACAATAGTATCAAGATGTCAGAGATTCAACTTTAGAAAACTACCGACTAATGTCATCATAGGAAGACTGCAATTTCTCTGCGCCAAGGAAACAATTGAAACATCTCCCAAAGTTTTAGAATATTTAGCTAAAACCTCGAATGGTAGTTTAAGAGATGCTGAAAATCTTTTGGAACAGTTAACCGTATCCTTTGGCGCAAATCCATCTATTCAACAAGTTCACGATTTGCTAGGAATTGAATATTCGGTAGAAGCTAATCAAATAGTGGCAAAGATGTTGACTGGCCACACCGCTGAAGCGCTCTCAGCTGTGGGGAGAGCTTTCTATAATGGGGCAGACATGCGACTAGTACATAGAAACGTAGTGAACATACTTAGGAATGTCCTTATGATTTGGTCTGGTGCGGAAGAAGTTCTGGAAATCGAACAGGAAGAGTTACTAAGTTTGCACAAAATGGCTAAAGCAGTATCACCAACACATTTGATGAACTGCATAAAGGCAATGAGTCAACCAGAAATCAAAACTGATGAAATCTCTGCTTTACCATTGGAGTTGGCCATTATTACAGCAACACTAGAAAGTCCTATTGTAACCACTAATTTGATAACACCCTCTGATAACAAAAATGTGGGAGAACGGCCAACTCAACACCTCCAAGACAAAATCTCTAACACGCATAAAACCTTTGAAGTTCCAGATGATGAATCTCTCAATTCTGAGAAGTCTAGCTTCACAGAAAAACAGATCCCCACAGCAGTCTGGGACAATATCGTTCAAGTCCTCAGAAGACACAAAGGTAAGCGATTTTTCCTAGGTGCATTACTAAGAGATTGCAAGTTACCATTTTTTGATGACAATACGATAATGTTCCCTTTTAGCCATCGTTCAAACTTAGAAAGAATGGAAACAGAATTAGATGATATAAGCAACCAAGAAGCTGTAGATAATGCTATTAAGGAATTCTTAGGAAGTAATCATCCAATTAAATTGATACTTCAAGAAGACCCATCCAATAGTGGTCAATCTGCCTCCACCACTAGCCCTTTAGTTAGAGCAATCAGAAATATGGGAGGCCGGATTTTAGAAGAGAGGAAATTTAATGAATAAGAATTTTATTAAACAGGCACAACAACTCCAGGCCAAACTACAGAAAGCACAAGTTGAACTTGAAGAGTCTGTTATAGAAGGCACCTCTGGTGGAGGGGCAGTGACTATAAAAATGTCTGGGAAGCAAATTGTAGAATCAGTCACAATATTAGAAGATGCAATTGAGGATATAGAACTCCTTCAAGACATGATTGTGGCAGCATTTAACGATGCTTCAAGCAAAGTACAGGAACTTACGAATCAAAAACTTGGCGGGCTAACTGGAGGAATGAAATTACCTGGACTATTCTAACAAAACAGTAATTTTAACAACAACTCCCGTTCAATTCTCAAAGTTATATGGCTCATACTACTGGCCGGCAATTGGCAATGTCCTTCTGGCATATGCGTTTTTAATAGCAAATTTTATATCTTTTATTCCCAATCCATACTTCTCTATCAATTCATCAGGTTTTCCTGATTCGGTATATCCTTTTAGCGCTACCATTTCTAAAGGTACTGGAAAAAATTTCCCAGTAACCTGAGCCACTAAACTGCCCAGTCCACCGTGAATATAATGTTCTTCTACAGTTACTATAGCCCCAGTTTCCTTAGCAGACAAAGTGATAATTTCCTCATCAAGCGGACTTAGTGTATGCATATTAATAACGCGACAATCGATTCCCTCTGTTGCTATCTCCTGAGCAGCTATCAGGCTATTCCCAACCATCGAACCAGTAGCAAACAACGTAACTCCAGTTCCGTTACGTATCAGATCTCCCTTCCCAAAAGAAAAAACATAATCGTCATCGTGAACTACCGGAATGGCTGTCCTATACAAACGGATGTAAACAGGACCATCCATTTCTGATGCTGCCTTGACCGCCTGTATAGTCTCTATAGAATCGGAAGGAGCAATCACGTTAAACCCGGGCAAGGAGCATGCTAGCGATATGTCTTCTATGCTATGAGCGGACATGCCATCTTCACCTGTAATAATCCCTGCATGTGTGCAAACTATCTTAACATTAAGCCTAGGCTGAGCAATATTCAATCGGAGTTGATCGAATGGCCTACACATACCAAAAACGGCGAAGGTGCTTACAAAAGGTATCTTGCCAGATGCTGCTAACCCCGCTGCAACACTCATAATATTCTGTTCGGCAGGACCAAAATCAAAAAACCGATCTGGAAACTCTTGGGCAAAAAGGTGAGTGAAAGTTGATTTATTTAGATCCCCACCCAGAACAACAACATCGGGATTTGACCTACCTATATCTAGTAATGTCTTACCATAAGCTTCTCTAGTTGACGCCATTGGAAAAGAAGTCATAGCACTATCTCCTTATTCCAGTTCAAGCATCGCTTTATTGTAATCTTCCTCGGTGGGAGGTGATGCATGAAAAGCGGGATTATTTTCCATAAAACTAATCCCCTTTCCTTTTACCGTATCCGCTATTATCACTGTAGGTTGGTTTGGATGCTTTCTAGCACTATCAAAAGCATTAATCAGACTAGCAAAATCATGGCCGTCAGTTTTTAACACATTCCATCCAAAAGCCTTCCATTTATCTGCAAACGGTTCAAGTTTCATAACTTCATCGGTAAATCTATCATTTTGAATTCGGTTACGGTCTACTATAACTGTCAAGTTGTCCAATCCATAATGAGCAGCTGCCATAGCCCCTTCCCATATCTGCCCTTCGTCGCACTCACCATCTCCTAACAGCACATAGGTATGATATGAATCAGAATCAATCCTTGCAGAAAGAGCACATCCTAATCCAAAAGACAAACCTTGTCCTAATGACCCACCACTCATCTCTACACCTGGAGTTTTAATATGGGCATGCCCTTGCAAACGACTATTAATCTTACGAAATGTGTCTAATTCATCTTCTAAAAAAAACCCTTTCTGGGCCAACACAGCATACAAACCTGGGCAAGCATGTGATTTACTTAGAATGAAACGATCCCTAGATGCCCAGCCAGGGTTTTGGGGATCTATCCTCAAAACCCTAAAATAAAGAGAGGCAAGGATTTCAATTTCAGACAATGACCCCCCTTGATGGCCACTGCCGGCTACGAAGATCATTCTCAGCACTTTGCGCCTCAGTTCTTTGGCAATACCCTCCAATTCATCTATGCTAGGAGGATAAGAGGCAGCCACAGAAACCCCAGAAGGTTCTGTGCTAGAAGCATTTTTCTTTATCGAGGGTGCGGAGTCAGGGCCCACTTATTTATCCCTCTCTCACTATTGGTGCAACGTCATCGTGCCAGATTATAGCAGCACCCCGATGTAAGTGTCCACCAAGCTATGGCAAGGACTAACAAAACTTCTCTATAATGAATACATGGTCATAGATTTCCATACACATATCTTCCCTCCTCGCATTATAGAATTACGAAAAGAGATTCTGGAAACAGATCTGACCTTTAAAACTATGTACTCCAATGATCCAAGCTCCATGATTACCGCCCCACAACTTATTGAATCAATGAACCATGCTAAAATCGATTACTCGGTGTTGTTGGGTATTGGGTGGAGCAATATAGATCTGGCTAAAGAATCTAACAACTACATTCTGGAATCCGCATCCGAACAGAATCGATTCGTACCATTCTGTTCTGTTAATCCTCTTTGGGGAAAGGATGCCGTAAAAGAAATTGTTAGATGCGCCAAGCTTGGAGCTAGAGGAGTAGGAGAACTACACCCAGACACCCAAGGGTTCGATATATGCAATCATAAACTTATGGAACCTATTATGACTGCTGCCCAAAGCTTAGGTATGATAGTACTTACTCATGCATCAGAACCTGTGGGTCATCCCTATCCTGGGAAAGGACAAACTACTCCCGATAAACTATTACGTTTCATACAAAACTTCCCATCCAATTTAATTGTTTGCGCTCACTGGGGTGGAGGTCTGCCATTCTATTCTTTAATGCCTGAAGTAAAAAAATTAATGGCAAATACCTATTTCGATTCTGCTGCGTCGCCCTTCCTATATGACCCATCCATATTCCAAGTAATACCCACCCTAATCTCATCTAGTCAAATTCTGTTTGGGACAGATTATCCTCTGTTATCACAACTGCGAGTGCTCTCACAATTACAAGATAGTAGTTTGTCTACTAAAGATAAAAAACTCATCATGGGAGGGAACGCAAGAAACCTATTAAATTTACAATAAACTTATTAGGTGCCCTACACAGCAATCTACCTTAACCTATCAAATGCCTTGTGCTTATTCATGCCTAAAACCTTACGTCTATTTATATCTCTCAATATACAAGAATCAATTCGTAATGCCTTAAATGACTGTATATCCAATATTCAGAAAAAGGGCTTCGACGAAATAAAGTGGGTCGAGTCACAAAGAATTCATTTAACACTTCATTTTCTTGGTGATGTCCATAAATCACTTGTATACGGCATAAACACACAGTTAAATCAAATAGCCAATAGCTTGCAACCATTCATAGTTACATTATCCGATATTGGAGTATTTCCTCATATTGAAAACCCCAGGATAGTCTGGGTAGGGATAAAACAAAATTCCAAAACACTCAATAAGCTACGTAATCTAACTGAATCAAAATTATCAACACTCGGAATAGTCACCCCAGAAAAACCCTACAAACCTCACCTTACATTAGGTCGAGTAAATAGAAATTGCAGGATCAGCAAAAAGCGTTTAACAGAATTGATGCAGCAACTGAAATGTGGGAACTTGCAAATGGCATGGAAAATCCAGGAACTGCACTTAATACATAGCTGTCCAACATCTGAAGGATTCGAGTATCACAATATTGGTGTATCCAGATTAGGGCTCAAGCAATAACACGATTTGAAATAAAATAGGATATGAACTTCATGGTTTAGTTGGTTGCACAGAATAGATATTTCAGAGAACCACTCTTGCGCTTTAAATTTAGTTAACCCCCGAACAAGTTAGATAGCCCTTTAATACCCTTATTCTTTGTTAGCTTCTTCATCATTATTTGAGCCTGACTAAATTTGTTTATAAGCTGGTTCACATTTTGTATAGTAGTACCACTACCATAAGCAATTCTACGACGCCTCTTACCATTTATAATTCCAGGATTTCGCCTTTCCGTAGAAGTCATAGACTGTATCATAGCCTCCATCCTCTTGAATTCCTTATCATCTAAAGATTCATCAGGTAAACGTTTACTCAGTTGAGAAATACCCGGAATCATTTCCATGAATTGCCCAATAGACCCTACTTTTTTCAAACTTTGTATCTGGGATAGGAAATCTTCGAAGTCAAACGAGGCTTTGCGAATCTTTTTTTCTAATTCCTTTATATTGGATTCATTGGTTATCTGCTGAGCTTTTTCAATAAACGTAAGAACATCACCCATCCCTAAGATTCTTGATGCCATGCGGTCCGGATAGAAAGGCTCTAAGTCTCCCAACTTTTCGCCTACACCAACATAGCTTATTGGAAGACCAGTTACCTTAGTTGCTGACAATGCTGCTCCTCCTCGTGCATCCCCATCCATCTTGGTCAATATTAAATCAGTTATAGGAACATAATCCTGGAATTCCTCGGCAGACCGTACTGCGTCTTGCCCCATCATAGCATCAAGAACCAGGAATATTCGGTCTGGAATTAATTCATGGCATATCTCTTTCAGCTCATCCATCATCTCTTTATCCGCATGTATGCGTCCCGCAGTATCAACTATTACATATTCCACACCAGAGGTTTTTGCTTCGATTATTCCACTACGCACTACAGTCCTAGTATTTTTGGCCTCCTCGTCACTAAATACTGTAATGCCAGCTTGTGAACCCATAGAAGTTAATTGCCTTACAGCTGCCGCTCTTTGCAAATCTGCAGCTATTAACATTACGGACCTTCCCTGCGAATGCAAGTTAAGTCCCAACTTTGCTACAGTGGTCGTCTTGCCTGACCCTTGCAACCCAACTAACATCAGTACTTTAGGAATTGCGTTTGATTGTTTTGCCTCATATGAGGAGGAAAGCAACAGAATCAATTCCTCATGGACAATTTTAATGACCTGCTGTCCCGGAGTTAATGATTTTAAAACTTCCTGATCTACTGCACGTTCCCTAATTACAGAGATAAATTCTTTGACTACCTTAAAGTGAACGTCAGCCTCCAGTAAAGCTATCCTAACGTGACGCAGAGCTTCATCTATGTCATCTGTAGTAAGACGCCCCTTACTAGTAAGCATTTTGAAGGCGTTATTTAGACGTTGAGTAAGTGATTCAAACATGGCTTTGCTCATTCTAGAATTCAGACAATCGTATGGTCAAGTAAATACAGTACAGCTATGTTAGAATGTAGCCCAATCACGATTTTGCTTCTAATGAAACATATACCTCTACTTTATTTAACACCATTAAATACAAGAGAATATTTGTTAGACCATGATACCCACTAAACTTAGTCTGGAAAATTTTTTATCCTACGGCAGCAATGTTTCGAGTATAGATCTATCTGACATTCATATTGCTTGCCTCTGTGGCCCCAATGGTCATGGCAAATCTGCTTTCCTGGATGCTATCACTTGGGCATTATGGGGCAACGCGAGGGGGAAATCACAAGATCAGTTGGTCCACTTTGGTGAAAAGCATATGTGGGTAGACCTGGAATTCTCGGTTAGGGACACTATCTACAGAGTTATTCGTCGTCATACTATAAGTGGAATTCGCAATCGCGTAGGGAAAAGTGACCTTCAACTCCAACAAAAACTTGGTGATGAATTCATAACAATCACAGGTGATACCATAAGAAAAACTCAATCCCAAATCCAAGATCTTATAGGAATGGACTACGACACATTCATTAATAGCGCATTCCTAATACAGGGACGGGCGGATGAATTCACAAATAAAAGCCCAGGGGAAAGAAAAGAAGTTCTGAGCAAAATCCTTAGGCTATCTTTTTATGATCTTCTGCAAGAACGAAGTAGACAAAAAGCTAATGACAATCAAAGAGAAGCCGAACATATTCAAGCCAATCTGGATATCCTAAAGCAACAAATCGAAAATAGGTCTTACTATCAAACAGAACGAGAACAATATCTTGATGCCATTAGCAATCTCAAAGCAAAAATTGTTGCTAAAAAGCAGGAATTTGACTCACTCCAACGTCAAAAACAATCTCTCGACCATTTTTTTCAAGAAATTCAATCCATAAAACTGAGAATACCTAGCTTGACAAATGAAACTCATATTTTTGCTAAAGACATTGAAACTCGAAAACTCCGGATTAGTGAATTCCAGAAACTCATACAAAATCAAGTCACAATTGAACAGACGATGAGAAATTACGATGCCACTCGACAAAAATTCGAATCCCTAAACAAAACTCGCCTACAATACGACGAACTAAAATCAATATCCACAAAAATAAACCAATCTATAGTTCAAGAAAAGGCTCTATTAGAACAACAAGCCGAGAATTTGGAAACCCGAATTGTTAACGATTTGTCGCCATTTTCCTCCAAAGCCCTATATTTCCAAAGTGAGTTGGACAGGATTAATACTACTTTGCATTCCCTTTCCGAAAAACTAGAAAACATCAATGAACAACGAGAGTCCATTAGACAGCTTGACCTAAAAATAGGTAACCTAACTGCTAATCAAGATTCCATAAAGAATGATGGTGAAGATCTAAAAAGAAAACTTGATATGGTTTCAGAACATCCTGATTCTGCAGAATGCCCCCTATGTAATAACCCACTAAGTACAAACGAATGCGAACAATTGGCTCAGCTGTATAAAAACCAAATGGCAGAAAAACGTAAAGAATACAAGAAAAACGACACAAATCTTGCACAAATTCAAAGTCAAAAAAACCAGATGATTGGTGAAATGCAAAAATCTGAAAACTTAACCCGTGGAATGCATAATAATGCACTTCGGGAAGAAGCTAGTATGGCCCAAAATTTGCAGCGCAGCCAAGAGGCTAATTCTGAGTCAGAGCGCCTAAATATTTCATTAACACTTATAAAAAGCGAATTGGCAAAATCATCTTATGCCTACGATGAGCAGAAGAAGCTTCAGGAAATTGATAATCAGATTAGGATATTAAGTTATAAACCGAATGAACTTCAGACTACGTATGACGAACTAATGCGTCTATCAAAATCCGAGCAACAGAGTCAACAGTTAAAGGTAGCCTTAGTTGAACTTCCAAAGGAACAAGCCAGTTTGGCCCAATTAGAAGAACTTAATACTAACAAACTTAAGGACATAGAACAGGCAACACAACGATTATCTGAGCTCCTAACAATAATATCCGAAAAGGAATCAGTAGAACAAAACTTTACAGAAACAAGATCAGACCTTATTACAATGGAGAATTCTCAAAATGACCTAATTAAACGCTCAGGTGACATTGAAGCTAGTCTAAAAAGGTTCGCAGAACTCGAAATTGAAATAGAAAACAAAACCAGTCAAATTTTAAAATTGCGCAGCACTCAGAATATATACCAAGAGTTGGCATACGCTTTCGGTCGCCAAGGCATTCAAGCCCTAATAATAGAAACTATCCTTCCTAATATAGAAGTGGAGGCAAATAGACTTCTATCCAGAATGTCTGAAGGGCAAATGAGTCTATCTCTTGAAACACAACGAGAGATGAAAACTAGAAAGGGCGAATATGCTGAAACGTTAGACATTAGAATCAGTGACGAATTGGGTCCTAGACCATACGAAATGTTTAGCGGTGGAGAAGCATTCCGAATCAACCTTGCTCTAAGAATCGCTCTATCTAAGGTCTTGGCAAACAGAAGTGGAGCACCACTTCCTACTCTATTCATAGATGAAGGGTTTGGCACACAAGACGGCGCTGGCCGAGAACGAATTTTAGACGTCATTCAGGCAATCCAGCCCGATTTTGAACGTATAATAGTTATTACACATCTAGAAGAACTTAAGGAGTCCTTTCCTACCAGAATAGAGGTGCTTAAAACCAACGGCTCTTCAAACCTTTGGATAACTTAAACGCCCTAACAGAACAATGGATATCATGTAATTGTTAACAACTTGTTTATAGCCTATTCTCGATGAAAAATAAAAATAAAGCGGGATGACATGAAAGTCATCCCGCTAACTATTTTCTAATGGAAAGTTCCCCTTTAGTATTCTATAGGGGGTTGGGCAGGAAGGGTAGAGGATTCAGGAATGTCAGTAATCATAGACTCTGTAGTCAAAACCATTCCTGCTACACTAGCAGCATTTTGTAAAGCAGATCGTGTAACTTTTACCGGATCTACAATTCCTTTCTCAAACATAGGCCCAAATTCTTCAGCCTCTGCATCAAAGCCATAGTCATCGGCCTGACCACGTACTGTCTCCAAAATCACTGCTCCTTCACGGTCAGAGTTCGCAGCGATAAGCCTCAGAGGTGCTTCTAACGCCTTCTTCACTATAATCGCTCCAACTCGCTCGTCACCAGACAATTTCTTAGCAGTAGCATCTAGAGCACGTTGAGCTCTAACTAAAGCTACTCCGCCACCAGGAACGATTCCTTCTTCTACCGCTGCCCGAGTAGCTGACAAAGCATCTTCTACTCTGGCTTTTCTTTCTTTCAATTCAATTTCACTAGCGGCCCCTACTTTAATAATAGCTACACCGCCCGCAAGTTTAGCCATCCGCTCCTGTAACTTTTCTCTATCAAACTCGGAAGTAGTGTCCTCTATCTGAGAACGAATCTGATTAATACGAGTCTTGATAGCTTTTTCTGAACCTCGCCCCTCAACTATAGTGGTTTCTTCTTTAGATGCGGTCACTCGACGAGCTTGACCCATATCATCAAGTGTGGCAGTTTCGAGCTTGCGACCAGTTTCTTCGCTAATTACGGTTCCACCAGTCAAAATAGCAATATCCTCTAACATCGCTTTCCTACGATCCCCGAATCCCGGAGCTTTGACGGATAGGCAGTTAATAGTCCCTCTCAACTTATTCACAACCAGTGTTGCGAGAGCCTCACCATCTATGTCTTCAGCTATTATCACAACCTCTTTCTTTCCAGCCTGTATCAACTTCTCCAAAACTGGAACAAGGTCAGCTACTGCTGATACTTTCTTGTCAGTTATAATCACATATGGCTCTTCAATAACAGACTCCATACGCTCTGAGTTGGTAACAAAGTAGGGAGAGATGTACCCTCTATCTATTTGCATACCTTCCACATACTCAATTTCATCCTGAATTGATTTCGATTCTTCTACCGTAATGACTCCGTCCTTACCGACTTTCTCCATGGCTTCAGCAATAGTTTCGCCGATAGAATCCTCGTGAGCCGAAAGAGATGCCACTTGAGCTATTCCCTCACGACTATCAACGGATCTAGACATTTTCCTTAATTCTATAACAATAGCCTTAACTGCAGCATCTATACCTCTCTTAAGCGCCAAAGGATTGGCTCCTGCAGTAGTGTTCTTGAATCCCTCAGCTATAATGGCTTGCCCTAGCACCATAGATGTGGTGGTGCCATCTCCAGCGGCATCATTAGTTTTGCTGGCCGCCTCTTTCAGAAGTTGAACTCCCATATTTGCAAACGGCTCTGGCAGTTCTATTTCTTTAGCAATAGTAACTCCATCACTGCAAACCTGCGGAGGGCCAAACTTTTTGTCCAATATCACATTTCTACCCCGCGGTCCCAGTGTAACCTTAACAGTGTTAGTTAAAAGATCTATACCTTCTCTAAGTCCCTTACGGGCATCTTCAGAGAATAACAGTTGCTTTCCCGGCATTTCTTGTTCCCCCTACTTAGTTGGATAATTTAGCTAGGATGTCACTTTCTCTCAATATCAGATATTCCTGATCGCCATCCTTATACTCAGTCCCTGCATACTTGGAATATATAACCTTATCTCCTACTTTGACTTCCATAGGTATGCGTTTGCCCTCATCAGTCATACGACCATCTCCCACAGCAACAATTTCTCCTTCCTGTGGCTTTTCCCTAGCCGTATCTGGCAGAAATAATCCTGAACTAGTCGTTTCTTCCTGCTCAATGGGCTTAATTACTAATCTCTCTCCCAAAGGTGTGAACTTGACCAAACCCGCCTCCTTTTCCTATGGAAACTTTTAAGTTGCTCTCCGAATTAGCACTCTAAAAGTTGGAGTGCTAATTGAGACGGCTAATGATAAACTAACTCATAAATACTGTCAATAGGTATATGTCTGCTACTCTCATCTCATCTAAACCAAGTACTTGGTTTAGATATTGGGTATAGTAATGCACATTACAAATGCTTGTCTAGGCGTGCATTAGGCACAATTCCCAACCCTTAGGGTTTGCTTTGTAGTGATCATTTATAGCTAAAGTACCTTTACGTTATTTCCTGTCCATTATAGTATGCCCACAAGCCAATCTGTAATATGGTATTTCGTGCCTACATGGCAACCATTACTATTATATTACTAAATATAACTTCAAGCGGACCGAATATGTGCTGTAAAAACTTACGCCTCTACACTATCGGCAAGTAATTCTAATATATCGCGTACTTTTTTGCTGCCTGAAACCCCTTTAGCATCAATTCCTTCTTCCATCATTTGCAAACAAAATGGACAAGAGACTCCAATGGTCTGCGCTCCGGTGGATAGGAATTGATCCGTACGCATATGATTAATTCGAGCGCCTTGACTCTCATCAATCCAGATATGGCCTCCACCAGCACCACAACAAAACCCTTTTTCCCGACATCTTGGCTCAATCTCCACCAGTTTCAAGCCAGGTATAGCTCTAGCAATATTCCTGGGCTGCTCGTATATGCCATTGTGCCGTCCCAAAAAACACGAGTCATGATAAGCCACTTCCTCATTTATAGGCTTAACTGGTTTAAGACGACCATCTTTGATTAATTCGTCTACAAATTGCGTGTAATGTAATACTTCAAATTCACCACCCAGCTGAGGATATTCATTACGTAGAGTATTAAAACAGTGAGGACATGTAGTTACGACCTTTTTCACTTGGTATCCGTTAAGCGTATCAATATTTTGTTGAGCCATCATTTGATACAAATATTCATTGCCCATACGTCTAGCTGGGTCTCCAGAGCAACGTTCTTCTTCACCCAGGACAGCAAAATCGACCCCGGCTCTTATCAAAACACGAGCCATAGATCTAGCTATACGCTGGCTTTTTTCTTCTAAGGCTGGGGCACATCCCACCCAAAAGAGTATCTCCGCTTCAGGATGTTCTTTTAATGTCTTAACTTCTAACCCTTCATACCAGTCAACTCTAGTAAATTGAGTACCCCTCCAAGGGTGACCTCGTTGTTCTATGCTGTTCAAAGCGTCTTGAGCACTAGGTGGAATCTTTGACTCTTCTAAAACTAGATGGCGTCGCATATCCATGATAGTCGGTATATGCTCTACCTGCACCGGGCATTCTTCCATACAAGCCCCACAAGATACACAATCCCAAATGGCTGATTCCGGAATAACATCGCCTATTAACGCTACAGCTGGATTCAAACCATTCTTAACAGACTCACCAACATCTAATAAATGATCTTTAATATTTTCAACTATATGCATGGGAGATAAAATTTTTCCACTTAAGTTTGCCGGACAAACATCTGTACACCTGCCACATACAGCACAGGCATACCCATCAAGTAGTTCTTTCCATGAAAATTGGTCAACTCTCCCGGCCCCAAAGTGCTCTGCGGTTTCTAAATCCAAGGTTTCCATTACTCCCGATGGCTTCAACGAATGGAAGAATATGTTAGCTGGGGCAGCAACCATATGCATATGCTTAGAAAAAGGTATATAGATAGAAAACCCTAAGATAACCGACAAATGTAGCCACCAAAAGAAACCATGCAGAGTATTAGAAAGTTCTATCCCCAACCCTATATCAAATAACCAACGGCCAATCAACCCACCGATGATTACATCGGATTCCGGTCCAATTCCACCTTTTGCAACAAAAAACACCTCAGTAAGAAGGGTTGATAACATCAAAGTCCCTATAAGGCTTACAATTATTATGGCGTCCTTAGACCGGGTAAGATCAAAACTTAATCTCTTCGGCTTCGCTATCCACCTTCTTAATACTGCCCAAACTAATGCAGACAAAATTAGAACCGCCATAATATCTAAATAAATCGCATATGCCCTAACACCATTCTCTGTAATCAAAGTTTTTGAGAAATCTGACCATACAGAATCTCCAAATATAAATAGGCCATAACTTAGAAGAAAAGAAAGAAACCCAACAAAAATAATTGCATGCCCTATGCCGGCTTTATCAATCAACGAAACTCGTTGTAGTACTTTTCGTTGACCCAGTGCGACAAACAGGAAATTCCTAAGTCTTACTAGCGGACGATCAAACCTGTTTTCTTTTCGCCCAAGAAGAATCAGTTTAATAACCCTATTGTAAAACAGATAACCTGAAAGAGCCTGGGAAATCGCAAGTGCCGTATAAACAGCGACCCAAACATCTATAAATCCAAAAAAACTATCAGGTGGTACCACGGTATCTCCAAATAAAATATTATATTTTTCAACACACCTAGTTTACATTCTATACCGAGACACTTCAAAGGATCCTAAAAGCTTTTTCTATCCAAAGTTTACTCTTGACACCTTAAAAAGCCTTTGTTAGGATTCCCGGCATCATTTAACGGCTTATCTAATCAACTCATAACTAGAGGAAAAATTACTCTGAGCCACTCCAAGCCCCCAGATTCTTCATCAACCGATGGGACCGGTTCAATGTTTCCTTCTATATTGACGCGCTACGGGCAAATAATACAAGAAAGTTTAATTTCTTCAATACCATCTAGCCAATTGGAGTTATTTAGTCCACTACGCTACCACATGGGGTGGGAAACCCCAATAGGCGAACACATACAAAACCCTAGTAACCAAGGGAAGTCACTAAGATCTGCTTTATGTTTATTTGCATCAGAAGCGTTGAACGGCGATTGGAAGCAATCTATCCCAGCTGCAGTAGCCATAGACCTAATCCACAACTTTTCATTGATACACGATGATATACAAGATGGAGATATCACAAGACGAAATATGCCGACTCTGTGGTACGTATGGGGACACAATAAGGCAATCCTAGCTGGTAATGTCATGCATGCCTTGGCATATAAAACTGCATTAACGTTGGTGAACAAAGGTATTTCCCACAAAAAAGCAATGGACACTTCACGATTACTAGCTGAAAGTTCACTTTCCATGATACGAGGTCAATGCTTGGACCTTAATTTTGAAAAAGTTACCGAAATTTCAGTAGAGCAATATTTAGAAATGATAAGACTTAAAACCGGCACTCTCATTGCTTGTAGTTTAGAGATAGGTGCTCTGCTAGCTTCTGCTAATCATATCCAGATGAGAAGATTTTCAGAATACGGTGGCCATATAGGAAAACTTTTTCAAATCAGAGACGATGTCCTAGGAATTTGGGGGGACTCTAAAAAAACTGGCAAGGCCACTGCAAATGATATTCGTAGAAAGAAAAAGTCTCTTCCAATAGTCTATGCCTTTAATAAAGCTAAGGGACAAGCTCTTATATCACTGAATCGAATATATCAAAAAGAATCCGTCACTGAAATTGAAGTTGAAGAGGTGCTGAATATCTTGGATCAGCTAGAAGCTCAACAATTCGCAAGCTCTTTAGTAGCCCATGAGGCTGAGTTGGCCATGAAAACAATTCAGAATTCAAATATACAACCCTGGGCTTTAATAGAAGCACAGGAACTTATAGAATTTTTAGTACTCAGAGAATATTAATTGCCAAACAGAATGAAGACTTTAACGTCACAATTTTGAGATGTTCTATGGTCATAGGACCAAGTGGTAATAGATTTGCAACTAATAGTTTTGATCAACCAATCTTATTTAGACTGTTGGAATTTGATCCCCCATTACAATTCATCCTTGAGACTGAATTAGCCAAAGTATTAGCCACTATTGCTCTGAATCCTAGGCCGGGTATATACAACTTGGCAGGAAACGATACTATCAATTACAAATTATTCCTGCGTTTAATGGAAAAACGAGCATTTTTAATACCTGCAATCATTGCATATCCATTAATAGAATTAATGCGGAAATTAGGACTCCAAAAAGGAAGTTATAAGTCACAACTTGCTTTTATTAGATATCCAATAATCCTTGATATTAGTAAAGCCAAGCAATCTTTTGATATTCAGATCCAACATTCTTCCACGGAAGCGGTTGAGGCCTATGTAAGTTCAAATTTGCCCTGACTTACCGAGTCCCCGGTGAGAAACAATGTAAGTCTTTAATTAAACAGAACTATACTTATTGATACGAATACTTCAAACGTTGACACATCAAAATCTCTTGACTGACCCTATAAAGTATGTAATCATTGCGGCAAGAGATTGTCTACTCTTTAGATAGACAATTCATCATTGGATCCAAATCAAGTTTTTAAAATACAATTGACTCCGTTGAAATTCATAGACTTTATGATAAATAAGTAAGTTGTCTACCACTCCCATAGCTTTATTAAGAAAAACGCAACACCATTAAATAATGGCCACTACTAACGAAGACCTAAAAACAATAGCCTCCCAACAATACCAATACGGTTGGGTCACTGACGTCGAATCTGAAGAAGCTCCCAAAGGTCTTACTGAGGACACTATACGGTGGATATCATCCAAGAAAAACGAACCCCAATTCATGTTGGACTGGCGACTCAAAGCTTTCCGCCATTGGGGAAAATTGGTTGGTAAATCAGAAAGCCCAACATGGGCAAATATTTCTCATCCTCCAATAGATTACCAAAATATAATATATTACTCGGCTCCAAAGCCTAAGAAAAAACTAGACAGCTTGGATGAAGTAGATCCTGAATTATTAAGCGCATACGAAAAATTAGGTATACCCCTAGATGAGCAAAAACGACTTGCTGGGGTCGCAGTTGATGCAATATTTGATA
Source organism: SAR202 cluster bacterium AC-409-J13_OGT_754m (assembly GCA_009391235.1). Taxonomy (GTDB): domain Bacteria; phylum Chloroflexota; class Dehalococcoidia; order Lucifugimonadales; genus VEXD01. The sequence continues at coordinate 126,757 of VEXD01000001.1, forward strand.
GTGTGTCGATAGCCACAACATTTCAGGAAGAATTGTCGAAACACGGAATCATTTTCTGCTCCTTCTCGGACGCTTTGCAAAACTATCCCGAGTTGATAAAAAAATATCTCGGCTCAGTGGTTCCTTATACTGATAACTTTTATGCTTGCCTGAATGCAGCAGTGTTTTCCGATGGTTCATTTTGCTATGTGCCCAAGGGAGTCAGATGCCCACTAGAGCTAACCACATATTTTCGAATCAACAGCGCGAATACAGGGCAATTTGAACGCACTCTGATAATCGCTGACGAAGGCAGTTATGTTAGCTATCTTGAGGGATGTAGTGCCCCAATTAGAGACGAAAATCAGCTCCATGCAGCCGTGGTCGAGCTGATAACTCTCGATAATGCAGAAATCAAGTATTCCACTATCCAAAATTGGTACCCCGGAGACCAAAACGGTAAAGGTGGAATATATAACTTTGTTACAAAAAGAGGAAAATGCCAAGGTAAAGATTCTAAAATATCGTGGACTCAAGTCGAGACCGGTTCAGCTATTACATGGAAATATCCAAGTGTTATCCTATTAGGTGATAACTCTATAGGTGAATTCTATTCCGTAGCTCTGACAAAAGGTTATCAACAGGCTGATACCGGTACCAAAATGATACATATTGGTAAAAACACTAAGAGCAAAATAATTTCGAAAGGCATCTCATCCGGCCATGGTAATAACACTTACCGAGGCCTTGTTAGAATCATGCCTAAAGCTGATGACGCGCATAATTTTACTCAATGCGATTCCCTTCTTATTGGTAGTAGTTGCGGAGCTCATACTGCACCCTACGTCGAGGTTCAAAACAAAAGTGCCCATCTTGAACATGAAGCTTTCACATCTAAAGTAGACGAAGACAAATTATTCTACTGTAATCAACGAGGAATGTCCGGTGAAGAAGCGCAATCATTAATAATTAACGGATTCTGCAAAGAAGTTTTTAGAGAATTGCCATTCGAATTTGCAGTTGAAGCTACTAGATTAATGGATCTTAACTTAGAAGGGTCAGTAGGATAGCACCGTGCTTGAAATAAAAAATTTAAATGTGTCTACAGACAATACACATATCCTCAAGGGAATTTCTCTAAAAGTATCCGCAGGAGAAATTCATGCAATTATGGGTCCAAACGGTTCAGGGAAAAGCTCTCTGGCCTTTTCCCTAGCTGGCAAACCGGGTTATAACGTTACATCGGGAGAAATTATTTTTGACAAAACCAATATTACCTCTATGGAACCGGAAGGCAGAGCTAGAGCAGGAATATTCCTCTCCTTCCAACACCCAGTAGAAGTTCCTGGAGTTAGATTAGATCAATTCCTTAGAGCTAGTTTCAATGCCATAAACAAGAGTCGCGAAATGGACCAGCTAGACCCCTTACAATTTGATAAAAAGCTTAAAGAAAGACTTAAAGTTGTAGATATGGACCCTGCGCTAACCAAACGTTTTGTGAATACTGGTTTTTCTGGTGGCGAAAAAAAACGTAACGAAATCTTACAGATGGCCATACTGCAACCTCAATTGGCTGTCCTAGATGAACCAGACTCGGGGCTAGACGTGGACGCCCTGAAATCTGTTGCCGATGCAATCAACAAACTAAGACACTCTTCAAACGCCATAATCATAATAACTCACTACCAAAGAATATTGGAATACGTAGTTCCAGACGCAGTCCATATTTTAATGGACGGACGCATAGTGAAATCAGGAAACAAAGATCTAGCTAGGGAAGTTGAATCTCAAGGTTATGAACAATTCGCAAATTATTTATCTAATCAATCACATCTTACTGAGAAGGAATCCCGTCAGTGATCCAAGTAGAACAAACCAATATAGAAAATTATTTATCAGCTTTCAAAATCTTTGAGCAAGCAGAATCCAGCACATCCTCAAATTGGATGATCAATTTAAGAAGGAATGCTATAGCGCAGTTCGAAAACTCGGGGTTTCCTACTGCTAGACGTGGCAATGAAGAATGGAAATATACGGATGTTAGTCCTATAGCCAAAGGCTCATTTAAAATCCTACATAACAAAAGTCATAATGCTAACCAATTGCCAGACACAAAATACCAACAACTCGAAGGTTCTGCTTGCCACAATTTAGTTTTCGTGGATGGTTTTCTTGATGAAAATCTGACGAACATTTCCAGCCTTCCTAAAGAAGTCCTAGTATGTAATTTATCAGATGCAGTAAGCATTGAGCCAACATTTACACAACGCCATCTAGCAAAATATGCTGACTTCTTACACCATCCATTTACGGCTCTTAATACAGCCTTTATGGCACAAGGAGCCTTTATCTGGGTACCACCAAATATATCGATAGACAAACCGCTACAAGTTCTGTTTATTTCAAGTTCATCTAATTCGAATTTAATAACCAATCCAAGAATATTAGCTCTAACAGGAGAAAATAGTAAATTTACTCTTATTGAAAACCACTCTGCGGTAAACGAAAATTCGTATTTAGCTAATGTAGTTTCAGAAATCGTGCTGGGCACAAACTCAAACGTTCAATACTATCGTATACAACAGGAAAGCAAAAAAGCTTTCCATATTAGTACAACCCATGTGGAATTGGGCAAAGGTAGTAGATTCTTTTCCATGAACCTAGATCTAGGAGGAGAAATTGTTCGCAACAATTTGAATGTTGTAACTGAAGGAGAAGATTCTTCTTGTTCAGTCAACGGGATTTATATCACGACCGCTTCCCAACACATCGACAACAAGGTTGTGATTAACCATAACAGCTCATACACCACTAGCCGAGAACTTTACAAAGGCATACTGAGTGGAAAGTCCAAGGCAATATTTCACGGCAGCATAGTAGTTCGAGAAGGTCTTAGGCAGATTGACGCCTTGCAAATAGACAAGAATCTATTGTTATCAGACCAAGCTCAAGCAAATACCAAACCGGCTTTTTGGATATATTCCGACGATGTCAAATGTGGCCACGGTGCAGCAAGTGGGCAAATAGACCGGAATGCTATTTTTTATTTAACGAGTCGAGGTATCAGTGAGAGTGACGCACGAAACCTTTTAGTTAAAGGTTTCGTGCAGGAAGTTATAGAATCTATACCTAATAAATTCTATAAGGACAAAATGGACAACATGGTGAATGCGAGCTTATTGGATGTTCTGGGAATTTAAGATAATCCTATACTAACCAAATATTATTATGTTAGATATAAAAGCAATCCGCAAAGATTTCCCTATATTATCAAGAACGGTATATGGTAAACCGCTAGTATATTTAGACAACGCTGCTACTTCCCAAAAGCCATCCTCAGTTATCGAAACGATTACAAACTATTACCAAAATTACAATTCTAATGTTCATCGCGGTGTTCATGCGCTAAGCATGGAAGCCACCGAACATTATGAAGCAGCTCGGGAAAAAGTGGCAAACTTTATTGGAGCCCCTGACTCAACTTGTCTTATATTCGTGAGAGGGACTACTGAAGGAATAAATTTGGTTGCCTCTAGTTGGGCAATTCCTAACTTAGGCCCAGGAGATGAGATATTACTATCAGAAATGGAACATCACAGTAATCTCATTCCATGGCAAAGAGTAGCTCAAATTACCGGTGCGGTTTTAAAATTTATCCCTGTAACAGAAGAAGGTGTATTAGATCTCGAAAACTTGTCCGCCTTGATCAATAATAGAACCAAATTAGTATCCGTCACCCACGTATCCAACGTCTTGGGAACCATAAATCCAGTCAAGGAACTTGCACGCAAAGCTCATAATGTAGGAGCCCTAATAATGCTAGATGCGGCACAAAGTGTGCCACATATGCCCGTTAACGTTCAGGATTTGGAATGCGACTTTCTTGCATTTTCGAGCCATAAAATGTTGGGTCCTACTGGAATAGGAGGTCTTTACGTTAGACCTTCTGTATTAAAAACTATGCAACCATTTCAAAGCGGAGGAGAAATGGTTAAAGAAGTTACATTTACATCTGCTTCATGGAATGACCATCCATTCCAATTCGAGGCAGGTACCCCTAGCATATCAGCCTCTATTGGCTTGGGTGCTGCTGTAGATTATCTCCAATCAATTGGAATGGATGAAGTCAGAAACCATGAGATGGCTATTACTCAATACGCTCTAGAAGAATTAAAACATCTAAGTGAAGATTTTATATTTTATGGACCTAATGACATTTCTATTAGAGGGGGTGCTATTTCGTTTTACTCGGATCTAGTGCACCCTCATGACTTAGGAACCATTCTAGACCAAGAAGGCATAGCAATCCGCACTGGCCATCACTGTGCGATGCCTTTAGTAAGGGAACGATTGAAAGTATCAGCAACAGCTAGGGCCAGTTTTTATATATATAACACCGAAAGTGAAGTTGACCAATTAGTAAAAGCCCTTAAAAAAGCAACAAGGATTTTCACTAATGCTTATAAGAAAAATATATAGAACTTCATGTGACTGCTGAACCTATGGATTATTCTTTTGACATAAATTCTCTAGACGATCTTTATCAAGAAGTAATATTGGATCACTATCAGCGACCACGCAATAAGGGGGTATTAACTAATCCTGATATTTCGTCTAAGGGATTCAACCCATTCTGCGGTGACGAAATAATTCTGAGCATTAAGTTAGATTCGAAAGGTAAAACTAAATGTATCTTATTCGATGGGCAAGGGTGCTCAATAAGTCAAGCTTCTGCCTCCATGTTAACTGAACTTCTATCAAACAAAAATCTCGATGAATTAAAGAGTATTTCGTATTCGTTTAGGGCTATGATGCGTGGTGAAAGTTTATCCTCAGGTGAAATGTCCCTGATCGAAGGCCTTGAAGTTCTCGAGGGGGTAAGAAAATTCCCAATACGAATCAAATGTGCATTGCTAGCTTGGGCCGCTCTAGAAGACGGTATAGAAGAATACTCTGTCAAAGTCCTTAAAAAGGAACCTTAGATTTTAACTAGGAATCTAATCGAGTATGCATCCAAAAGCCATACTCAGACAAATATCCAGTAGGGTAGAATCCTTGGACGCGATTTTGAGTTGCCCATAAATTGCCATTAGTCCCAATACCTACCATATAAGCTTTATCAAGAAGATGAAGTTGGATCTCCTTGAATGCTAATCCCCTTTCATGAGTCTCTTTAATTCCATTTTGAGTCTCTATTAATTGGTCTAGCACCACGTCAGAATGGCCTATTATGTTCCATCTGCCAGCACTATGAAGATTGGCAAATAAGTAATTATTGGGACCGTGGGTTATTGGCAACGGACCAAGGAAAGATTGAAATTCTCCTTCCCCCCACACTTTCTCTGCATATTGCTCAGGATTCAAGATCACCATTCTTGAATTTAGGCCACTTTGATTCAAATCATTTACAATCGCTTCAGCCATGTCAATATAAACATCACCATAATCAGCAATCAAAATATCAAAATCAATAGAACTGGAAGCAGTACTAATCTCGGTATGATTCAATTCAAAAAATGGTTGCAGTTCAGTTGGTTCCAATAACCATGACACCTCCATTATTGGGATTCCCAAGTTGACCGACCCATATCCATTCCAATGTGATTCCAAATATTTCCATGGCTCTAATGATCCAAACAAAAGCCTTCTTGCTTTAAGATCATTGAAAGGAGGTTTGCTAGAATTTACGGTAAGAACCAGTCCCTTGCCGCCTTGTTTAGCAAACAAGGTAGTGTATTCTGAACTCTGGGTAGAAAATTTATCCCACGACGAATGTGGTACGTCATAGATATCTACAGCTCCTGTAACAAAAGCGGCAAACTGAGTGTCGGGATCTTGAATCACTCTAAATGATAAATGTTGCAAAAGCGGCAACTCTGGATAGAAATAATTCAGATTTGCTTCAAAGTCAGACCCAACTCCGATCTCAGTTTTTAGCCATACCCATGGGCCAGTGCCCACAACAGGACTATTATTTAAACCCCCATAAGTTTCAACCACATCTCTTGACACAATCTTGCTATGCCCATCGGCCACTGCAAAAAGAAAATCAACATCTGGATACTTAAGATCAAACTGCAAAGTTAAATCCCCATCAGCTACAACTTCGTCCATCGCCCATAATATAGATCCATTTGGCCAACCATCGGTCCGTTGACGCTCATAACTATAAACCAAATCATCGGCAACCAAAGACCTAGATTTGAAGGGGTTAACATCATGCCACGCAACATCTTTCCTAAGTTGGAATCTGTACGTCACTGGGTCTATTATTTCCCAGCTCTTACATAAATCACATTCTAAAATTAGACTAGGTTGCTCAACCGCTGGTCCAGTTTTTAGTTTTAGCAGACGACTGTATGAGATCCCAGGGCCTCTACTCACAAGAGTTTCAGAAATGCTCTGGTGTATATCACGATTAAAAATGTCAGCTGATACAATCGCGGTTATACTTCCTTTAAATAACTCAGGTGGAGAATCTGACACTGGCGTAACTGTCATCACTGGAGTAGCGATAAGATTTGAATTAGCTGCTTCATTCTTAAGACTTTCTGAGTCTGGCGATACTGTGCAACCATAACCAACTTGAATTACCACTAATAACAAAATTAATCTAATAAAACTTGTCATGAATTGATATCTTCTATAATTAGAATAAGTCATCTTTAATCATAACCACGGGTATATAAATCGTCTAACTCTGGTTGTTTAAGCCCCTTAATATCACTAAGCCCGATCAAAGACAGGGACCCCAAAGTAATGAGTATTGGTGGTAAAAACAGCAAAACATGCATTATCAAAGCATAACTAAATGCAATATCCCCTTGTATTCCAAAGAGCTTCAGTGCATAAACAATAGCAAACTCAAATGTCCCAAGAGCGGCAGGTAAAGATGGAATAGATGTAGCCATATATATAGTGCCAATTATAGCAATAGTAGCCATAAACGGAGAAATACCGAGGTTCATTCCAAAAGCTATGACCCAAGCAGCAATTCCTATTAAAATCCAATATACGAAAGTAAGAAAAAATGTAGAGGCTAAATTACCCTTAGCTCCCGCTAAATCCGATAAGGAAACTGCTGCTGAAGCAATCACAGGAAACTTATTGAAAAAAGATTTGCTGCTTGCCCAAGAAAATATTCTCACCATGAATAGAGAAACAATTGCTACCAATAACATTCCAAGCCCATAGGGCACAAAATCACCCATATTCGGAACAAGAGCTAATCCCACCAAGAGTAGAGTGACGGTAACAACTAGATCAAACAACCTTTCCAATCCCATAGTAACAATAGCCGTACCTCCAGTAACTCTGTACCGCCATCTCAACAAAGCAAATTGAGTTACCTCACCAAGTAATCTAACCGGAGCTAAACTGCCTACACCGAAACCTATATTTTGCACCAAAAATAGCCGTCCAACTGAAACACGGTCCTGTATGAATAGCATTTGCCACCTAAAAGCTCTTATAGCACTAGCTCCTAAAACCAACAGCAAGGCCAGAAATACCAATGGAATTGGGAGGTCAAGAGTTTGATTCCACACGCTAGACCAATTAATATCATTAATCACAATCCAACCAAAAGTCGCACTGCAAAGTGCTCCTATCAACATCTGAGCAGGACCTTTAAAAAACCAATTCATAATAAATTTTTGAGCTTTTCCAAGCATATCTTTATCATTTGCGCATAAAATAATCGAATCAATAGTATAATTTAAGAGCTAGGCCAAAATATAGAGGAACTTAATGTCACTACTAGTCGATTGCCATACACATATAAATGATTTCCCCCCATTAGAAATACCGAGTGTTATAGAAAGAGCGTACTCAGAAGGAGTCGGCATAATCATATCTGCTGGAACTACGCTACAGTCATCCCAAGCATGCGTGGAATTATCTCGAGCCCATAATCAGGTTTACTGCGGCGTTGGACTCCATCCGATGAATCTAGCTGGACCTATAGATCGCAAAACCTATCATAATCTGGAGAAATTGGTGGTTGAAAATCCTAAAGTGGTATGTATTAGTGAAATTGGTCTAGACTTTCTTCCCACGTCACCCAAACACGAATATCAATATCAAGCATTCAAAAATCAAATACAATTAGCAAAGGACCTCAATAAACCCATAATCCTTCATTCAAGAGAATCAAACCCAGAAGTGATAGAAATGCTGAGACAAGAAAATGCTAATCAAGTGGGTGGAGTTTTTCACTATTTTCAAGGTGATCTAAATACAGCCAAGGCTTCTATCGAATTAGGATTCTACATTTCCTTTGCTAAACCATTACTTAGACTACCATGGTTACAAGAAGTAGCTAAAAAAGTGCCCTTAGAACAGATAGTCGTAGAGACAGATTCTGCTCCACAACCATGGAAAAAATACCGCAAAAACTGGACAGAGCCTTCACATCTTCCGCTAGTAGTAAGTAAACTTGCAGAACTAAAAGAGATCTCTGTTGAGCAAGTAATCAGCCAAACCACATATAATATTTCAAAATTGCTTAACCTAGATTTGCCAAAATTGCCGTGAAGTTTTAGTCTATTGTTACAATGACTTGCACAAATAAGCACTTAATAATATTGCCGCAAAAATTCGCAGAAGAGATAAACAACCACGCAATTGAAGAGTATCCTAACGAATGTTGCGGAATACTTGCAGGAACAAACAATCAATTTTTGCAGCTATTTAGAATGACCAATGTGGAAGCAAGCCCCTATAGGTTTAGTTGGGACCCCAAAGAATTATTCAAAGCTTGGAATACAATGGAAGATAATCAATGGGAACATCGTGCCGTATATCATTCACATACTCACAGCCCAGCATATCCATCAGATACCGACGTACGTCTAGCAGGGTGGCCAGATGCCTTTTATCTAATTATTTCACTCTCTGATAAAGAAAATCCGATAATGCGAATATTCCAAATCATTGACGGAATAATAAGCGAAAATAGAATGATTACCCAATAGGAGTATCATGCGTTGTTTCTCAAATCCAAAAGTCCTTACAATAGTAGAAAGTCCCCCATTTGGTTTATATCTGAGTTGTGGGTATCATTATTCAATAGATCACTAATATGAAAAACGTCATCCAAGAAATTGTAAAGTTAATTGAAAGCAAAGAACCATGTGTATTGGTTAGCGTGGTCCGAACGAAAGGATCGACCCCACAGAAATCCGGGGCAAAGTTGCTAGTCAAAAAAGACGGAAGCGGAACAGGAACTCTAGGTGGAGGATGTGTAGAGGGAGATCTTTGGTTTGCAGCACAAGAGATTCTCAGACACAAACGCGGTCCTGAGTTTAAAGATTATTATCTCAATGAAGATATTGCGGCAAGAGATGGTTTAGTTTGCGGTGGTACGATGTATTTCTTCATCGAACCCATAATGAACGACTCCGAATTCATTCACTTTGGGAAAGAAATTTTAACGGCTTATAACGGAGGTCCTCCAGTAGGAATTGCGACGATCATAAGGTCTAGTTATCACCAACATATTGGAAACAGGGTGATGTTGCGAGATGATGGAACAGTCGTTGGTTCATTAGGATCACAACCAATGGACAAATTGGCTATAGAATCTATAAAGAAAATAATGGACTTAGGCAACAATACACACGTGATGGTTGATGATAATACAGAAATATTTGTTGAAGGATTCACAACTCCCCCTACTTTGATAATCATGGGAGGTGGGCATGTAGGAAAAGCTACTTACGATTTAGCGAATACTCTAGGATTCCGCACATATATAGTGGACGATCGGGCTGAATTCGCAAACAAAACCCGATTTCCAATGGCTGAAGCAACTATAGTGTCTGATTTTTCTAACGGTCTTAATGAAATACCAATTAACATCAATACATACATAGTAATCGCTACAAGAGGGCATCAACAGGATGATATTGCATTGGAATCCGCTATAAATACGGAAGCCATCTACCTTGGCCTTATGGGCAGCAAACGTAAGACCATATTAATTTATAAGCGATTACTCAATAAGGGGTATTCTTCAGAAAAACTTCGGACAATTCATGCTCCTATAGGTCTTGATTTGGGAGCTATAACACCAGAAGAAATTGCTGTAAGTATAGTTTCAGAGATCATAATGGTCCGAAGGGGTGGGTTAGGAAAATCCATGCAAATGAATTATCAAGGATTTCAGAAAACCATAGAAAGATCTGCTGTGAATCAATGGATAACATCGCAGTAATACTTTTAGCTGCTGGGCAATCTAAACGGATGGGTACTCCAAAATCACTCCTTCCATGGAGAGGAAGGCCTCTGATCGATTATCAAATAAGTGTGCTGACTCAACTGGAATTGAAACCTGTTGTCGTAGTCCTTGGACATAATTCACTTGAGGTCAAATCCAATATCTCCCTCAGGCTAAACCCAACTATAGCCTATAACCCTAACTATAAATCGGGAAAAACCAGTTCCATACTAGAAGGCCTAAGATTTTTAAATGCTTTCAACGCTAGATCTCTAATGATTATAAATGTTGACCAACCGCGCACTCCAAAAACCTTGACCAGGCTAATTGATGAACACAAATATAAGAAAGCGCTTATAACCGCTCCAACGTATCAAGGGAAAGCAGGGCACCCTCTGATATTATCTATGACGCTGATAGATGAATTAAACGCCATTGGCGAACAGACTTATGGGATCAGAGCAATAGTCAGTAAACATTTAAAATCAGTGAATTGGGTCCAAGCAAAAAACGAGGAAGTACTGTTAGATATTAATTCAAATAACGACTATTTGATGGCATACGAGAAATTTGGCAAAGATCCTATCATATAAAATCAAGTTGTCTAGAATTTAATTTTGCCCAATTTTTCATGAATCATCCATTTATAATCATCTTGCGAATGTCCAATTAGGCTGTGATAATATTATTCGGTTTTTGATGTGGAAACCAAATAATTCGATTTGGAATGAATTAACTATTTAGGAGTCACGGTATTGCTTAAAGCTCCATAAACCAACGTCTAAGCAAACCATAATATTAACCTTTATAACAGGAGCCATATGCCAAAAACTAACAACTGCCAAAACGCGGGAAACAGTAACACTCACGATCAGAATAAAGCTTTGGCCGGATTACGTGTGATTGATCTGACGCGTGCTTTGGCTGGCCCTTATTGCACAATGATGTTAGCCGATTATGGAGCAAATGTAATTAAGATTGAAGTGCCTATAAAAGGTGACGACACCAGACATTGGGGGCCTCCTTTTGTTAATGGAGAAAGCACCTACTTTATGTCAATCAATCGCAACAAACGCAGTATAACATTGAATCTCAAAAGCAAGAAAGGGCGCGACATATTACTCCAAATGACGAAGTCTGCGGATGTTTTAGTTGAAAATTTTACCCCCGGAGTAGTTGCAAGATTAGGTATTGACTATGACACAGTATCAAAACTCAATCCAAAGATAATATATTGTTCCATTTCCGGATTCGGTCAGACCGGTCCATATAGCAAAAAACCAGCTTATGACCAGATGATGCAAGGATTAGGTGGTATCATGAGTATTACCGGAGAACCCAATGGTCCGCCTCAAAAGATTGGGATGGCTCTAACTGATATTGGAGCAGGAATGTTAGCAGCTTACGGTGTAATGACGGCCCTCTTTAATAGGGAAAAGACAGAAAAAGGGCAATACATAGACGTGTCAATGTTAGATTTACAGGTTGCATGGTTAACCTATCAAGCTGGTGCATATTTTGCCACTGGTAAAGTTCCTCAAAGAATGGGGGCATCTCACTTAAGTTTAGTACCATATCAATCTTTTCAATGTTCAGATGGCAAATATGTAAATGTGGCCGTAGGAAACGAGCGCTTCTGGCATCGCTTCTGTGAAGGTATAAACCGGAAAGATCTCACTACAATGGAAAAATATGCTCAGAATGATGCTCGAGTTAAAAACAGAAAAAAGCTGGTAGCAATTTTAGAATCTGAATTCGATAAGCAGCCAGCAGCTTACTGGGTAAGCAGACTTGAGGAAGTTGGTGTACCATGCGGACCAGTAAATGATATATCAGATGTTTTTAACGATCCCCAAGTATCATCAAGAAACATGAAAGTGGAGTTGCAACACCCAACCACAGGAAAAATTAACCAAACCGGTATACCAATAAAGTTTTCTAGAACTCCAGGAAAGATAGAGCTTGCACCTCCAACATTAGGGCAAGATACATCAGAAATACTTTCTGAATTAGGTTATACCGAATCAGAAATAGCCTCATTGAAAGACGACTCGATCATCTAAGTAGTATCCGCATTCAACGTTTGCTTTGCGCCATGGAGTTCTGTATTATGTACGCCGCACGGATACCAAATTTTATATAATTCGGGGGAATCCACTAAATGGATTTAGGACTTAAGGAACGAGTTGCAATTATTGGGGGTTCCAGTAAAGGATTAGGCAAAGCGATAGCTACTAGCTTGGCTAAAGAAGGAACCTACGTTACGATATGTGCCCGAACAGAATCTGAACTGCGTAAAGCAGAAATGGATATCGCTAGAAGTGCTACCCAACAACATGTATTAGCTATTCCAGCTGATTTGTCACAAATAGAAGATATTAAACGAGTAGTACGGGATACGTATAATCGATTCGAACGCCTTGACATAGTTGTTAATAACACTGGAGGGCCTCCTCCAGGTAAACCATCAGAGCTGGAAGATTCTGAATGGTATCAAGCCCTGGAGCAAAATTTCATGAGTGCAGTTAGAATGAGCAAAGAAGTTATTCCACTCATGAAACAACAGAGATGGGGTAGAATAATTAATCTACTATCCAATGTAGTAAAGCAACCAGGTCTAGATTTAGTACTTTCTACATCAACCAGGCTTGGAGTGGTAGGATTCTCTAAGATGCTCTCTCAAGAATTAGGACGTTTCAATATTACTGTTAACAATATATTGCCAGGATTAATTATGACTGACCGAATAACATCATTATATGAATCCAAAGGACAAGCTGAGGGTGCTGACCCTGACGAATTACTGCGAGCGGTAACTCAAAGCATCCCTGCCCGTCGGTTAGGAAGACCAGAGGAGATAGGAGATCTAGTAGCATTTATTGCTTCAGAAAGAGCAGCCTATTTATCAGGGCAAAGCCTTAGCTTAGATGGTGGCTCTCTCTCCGGAATAATGTAATTGAACTCCATTATGCGAAAGAAATTATTTAAAATAATAGAGTTGTATCACTTGCAGACTAACCTGTAACTGCTCCATAGGATGCCGATGATACTAACTTGGCATACTTGGCCAAAGCTCCTGAAGTATACTCATTAGGCCTAGGTCTCCATAATTCAGATCTTGCCCTCATTTCATCTGAAGATATTTCAACTTCCAGCATTCGATTTGGAACGTCAACTAAAACTATATCTCCCTCCTTCAACAACGCAATCGGCCCTCCAATGGCTGCCTCAGGGGCAACATGACCAACCATAAGGCCATGAGTAGCACCGGAGAATCGGCCATCGGTAATTAAGGCAACACTTTCTCCTAGACCTTGCCCCATAAGAGCTGAGGTCACCCCAAGCATTTCCCTCATGCCCGGTCCACCTTTAGGTCCCTCATATCTAATAACCACTACATCATTAGGTTTAATCAATTGCTGTTCTATTGCCAAAAAGGCCTCTTCCTCTGTGTCAAATACTCGGGCAGGACCTCTTTGTTTTAGATGTTGTTTCCCAGCGACCTTCACTACAGATCCTTCCGGAGCAAGATTACCTCTTAAAATTACTATGCCTCCGGTAGGTCCAAATGGCTCTTCTACAGTGGATACTATATCAATATCTGCAGGGTCTTGTACTAATGCTAAATTTTCCTCCAATGTCTTTCCTGTAACAGTAAGAACATCACCAACAATAAGTCCAGCATCCAAAAGGCGTTTCATTATTACAGATACCCCGCCAATTCTGTCCAAATCTGCCATAACGTAACGCCCACCTGGTTTCATGTCAGCGATGTAAGGAGTTTTACTACTTATGGAATCAAAATCGTCTATCGAAAGTGGTACTCCTGCTTCATGAGCTATAGCAAGTAGATGTAATACTGCATTAGTAGAACCCCCCATTGCAACGACCAAAGTGATGGCATTCCTAAATGCTTCTGCGGTCAAAATATCACTAGGTCGTATTCCTAATTTCAACAGGTTCATTACCGCTTCTCCAGCTCTATACGCAATTTGAGTTTTGCGTTTATCGACAGCTGGAATAGAAGCATCACCAGGAAGTGTCATTCCTAAAGCTTCAATCGCAGAAGACATAGTATTAGCAGTAAACAGCCCAGCACAGGACCCAGCCCCTGGGCATGCTACACTCTCTATATCGTGCAGATCCTCACGTGATATTACGCCCTTTGAAAATTTCCCAACTGCTTCAAAAACATCTTGAATCGTCACATCCTTGTCCTGATATCTCCCGGGAAGTATCGTGCCTCCATAAACAAATACTGTTGGTAAATTTAGCCTGGCCGCTGCCATCATAGTTCCGGGTAAGTTCTTGTCACACCCTGCTACAGTAATCAATCCATCCATTCCTTCCGCAAAGGCTACCAACTCAATTGAATCGGCAATAATTTCACGACTAACCAGGGATGCTTTCATCCCCTGGGTTCCCATAGACACCCCATCGCTCACCGTTAACACTCCAAATTCAAATGGTGTCCCCAAATTGGAACTAACTCCATCTTTTGCAGCTTTAACAACGCTCCCCAAATGATAGTTGCATGGTGTTAAATCACTTGCTAGATTAGCTACACCTACAAAAGGCTGGCCAAAATGTTGGTCATTTAATCCCACCGCCCTGAGCATAGCTCGTGCCGGCGCTCTCGATGGACCATCAACAACTTTGCTGCTTTTAATCCTCATCCCAGGATTAGACTCACCCATAATAGAAGCCTCCTATAGTCAGTTAATTATATTGTGCCTTTCCTTCTCTTTAATCAATATGTAGCCATTTTTCAATAAGGTCTTCAACTTTCCAGGCTGGAGTCCCGACCGTCCATTCTCGTGAAACTGTAACCGGCACAGAATGCATGACATGCGGCATAGGCTCTTTAAATGATCCTAGAGAACTATTAGCATCTAATTCAGTTGTGGTTTCCATACCAATAGCACCCCATAGCAATGCAATGACTTCACCGTCAACGTTCAATATAGGGGACCCACTACTACCAATCATTCCTGGCACCGTCGTTTGTATCGTCGTTTTAGTTCCTGGATCACCTTCTTTAAAGTTATCTCCCATTAATTTCTGGTAATTAACCTCATCAGCTTCAAACTCTGAATCAGTGTCATAGTTTTCCCGTAAAGGCGGAAGGGTTAGGGTTTCAGCTTGGACGAAGACACCAGCAGTAAGAGCCCAGTTACCCATCTGGCTCGGATGACCTATGGCAAATAGTGGGTTCCCATTGTTGAGTTTCTTGGAGTCCCCCCAAACGAGAGCATCAACCTCTAAAGAGACCTCTGTTCGAAGAAGCGCTACATCCCAATCCTTATCGTACCCTACCACTTCAGCATTAAATTCATCTCCGCTGAAGGTTTTTACAATTACACCCGAGATCTTTTCAGCCCGATGACCTGTTCCTTCCCCGGATATGACATGCTCGTTAGTAACAACTAAATCATTTCCAATTGCGAATCCGGTGCCCCTTCCACCAAGTGATTGAACACTTACGATTGACGAACGCAAAACATCTGCTAAAGCCAATACTTCTTCCTCGTATTCCATTGGAAAACCAGATTCAGGGAAATCATGATGGTATCGTAGTCCCAAATTCTCTAGGCGTTTAATCTCCACCAACAATCGATCAATCTCATTGTCGAGAAATACCGTATAGGTATTTTCTTTTTCTGAACTAAGATACTTTTTTTGCTCGTTGAGGGCCTGAAGTATCTCTTCATTTATAAAAAAAGTTGTTGCTGGTTCGACCGCAATCGCTTCCAAGCTTGTACTATCAAGCTCTTGCAACAAATCATCGCGTACGGATTTCAGGTTTACGTTTTCCTTTAATTCCTCAACTAAGAGGCCAGAGTTTTCTGAAGAAGTAGTCGATTTGGCTGTTGATGTTGGAGCTGTTGATAACGACTCTACGATCGCTTCTATGGTTTCTTCATTTGTCTTTGTGTCAACTTGAGGCTGCTGTTCAGATTGGCCCGTACAACCTACTATTAGCAGCCCAGTAAATAATATCAATGCAAACATCGAGGTTACCTTCATTTTGACACCACCAACCTGTTGCACTCGAATACTCAATTTGCACCTTCTTCTAACAAGAACTGGCTTACCAAAGTGGACGCATCTTGAGCTAATGTGCCTAGGCCACTTTCGTCTTTCAAAAACCGAAGGCTAGTATGTAATTGAAGTGGTATATCTTTGTTCTCTACAGTTGCACCCCAAAGCACTCCGATAACATCGCCATCCATGTTAAATATTGGGGATCCGCTACATCCTTTCATACAAGGTGAAGAGAAGTGCAATACTGGATAAGTTTCTTTATCGTCGACCTTTTTAATTAATCCTATAGTCGTCACCCAGCTACCCATCCTTGCCGGATTTCCAATAGTAAAGATTGGGTCTCCTTCACTGATGCTCCCACTATTAGCCCACTTGAGAACAGGAAGTGCCAAGGATTTTTCAAGACGAAGCAAGGCTATATCTGCATCAGGATTATCACCAACAAGGGACGCTTTAATTGGGTTGCCTTGAAAAGTTACAAGGGTGATCTGTCCGCTTTTAAGAGCTCCGTCCGATCCACGAACGTTGTGGGAGTTTGTGACAGCTAAGTCAGGTCCAATTAAAAATGAAGTCGCAGTACCCGATTCCCAGGAACCTAAAGACATTTCCGAAGTTTGTGAAAAAAGTAGGACAGAGTCTCGTAAACCATCAGCTAGTTCCCTGACTTCCTCTATGCGGGATGCTGGGAATCCACTAACTGTTCTTTCCGATCCTATGTCAAATTCCTTAGCTTTCCCAATAAGTAGGGACGTTCGAGCAGCTATTAAATCTTTAGTGAGCTGTCGCTCCTTAGTTGGCAGGTCAACAGCTTTACTTTCAAGTTCCTTGATTTCCTCTGCAAGTTTTTCGTATTCAGCCTCGTCAATTTCTACCATCCCAGGCGGGATATCTAGATTTCGTTCAGCAGTTATGAAGTCATCTATAGATTCAATCTCTGCTCCCAGGTCAGAGATCTCCATTCTGAGGAGTTGATTTTCCCAAATTATCTCTTGAAGCGAACGTTCTTCGTCGGCATATACAGTAAATACGGCCATAATCAGTATAGTAACAACAACAATCGCCATGAACGATATAGTTCGCCTACATAAAGTATTAACAGAAGAATACATAGTTAAATAATCTTATCACGAGTTAGACAATGCAAGAATCATAGGAATATAATTAAAACAACCATTCTTAAGGAACAACAATGACTTTACCCAAAGTGTTCGTGGCACGTCAAATATTTCAAGAAGCATTGGATAAGCTGGCCACGGTATCCAACGTGGAAGTATGGGAACATGAAAGTCCTCCAAGCAAAAAGATCCTACTGGAGAAAGTGGCTAATGTAGACGGCATACTATCACTTTTAACAGATTCAATAGATCGCGAATTGATGGAATCAGCACCTAATCTCAGAGCAATCAGTCAAATAGCAGTAGGCTATGAGAACATCGACGTGAAAGAGGCTACGCTAAGGGGCATCCCTGTAGGGTACACACCGGACGTACTCAATGGAACTACAGCCGACATGACATTTGCACTAATGATGGCAGCCTCTCGGAAACTAATCGATGGTGTTTATGCAGTAAGAGATGGCAGATGGAAAACTTGGCATCCTCTTCATTTTCTAGGCCAAGATATATATGGTTCCACACTTGGTATTATAGGAATGGGTAGGATTGGTATGGAAATGGCAAAAAGGGCCCGCGGGTTCGATATGAACATTATCTATTACGATGTTAATCGTAGAACACAAGATGAAGAAGAAACCTATAACATGTCTCATATGCCTTTGGATACAGTTCTACAAGAATCTGATTTCGTAAGCATACATGTAAATCTCACACCAGAAACCTATCATTTCATTAGTGATAGAGAACTGACTCTAATGAAACCGACCGCTGTCCTAGTTAATGCAGCTAGAGGACCAGTGGTAGACCCAGAAGCCCTTTATAAAGCACTCACAACCGAACAAATTATGGCTGCCGCTCTGGACGTTACTGAACCTGAACCAATACCCCATAACCATCCACTTGTAAACTTGAATAATTGCATTATAGTCCCACATATTGCCAGTGCCAGTACGACAACACGACTCCGTATGTCAACAATGGCAGTTGAAAACCTCATGGCCGGACTAGCAGGAATACGAATGCCCAACTGTGTGAACCCAGAAGTCTACACAAAATAACTTTACTTCACTGAATATCAAACTTAAAAAAGTGCTCCAAGGGGCCATAGCCTTGACCAATCGACTTTGCAGCCATTAGCGCCCTAGTAACATATTCCTTAGCCATCTCAATCGATTGGTCTAGCTTAAAACCTTTACCCAATCCAGCAGCTATGGCAGAGGAAAAAGTACATCCAGTACCATGGCTATTTCTAGTATTTACTCGTGGTCTCACAAATTCTATAAATGCCTCACCATCATAAAAAACATCCACGGCATCCCCTAAAAAATGCCCCCCTTTTAGCACGATCGAATTGGCTCCTTGAGCAACTATAATTTCGGCCGCCCTACGCACCTGACTATTATTTCGTATTTCCATCTGAGCCAATATTTCCGCTTCGGGAATATTGGGAGTAACAACTGTGGCAAAAGGGAACATCTCATCTCTCATCGCATCAACAGCATCTGCTCTTAAAAGCCGATCTCCACCCTTAGCAATCATCACAGGATCCAAAACCACATTGGAAATCCCGTAATAGGCTAACCTCTCAACAACGGCCCTTATAATCTCCATGTTGGCCATCATTCCTATCTTCACAGCATCCGTATTGATATCAGTTAGAATAGCGTCCATTTGGTCAATAACCATTCCTGTAGGCATTTCCAACACTGAAGTAACCCCCAGCGTATTCTGAGCAGTAACTGCAGTAATTACCGAAGTACCATAAACCCCCAACGCATGGAACGTTTTAAGGTCTGCCTGAATTCCCGCCCCAGCACCAGAATCAGAGCCGGCAATAGTCATTACTTTAACGATCTTCTTCAATTCTTTATTAAAATCCTATCAATTGATTTTCTGCAAAAGTTATTTGTCCTCTGCATTTAACGCGTATTCAAGGAATTGATTATCAAATGCTTCAGAAAACTCAATTCTTGGACTTATCAATTCGTTATTAATCATCCATCGTGCAAATTCTTCCCATCTGATTTGATCCTGCCATCCAAATGAATTTGAGTCTCCATCTGTCCACAAAGGAGCGATCAATTCTACTCCCTTTCTTTCTATTGATTCATTAATTTCTGGATGAGCTTTCTTCAATGCATCAATAGCCCCCTGTGGGTCTTCTCGTGCAGATTCATACCCTCTAACAAACGCTTTTACGAACCGTCCGACCATTTCAGGATCTTTTTCAATCAACTCTTGATTGGTCACTAAAATAAGCTCGTAGTATTTTGGCACGCCCCAGTCCTCAACACGCATTATATTTACTGGATACCCCTGATTCTCCATGGCAATTGATTCATGTGTCCAGTAACAACCAACACAACCATCAACTTTACCTCCGATCAATGCAGCACTAAGATTAAATCCAACATTAACCAACGAAACATCCTCTAAGCCACGTGCTCCATCATTCCGTAACATAGTATCTAACAATGGCTCATCTGTAGGAATTCCTGGATATCCTACGGCCTTCCCTATCAGATCTCTCGGACGCACAATTCCAGATTCTTGTAGAGTCATTACAGAGTTCAAAGGTGACTGGACTATCGCTGTAATAGAAACAACGGGAATACCTTTCTCTCTTCCCAATAATAAATCAGGTTGATAGCTTATCCCAAATTGGTCTGAGCCTGTGCCAACCGTTAACAGTATAGAAGCGGGATCCTCTGGAGTATAAGCAGTAACTTCCAATCCCTCATCTTTGAAATACCCTTCATCAATTGCCATAAACAGTCCTACATGATTCGCATTAGGATACCAATCAAGCGCTATTTTTACTTTATCTGTAATCAAATCACCTCTATTCTGATTGCACGATAAGAGAACTAAAGACAAACACACTAGAATCATTAAAATACGCGTTAATCTAAATAAAATTGCCAATACAACACCCCCACAATTAGCTATTACTGGACTGATTAGATTTGTAATAGGACCTTAACAGTATTCTTTCAGCCAAAAATACCAATAAGAACAACATAATACCCATGAGAGAAAGAATAAAAATTGAAGCAAAAACCCTTTCTGTTTCAAACTGAGGTATAGATCGCGTCATTAGATATCCCAATCCTTGACTAGACCCAACCCATTCACCAATAACCGCACCTATTACACTAACAGCGGCAGCAATTTTAATGCCAGAAAATAAACTTGGAATGCTAGATGGAATTTGGATCTTGCAAAATATCTGCCATTTTGAAGCTCCAAATGTTCTTATCATGCTAACCATATCATCATCGAGATTTTTTAAACCATCAACCATATTTACAACTATAGGGAAAAACGCCACCAATGCCACAACTATGATTTTAGGTGAAATCCCATAGCCGATCCAAATTAGAAGAAGCGGAGCTATTGCTATAATGGGAATCGTTTGGGAGGCTATTACAAAAGGGTACAGTGACCTCTCTATCAATCTGGAATATGCTATAGATAGAGCCAAACCAACGCCAACAATAATCGCTATCGAAAATCCGGCAAGAATTTCGTATAGAGTAACTAAAGCATGTGACGCAATCATTTCCCTTTCAACGTAAAGTTCTCTTAATATCTCAGAAGGTGCCGGAAGTAACCATTTTGGGATATGGAATGCTTGAAGAGCTACCTCCCAAATAATTAACAAAACCCAAATTATGACTGCGGGCAAGACCAAAGAAATTATTTGTGACCCTTTCAAGCCAACCATCTGCCTTCCTTGCTATCTAAAAAAGTAATACGTGAAATATTAGACATCTTATTCATTTCC
Source organism: SAR202 cluster bacterium AC-409-J13_OGT_754m (assembly GCA_009391235.1). Lineage (GTDB taxonomy): Bacteria > Chloroflexota > Dehalococcoidia > Lucifugimonadales > VEXD01. Next base: position 147,902 of record VEXD01000001.1, read on the forward strand.
ATTTTTTCATAGTTATTTTGCCCTCAAAGCATCTATGAGAGTTTTCTTGAAATCTATGAATTGCGGATCTGTTAAAACACCATATTCCCTAGGTCTATCTAATTTCACGTCTAGTTCCAATATCACACGACCAGGAGTATGACTCAAAACATAAACTTTATCCGACAATAATATTGCTTCTTCTACATCGTGGGTAATCAATATCACGGTTTTCTTAAAAGTACTCCATATAGTTAACAGCCATTCCTGCATTTGACCCCTAGTGAAGGCATCCAGTGCACCAAAGGGCTCATCTAATAAAAATAATTGTTGGTCCACTAATAGTGTTCTAAGAAAAGCTACTCGCTGACGCATGCCACCAGATAAAGCATCCGGGTATCTATTCTTAAATTCTTTTATGCCAAATATGTCCATCATTTTAATAGCCTGTTGCCTATATTGATCTCCATCCCTTCCTATAACTTCAAGGCCTAACATGGCGTTATCCAAAACTGTCCGCCATGGTAACAAAAGATCTTTCTGCGGCATAAACCCGATCAACCCTAATCGACTGCCGATAACATTACCATCTAATTCTATTGTCCCACTGGTAGGCTCATCTAACCCTGCGATACATTTAAGAAGCGTAGTCTTCCCACATCCACTAGGCCCAATAACACTAACAAACTGTCCCTCAGTAACTTCCAGTGCTATATTTTCCAAAACAGGAAATATTTGATTATCAACATGAAATGACTTAGATATTCCAGTTAGTCGTAGCTTAGCGGGATTAGGCATAATCATGGCACAGATACGCCTAAATCAAAAAATGCGAATGATTTACACATGTGACTCCCTCCGCTGGCATTATCCAGATCAGGTTGTAAGGGTCGGTGGGGTTCTGCTCCACCCTCTCAGCCTGGCTCTCCAAGCTCCCCTACGTTCAATACAATTAATTGCGCCGAGAGTATAGCGACAAGCAAAATGAATTGTCAACGTTAGACAGCTAGACGCCAATTATCTTGATGGCAGACCTAGTTTTATATCTCAGGTTAATGTTAACCAAAAGTACAGTTAACTCTTCTACAAATCGGGCATTCTGCAATGGCCCACCATCAATAGCCCTAAGATCATTAATCAATTCAACCAACTTCATCACTCTTTCTTTAGCCTCTTTGTAGTCAGAACAAACTATCACATCCCCTTCCATTCTGTGATTAGAATTAAGCAGCTCAACAGCACTAATATTCTGAAATGCAGAAACAACATAAGATCCCGGAATTAGTGACTGGCATTTTGCTGAAACAGAACGTTCTTCTAATTCAATAGTGCTAGCCAACCCATCTTGGATTTTCATAGCTAACCCGACGTTGACTACTATTTTGCCAAACAGATGATCTCGCAATATTCGCAATAAGTCCTCTTCCGCCTCATAAGGAACCGTTAAGAAAATCAGATCTCCACGAACAGCGGCTTCTATATTGCTTCCGTAAAATATCTGAGCGTTCGGAACCAAGGCTTGCAGTTTCTCTGCAGTCTTCCTAGCTTTATCTTTCTCCCTTGAGCCTATAATCACATCTTCATTTGCCAATGCATATCGCAAAGCCAAGCCTTGACCCTCCGCTCCTGTCCCGCCAAGAAAAGCTAACATCATTATGCTCCTACATGATTTGATATTATTATATCCTCCTCAGCACACACAGTGCTAACCATAGCATCAAATCTCTACCCACATCCCAAAAACAGCATTACAATTTTTTATATCAGGTTGACCACAACAGGTTCTTGTTGTAGTATTCATCCATTATGGAACAAATTAAAGCTATCTGCATCCACTGTGGGTATGAATTCTACCCAAGGGTAAAATCTCCGAAAAAATGTGGGGAATGCCAAAAACCGTGGCCTCTACAGCAGACCAATCTCGTCCAAAAACCACAACAACATAGTAAAAATAATACAACAGTCAAGAAAGGTATCACGTCAATTAACTCTGGAACAGTGACTTCACCCAATGGATATTGGGTAGGTGCTACATTTGCCGGAATGAAAACTTATCGAGAAGATAAACTTGATCTAGCTATATTGCTTTCAGGAAAACCTTGTACAACTGCTGGAGTGTTTACAACCAACAAATTAAAATCTCACTCAGTTGCTTTAACCCAAGAACGTATGGTATTGGGTCAAGCCCGTGCAGTAATAGTTAATAGTGGAATAGCAAACGCCTGTGTAGGTTATCATGGATACAACGATGCTAAATCGATGTCAGCGAAAGCCGCATCTCACTTAGGTCTAAACCCAAACGAGGTATTGGTATGTAGCACAGGAATTATAGGGGTAGAACTCCCAATGTCCCTAATAAATTCGGGCATTGATAGGATTGAAATGAAGGATGATGGAGGGTCTTTAATGGCGAGAGCCATAGTAACTACCGATACTCGCATAAAAGAAATAGCAGTATCTTTTGACCTGGATGGAGTTAAAACGACCATTGGCGGTGTAGCAAAAGGATCCGGAATGATTCACCCTAACATGGCAACCATGCTTGCATTTATCTCGACCGATGCCACTATAGAATCGACTATGCTCCAATCCATGCTTGAAGAATCGGTTAATCTTTCCTTCAATATGATCACTGTTGATGGGGATACTAGCACTAATGATACGGTTTTATTGTTCGCCAACGGAGCGTCAGGGACAAATACTATAAAAGAGAATACGAAAGAATATGCTTTATTTAAAAAAGCTTTGACCCAAGTATGTACTTATTTAGCCAAAGAGATAGTAAGAGACGGGGAAGGTGCTACTAAGGTTATCGAGATAACAATAGACGGTGCAACAAGTATATCAGATGCACGTAAAGCCGCTAGATCCATTGCGGGTTCCAGCCTTGTAAAAACGGCAATATACGGTAATGACCCTAACTGGGGAAGAATCGTATCTGCAATAGGATACAGCGGAGCAGCAGTAGTTGAGAGTAAAATTGCGCTTTACATCAATGGTGTGTGTCTCATGGAAGAGGGGATTCCTGTTCCTTTTCATAGAGATTCAATCATAGCAATAATGTCTGAGCCAGAGATATCACTTAAAGTCAATCTTAACCTAGGTAACAGCCAAGCCACCGCCTGGGGCTGTGATATGACAGAAGCATATGTCACTCTTAACAGTGCATACACCACGTAGATGCTCCCCTCCCAGGAGACGCCTAATATGGAAAAAACCATACCACCAGGACCCATAGTCATAAAGATCGGTGGAAGCACATTGGGTAATCATGACACCAGTCTGGAAGATTTGGTTTACCTTCATAAACAAGGCCTAAAATTAGTAGTCGTGCACGGGGGCGGGCAAATTATATCCCAGTGGATGAAACAACAGGGTATAATCCCAAACTTCATCAAGGGTCTTAGGGTAACAGACTTGCAAAACCTAGATATCGCTACCGCAGTCCTAACCGGACTAGTAAACAAACAACTGGTTGCCTCCTTAATCAAACTAGGTGGTTCAGTTATGGGATTCAGCGGAATTGATGACCATATGTTGGAATGCCGAATGGCTGATATAAATTTGGGCTATGTAGGCACTATAATCAAAGTAAATCCAGAGCCCATAAATCACGCCTTGAGTAATAATTACATCCCGATTGTAGCCCCTATGGGAATTCACCAAGTTGATGAATCTCAAAATTCTGGACACATTCTCAATATTAATGGAGATACGGCAACAGGTGAAATAGCCTTTTCGCTAGGAGCATCTAAAGTGATTTTTCTAACAGACGTTACGGGAGTTATCGATCGATCGGGAAATGTACTCAAAAACATTAATGCCAAACAAGCCCGAATGTTGATACGTTCAGGGACAGCTAAAGGAGGAATGATACCTAAACTAGAGGCATGTCTTACTGCTCTGCCTCGGGTTCCTGAAGTCGAAATCATAGATGGCCGTGTACCTGAAGCTTTAAGAGCATCTATAGCAGGAAAAACTCCCGGGACTCGCATACAAGCATAACCTATAATATCGCCCTTAATAACCCAACCATGGACAAACTTACCACCAAATACTATAGTCAACAGGAAGGCATAATTATCAAAAATTCCCCACCTAGTCCATGTCGAAAAAAGCTTATTGTGGAGCAATTTAATTGCACTATCGATAGTCCTAATTCATCACTTCAACGTGAACGGTTGAAACACAGGTTTCGCGAACCACATATTTCTACCATGCACCTGACATAGAGAAAGGAGGAACAATAAATTGGTCCCAGATTGGATTAGCATAGAAAAACAATACTACGCCCAAACCGTGAAACGCCAACCAGTTGTAATTGAAAGAGGGCTCGGAACCAGAGTTTGGGACGTAAATGGTAAAGAATATCTAGACTTTACCGCTGGATGGGCAGTAACCAACATAGGGCATAGCCATCCAGCAATTGTGGATGCAATAACAAAACAAGCCGCTACTCTAATGCAAACATCAAATGCATTTTATACGATACCTCAACTCCACCTCGCAAAACTTTTAGTAGTTAACAGTTGCTATGATAAAGTTTTCTTTGGCAATAGTGGTGCAGAAGCCATAGAAGGCGCGATTAAATTGGCTCGTAAATATGGAAAAGCAAACAGGGATGGAGCTTATGGAATTATTACTGCTTACAACTCTTTTCATGGAAGAACTATAAGCACTTTAGCCGCAACCGGCCAACCTCATTATCAAGAAACATTTAGACCTCTTACACCAGGTTTCACCCATGTCGAATTTAACAACATGGACCAAATACGTGAAGCAACTAGTGACAAGATAGCAGCCGTTATGCTGGAACCGATTCAAGGCGAAGGAGGAGTTAACGTACCAGATGAAAATTACTTGTCTGAAGTGAAGAAATGGTGTGAGGCACAGGGTCTACTATTTATTGTCGACGAGGTACAAACCGGTATGGGTCGACTCGGTAGCCTTTTCGGATACCAAGAATACGGTATCGAACCAGATGTAATGGCCCTTGCAAAAGGCCTAGGGGGCGGTGTTCCTATTGGAGCCTTTATGTCAAAGGAAAATTGCATGTCCCTAGAACCCGGAGACCATGGTTCCACATTCGGAGGCAATGCATTAACCACTGCTGCGGCATATGCATCCACAAAATATATCATTGATAATAATATTCCAGATAACGCCAAAAATATGGGCAATAAGCTTATGCAATGCCTCAACGATCTCAAAAGCGTTTTCTCATGTATAGAGGAAGTTAGAGGGAAGGGACTGCTTATAGCTATCCAATTTGATGGTGACATAGCTGATAGAGCTTTAGAATTAGTTCGCAACGAAGGAGTCCTATCTAATATGGTTAAGCCTAACGCCCTTAGGCTAATGCCCCCCTTAACTATCACCAAACAAGAAATCGAAGAGGGAATTGAGCGAATAGGGAAAGCCCTGAAAAAACTGTAAAATTAGGGAGAATTCATGGCACAACAAACAATACTTCTAGCTTACAGCGGCGGATTGGATACTTCGGTATGTGTGAAATGGCTGCAAGAAAAATTAGATTCCCAAGTAGCAACCCTTACCATAGATCTAGGAATGGTCGACTTAGAAAGCATACAACAGAGGGCTCTACAGATCGGTGCTGTAGAGGCGCTAAGCGTAAATGGAAAGGAAACTTTCGTAGAAAATTATGTATTCCCGGCCCTTAAGGCCGGAGCCATGTATGAAGAACAATATCCCCTAGCTACTGCCCTAGGACGACCCCTTATAGCGAAATATTTGGTCGAAGCTGCACGCAAGGTAGGAGCTACAGCAATAGCTCATGGCTGCACCGGAAAAGGTAACGACCAAGTCCGAATGGATATTAGCGTTGGAGCGCTCGCCCCTGATCTAAAAGTAATAGCCCCTGTTCGGGAATGGGGTTGGAATCGCGAAGAGGAAATTGAATACGCGAAATATCATAATATACCTATAGAGGAAAAGCAAAATCGTTATTCGACGGATGAGAACCTATGGGGAAGAAGTATAGAAGCTGGAGATCTAGAAGATCCTTGGAGAGAACCTCCTGAAGATGCATTTGCATGGACAAACCCAATAAATATGACCCCAGATGAACCCACTTACTTTGAGATATCTTTTGAAAAGGGTGTGCCTTTGACTTTAAATGGTGAGACCATGGGTTCGGTGGATCTGGTACAACATTTAAATCACTTAGCCGGCGTACACGGGGTAGGGCGGATAGACCATATAGAAAATAGACTAGTAGGAATAAAGTCACGAGAAGTATACGAAGCTCCAGCTGCTATCGTCTTACATAAAGCTCATATGGCCTTAGAATCGATGACCCTGAGCAAGGATCAGGTCCGCATGAAGCAACGTATAGCCCAAGAATATTCCGATGTCGTATACAATGGCCTATGGTTCACGGCTCATAGACGAGACATGGACGCTTACATAGAGAATACTCAAACCTATGTCACGGGCAAGGTAAGAATAAAACTGCATAAGGGCACATGTTATATAGTAGGGCGTCAGGCACCGAAGGGATTATATACACATGAGCTCGCTACATATGACAGAGGGGACACATTCGACCATCGTGCATCAGAAGGATTTATTTCCATCTATGGGCTCCCGGTTAGAACGCAAGCAAAAAATCAAGAAGAGATTTTGGATTAAATGAAGCCATCTGACATATACACCGTTTCCATAACATATGACTGGCGCTTATATAGACAGGATATTGCTGGTTCTATGGCCCACGTCAAGATGCTAGGCAAGCAAAGCATAATTAGCAAGGATGATGTTGACGCTATATGCGTAGGATTGTCAAAAATAGAGAATGAAATAGAGAATGGTACATTCCCATGGCGTAATGACCTGGAAGATATCCATATGAATATTGAAGGCCGACTTCACACATTAATAGGACCTGTCGCGGGAAAGTTGCACACTGCACGTTCCCGTAATGATCAAATTGCATTAGATATACGAATGTACACAAAAGACATGGTTCTCAAGGTAATAGAAAAAATTACTTTAACCCAAAAAGCTCTTGTCACTCAGGCCCAGTCACATAGCGATGTAATATTACCTGGTTACACCCATTTGCAAAGAGCCCAACCAGTAGTGTTGGCCCATCACCTGCTAGCTTATTTTGAGATGTTTCAAAGAGATATTTCTAGATTTGAAGAATGTTATAACTCAGCGGACGTAATGCCTTTAGGTAGTGGTGCTTTAGCCGGAGTGCCATACGATATAGACCGTGACCATGTGGCTAACGAACTAGGGTTCAATCAAATAAGCTCAAACAGCATGGATGCCGTATCTGATAGGGATTTTCTGATCCAGTACCATGCAGCCGCTGCGATTTGTATGATGCATATATCACGATTATCAGAAGAACTAGTTTTATGGTCATCACAAGAGTTTGGATTTGTTGCCATGGCACCAGAATTTCGTACTGGCAGTAGCATAATGCCCCAAAAGCAAAACCCCGACTTTGCAGAGATTGCTAGAGGCAAAACAGGCCGAGTTTACGGTTACCTGATGAGCATTCTGACCACATTAAAGGGACTACCTTTGACATACAACCGCGACCTCCAAGAGGACAAAGAAGTGTTCTTCGATACAGTCGACAGCCTTTTTGCAACAATTGATGTAACAACATTAATGATTGATAGTCTAAAGTTTAATTCTACCAAAATGACAGAGGCTGCGAATTTTGGAAATATGCTGGCAACCGACTTAGCTGACTACCTAGTATCAAAAGGACTACCTTTTCGAGAAGCCCATCACATTATTGGTAAAATATCCAATTATGCGAATGACAAAAAAAAGGAAGTCCACAACTTAACCCTCAAAGAATATCGGCAGTTCTCAGACCTCTTTGAGCAAGATGTATCGGAAATTTCCCTGGAGTCTTCTGTTAGGGCTAGAAATGTGATCGGGGGAACATCTCCTAAAAGAGTAAAGAAAGCCCTGCTGACCGCAAAAACAATTTTGGAGTCTCGTTATGGTTATTAAAAATTTTAAATTGGCACCTTCTATACTTAGTGCTGATTTCTCTCGACTAGGAGAGGAAGTCAGAGACGTATCCGCTGCAGGAGCAGATTACATACATTTGGATGTAATGGACGGAAGATACGTACCCAATATTACATTTGGTCCTGTCGTTATTGAAAGCATTAGACCCTATACAAACCTGCCCCTAGATACCCATCTCATGATTTCAGAACCTGAAAGATATATCGAAGATTTTTCTAAGGCTGGTTCAGATATTCTGACCGTCCATGCAGAGGCATCTACGCACCTACACAGAACCATATGTCAAATTAAGGAGACTGGATGTCTAGCGGGAGTGGCAATAAATCCAACTACTGCCCTAAGTACTATAGAAAATGCCTTACCTTATGTAGACTTGGTGCTGATCCTTACTGTTAACCCTGGATTCGGAGGACAAACCCTTATACCCGAAGTGTTGGCCAAAGTCAGAGATCTGAAATCCTTGATAAACGAGAAGGGTTACTCAACTCAAATAGAGGTCGATGGTGGAATTAACGCTAACACCGCTAGCCAAGTAGTTCAATCTGGGGCCGACATACTAGTAGCAGGTTCAGCTATATTCAACAAAACCGAATCTATAGCCCTAGCAGTTGAACGATTAAGGAACAGCGTACAGTAGTGACCTAAGCTTTAACTTTTGTGACTTTATGAAGAGTTCTCAAGCACCTAGTACATGTCTTAACACGCTTTCTGGTGCCATCAATTTCCAAAGTAAGTCGCTGAATATTCGGCATGAACCTAGTCTTAGTACGCCTCTTAGAGTGGCTTACATTATTTCCGGATACTCCGATTTTATTACATAATTCGCAACGCATTGTTCTATTCTATCATTGATCCTTATCAGATAAGTCGCATACAATCATACAATCGAAAAGGTTATCACAGAAGATAACAATTTAACAAGGTGACTAATGGGCAAAGGGCAATATAACCGCAAACTCGAAAGACTGACTGGCCAAGATATGAAGCAAGCATTCATAACGTCCACTCATTACCTTGAAAAAAACACTGACCACATTAATGCCTTGAATGTTTTTCCGGTACCCGATGGTGATACTGGTATTAATATGCTTCTTACTATGCGCTCAGTCAAAGATGAAATAGAGAATTTGGAGAACCCACCTGTCAGTTTAGTGGCCTCAAAAGCATCCCTTGGGTCACTGATGGGAGCTAGAGGCAATAGTGGAGTTATTTTATCCCAATTCTTAAGTGGATTCGCTACAGCCCTAGAAAATGTCGAGACCTGTGACGCCCAAACCCTTGCAAACGCATTAGTGGCCAGTGCGAACGCTGCGTATTTAGCAGTTGCCAAACCAGTAGAGGGAACGATGCTTACTGTCATGAGAGAATTATCAGATGCGGCCTCGCAAGCTTCATTAGCAAACCAAGCCGATGTTATAGAAGTATGCAAAGCTGCTGTAGCGGCTGCTCACACTTCTGTAAGCAATACGCCAATCCTTCTAAATGTCCTCGCAGAAGCCGGTGTTGTTGATGCTGGCGGGGTCGGAATAGCAGTTTTACTCGAGGGATTTCTATCTTCCTTGCTAGGTAAATCAATGAAGGATCTGAGTTTTCAAAAATATTCCTTGCCTAATTTAGCCCCATTGCCGCCCTCAATCAACAAACAATTTTTAGATGATGCTCAATCCAATCAGTATGGTTTTTGTACACAATTTATGATTCAAGAACATACGGTGGGTATAGATGAAATACGATTGCAAATATCAGAAATGGGCAATTCTTCAGTTGTGATAGGAAACCAATCTATCATTAAAGTACATCTTCATTGTGATAATCCGGATACAGTAATAAGTTACTGCCAATCGCTAGGGGCCATCAGTCAAATAAATATTAGTAATATGGACCAACAACATAATGAGTTCTTGGATTTCCATTCTCAATCTAAGCAATCCCCTAATTTGGGAATAGTAGCCGTAGTCAGAGGTGAAGGTTTCGCAAGCCTCTTTAAAAGTTTAGGATGTCATTCAGTAATCGAATGCATAAATACGATGAACCCTAGCACTAAAGAACTAATAGAAGCAGCGAAAGAGACGAAATCTAACCAAATAGTTATATTACCTAACAACCCGAACATCCACTTTACAGCTGAGCAAGCGGCCAAAATATTCGGACCTGGTCTATATTACATACCCACAAAGACCCTTCCTGAGGGTGTTGCAGCGCTATTATCATCCAGCCCAGACCTACCGATTGAACAAGTATTAAAAAATATGAATCACGTAATTAAAGGTGTTCGAACATTGGAAATTTTGAAAGCAGTGAGGAGCGTGAAGATTTCAGGTATATCCATAATCAAAGATCAGATAATTGGACTGTTAGATGGTAAACTGATCTCAGTTGGAAAAACCGCAATCACCGTGCTAACGAATAGTCTTGTAAATATTAATATAGAAGTGGATCAAATTATTACAATATATTGGGGAAGGGACACTAATAGCGCAACAGCCAAAACCGCTATGAAGCAAGTTTCAAATCTACTGCCAAAAAATGAAGTGGAGCTTGTATATGGCGGACAACCGTTTTATGATTATATAGTTTCATTGGAGTAAAAATAATGGCAATAAAGATAATAACAGACAGCACTTCTGACTTACCTGCTGATTTAGCAGAAAAAGCAAACATACGAGTGGTTCCTTTATACATCAACTTTATGGGAGACGGGAATCAGATTCAGAGTTTACGAGATGGAATTGATGTTGATCCAGATGAGTTTTACCATCGACTTGGTCAAGAATCTAAACTGCCAACCACATCACAACCTTCCGTACAAGACTTCACGGAAGTTTACCAAGAATATCTAGGAAATGGAGATCAAATAATATCCATACACGTTTCATCCAAACTTAGCGGTACATGGAATTCCGCGACACAAGCTCATGAACAACTCGATGGTAATCCGAACTTGGTTATTATTGATTCCGGACTTGTATCTATGGGTATGGGAATGGCTGTCCTTGCAGGAGCCCAAGCTTTGAACAATGGAAAGTCGTTCGAAGAAATCCAAGAGGTAATTCATGCAGCATGTAGTAAACTAAAGCTGTTTTGCATGGTAGATACCCTTGAATATCTGCAAAAGGGCGGAAGATTAGGAAAAGGTGCGGCTTTCTTAGGTTCTTTGTTGTCTCTAAAGCCTATATTGGCATTAACAGATGGGGAGATCCAACCATTTGAACGAGTACGAACGAGACGGAAAGCACTAGATCGTCTAGGTTCAATAGGAGAGGAATTTAGTAAGATTGATGAAGCTTGTATACTATATACCACCACCCCAGAAGATGCAGAAGAGTTGAAAACTAGAATTAGTCGCCTTATTCCATCTGACAAAATTATCACGACCCGTCTTGGTCCAGTAGTGGGAACCCACGCGGGCCCTGGAGCTATAGGACTAATCGTCAGGCTATCGGAATAACGGGTATTATTCCTAACACAACCGAATAATCGCCAGTTACAGGTTAAATCAGTAAAAGTATTTCCTAATACTACAGCCAAATTTAATTCAGGACTTTAGTCATCACATCCTTCTCCATGATAAACTCTGAATATTATGGCGGAACAAATCTCGAAATTCTCAGTACAGCTTTTCCATAGTATCCTCAAACTAGAGAAGTCTAGGGGGTTTGATGACGATACTGTTATCGGTGGCATAGATAAATATATAGAAAGCTGGAAATCTGACATTTTAAAACTATTTGGTGACACTTCAGAAATCCGGAAAATACTTGGAGAATCTTATTCAGCGTTACAAACTCAAAATAGACAATATTGGGTTGATAGTTGGTTAAATCTAATAGAACCCTTATCTAATGTTCCTGTAGGCCCACGAACAAGAAAAAGGAAATCGGATTCACCTATCAAAAACCATAGTGTCGATTCTTCTGTGACTATCCTAAAAGGGGTAGACTCCAAAACAGAGACAAAACTGAAACGAATTGGAGTAAGGACGATCCGTGACATGCTGTATCTTTTTCCACGTCGTCACTCCGACTACTCGCAAGTATCAAAAATAGCTGATGTAAGACCCGGGCAAGAGATTACAATTAATGCAACTATTTGGGAAGCTAATCAAATACGCTTGGGGAAAAACGGTAGATTAAAAGCAACGCAGGCTGTCGTAGGAGACGAAACTGGCAATATGAAAGTGATCTGGTTTGGTCAGCCTTATTTGGCAAAACAATTACGTCCTGGAATAAAACTGGCCCTAAGTGGGAAAATGGATGTGTTTAACAAAGCAAAGGTTCTTGAATCTCCCGACTACGAGATTGTGACTCCGGGAATTCCTCTGATACACACTAACCGATTAGTTCCTATTTATCCACTGACCGAAGGGCTTACCGCCCGCAACCTCAGACGAATTATTTGGAATGCCTTAGGTGGGTGGAACTCTCTAATAGAAGATTTTATGCCATCTGATATCTTATATCGTGTGGGATTGCCCAAACTACAAACAGCTATTATGGACGCTCATTTCCCACAAGATGAAAAGTCATGGGAGATAGCCAGAAAAAGGCTTGCTTTTAACGAGTTATTTCTCCTCATGACCATAATACAAATGCGCCGACAAACATGGCAAAAAGACGCATACGGAGTTTCACTCCAAAAAAATCCTGAAGGGATTCAATCCTTTATAGATACCTTGCCCTTTTCATTAACAACATCTCAAGAACAATGCATAACGGAAATCATAGCCGACATGGAAATCGGAACCCCATCAATGAGCCGGTTGTTACAAGGTGAGGTAGGTAGCGGAAAAACATTAGTAGCCTTAGTAGCTTTACTGACAACCGTATTGTCTGGATATCAAGGATCTATAATGGTCCCGACGGAAGTGCTAGCTCGACAGCATTTTGCTACTATTTCTAATTTAATGTCTGGGTTGTCTAACCCTCAAATTGAAGAGAATTTAGTGTCTGCCTGCCTTGATACTCAAACCAAACCTATTTCCGTTGGTCTTGTCACAGGAAGCACACCGAAAGCAATTAAACGAAAAATTATAGACAAATCTTCAACAGGTGAATTGGACATCATTCTGGGAACTCACTCTTTAATACAAGAGGAGGTTAAAATACCTAACTTAGCCCTTGCTGTGGTAGATGAACAACATAGATTCGGGGTAACTCAACGTTCTCTGCTACGCGGAAAAGGAACCACAACCCCTCATTTGCTCGTCATGTCTGCCACTCCCATACCAAGAACTCTGGCTCTTACCCTATATGGCGACCTCGATATTTCTACCATTTCTCAATTGCCCCCTGGAAGACAAAAAATCCTTACTAGATGGGTTCCTACGCATAAACGAGATGCAGCCAATGATTTTGTCAGAGGACAGATTCGCCTAGGTAGACAGGCCTTCATCATTTGCCCTCTTATAGAGGAATCTGAAACAATTGAAGCTAAAGCGGCTATAGTAGAATATGAAAGGTTGAGCGAAAAAGTCTTCCCAGACCTAAGATTAGGGCTTCTACACGGTAAGATGGCATCAAAAGAAAAAGAGACCGTAATGACTCAATTTCACCAAGGAGAACTGGATATTTTGGTTTCCACTCCAGTGGTCGAAGTAGGAATCGATGTCCCTAATGCTTCTATCATGATGATTGAGGCCGCCCACAGGTTTGGATTATCTCAGCTACACCAATTTAGAGGGAGGGTAGGAAGGGGACAACACAAGAGTTACTGTTTCCTTTTGGCAGAAGATCCATCATCCATGGCTAGAGAACGTTTATCTGCAATAGAACAAATTCATGATGGTTTCCGCCTTGCGGAAGTAGACCTTTCTCTTAGAGGTCCCGGAGACCTTTTCGGTACTAGACAAAGCGGACTGCCAAATTTGCGTATGGCACGTTTATCTGATCAAGACATACTAGCAAAAGTTAAACACGAATCTTCGATCATGCTGAGCCAAGACCCAACCCTATCAATGGACAAACACAAACTAATTGCTAAGGAAGTTTCACGATTCCAAGGGTATGCGATTGGTGAAGCAAGCTGAATTTTTAATAGTTAAGAAGGATTAAAAGCCAACATAGATCAATGCTCACCTTTTTGGTTATGTGGTAGCATAGTTATTATACATAAGTATTCATCCAAATTTTATATGCCACAGCTAATCAAATATCTGCTCATCGATAGCCTCAATAAAGCGATAACTAAGGCAATCTCTAAATCGCTAATCCCATTAAAAACCATACCTGAAATAGTACTAGAGCGCCCTGCACGCATAGAACATGGGGATTTTGCAACAAATTTACCATTGAGATTATCAAAGTCAACAAGAATGTCACCAATGGAAATCGCCACTCTATTGGCACAGCTAATACCAAATCTGGAAGAGGTAGAGTCAATTACTGTTGCCAAGCCTGGATTTATCAATTTCACACTAAGCCAAGAATGGATTCAAAAACAGGTACATTTGATACTGGCAGAAGGAGAACGCTTCGGGAATATACAGCCTCCAGCCAGCCGCAAAATATTGGTGGAGTTTGTAAGTGTTAATCCGACAGGCCCTGTACATGTTGGGCATACACGAGGCGCAGTTTTAGGTAGCGCTTTATCAACTATTCTAGAGGCAGCAGGTCACTCGGTCACGCGCGAATATTATGTTAATGATGCTGGAACTCAAATGACTCTTTTCTACCAATCTGTACTAGCTCGATATCTACAATCGTTAGGGTATGAAGAAGAGGTGCCAAAGGGTGGTTATTCTGGGAGTTATATATCGGAACTTTCTCAACAGATCTTGAGTGAGGAAGGCGAAAGGTTTGTACATTTAAGTAAGCCTGAAGCCATTAAAGAGATAGGAGATATAGCAAGAAACCTGATGTTGAATGACATTAAGGAAGCCTTGAAAAAACTGCGGGTTGATTTCGATTCATGGTTCAAAGAACAATCACTCTTTGAAAACAAAGAGTATGACGAAGCAGTAAATTTGTTACAAAACAGAGGATATACAATACAAAGGGATGGCGCGTTATGGTTCACCTCTTCAGCTCTGGGCGACGATAAAGATAATGTTCTAGTTCGCTCTAGTGGATTACCTACATATTTTGCCAGTGATATAGCTTACCATCATAACAAATTAAAAAAACGTGGATTCGACCAAGCTATAAATATTTGGGGAGCAGATCATCAAGGTCATGTTAATCGCATGAAAGCTGCATTAACAGCCCTGGGAATAAACCCTGGCAAACTAGATATTTTGATATCTCAAATGGTAACTTTGAAGCGCGGTGAATCGCTAATGAAGATTTCCAAGCGAGCTGGTGAATTCGTTACTCTAAGTGAATTAGTTGACGAAGTAGGCCCAGATGCTTGTAGATTTTTCTTTTTATCCCGAGCCCCAAGCACCCAAATGGATTTCGACCTTGACCTAGCCACTACAGAGTCCTCTGAAAATCCTGTGTACTATATTCAGTATGGCCTTGCCAGAGTTAATAGCATCCTGGACAAAGCGATTGAATCTAACCTTGATTGGAATCATGGGGAAATTTCTCTTCTTAAAGACCCTACTGAACTCAGTCTTATTAAACAAATGCTCATGCTTCCTGAACTAGTGGAAAAAGTTAGTAATACTCTAGAGCCTCACCATATCGCTCACTACTCACTGGAATTAGCTACTGCTTTCCATTGGTTCTACGAAAACTGCCGCGTCTTATCAAATATACCATCTGATATTTCGATTACCTTGGCCCGCTTAAAGCTTGTAGCGGCTACTCGCATTGTTCTGACCAGAACATTAAAGTTGATGGGAATGTCCACCCCTGAAAGAATGTAATGCCCTGAAACATTATCTAACAGTATTACAACTATAGGTCCAATATAACTTTTATTACCCCGTCACTACGAGATTCATACATCTCGAAAGCCTTTTGTATGTCATCAACAACCATTTTATGTGTAATTAAAAAATTCGGGTCAATTCTATTTTGGTGGACCATATCTACAGCATGCCTCACATATCGATGCATATTTCCTGAACGCGTACTTGAAGTAGATATTATAGTAAGGTCGTTATCTCTAATGTATCTGAAGTCAAATCTAAAATGAGGATCAGTTGTAATACCAAACCAAATAACAGTGCCAAACTTTCTCGCGAGGAGTACCGATTGTTGAACAGCCAAATTTTCACCGGCTGCCTCTACTACCACATCAGCTCCATGCCCATTTGTCAGTTCTCTAACCTTTCCCAAAACATCATCGCAATTCGAATTAATTGTACAAGAAGCCCCTAGCTCTCTAGCCAAATCCAAACGATAGTCCTCTAAATCTACGGCTATTAATTGCCTTAGATTCATGCCACTCAGAAGCCTTGTGAACCCAAGACCAATTGCTCCTTGCCCCAAAATAACCACATTCTTATCTATCAAATCGCCCATTCGGCTTATTGAATACAAAACAGTGCCAAGTGGCTGACACATTAGCCACGTATCCAGAGAACCTTGTTCGGGCAATAATACCAATGCTGAGGGCGGGATTGATATATATTCCTTTAACCCCCCTTGTCCGTAAGGAAATGCTATCACCTGATCCCCTATATTAAACTCTCCAGACGCATTGGTGACTACCTCTCCAACCACTTCATGAATTGGGCGCCCAGGAGACAGTGGATATTGTTCCTCTGGAAGAACTGCCCTAAAAGCCCTAATGTCACTGCCGCATATTGATACCTTATTAACCTTTACTAAGACCTCTCCTTCTATAGAGGCGGTATTTGGAGTCTCGATCAATTTTATTTGTCTTGGCCCTATCATTTGAGCCGATTTCATAAGACCTCCTCACCGTATAGCGTGTTCCCAATGATATCGCCAAAGTCTAATTGTGGCAGTTGATGAATTCATCAACTGCCATTACCCTTTGCTCCCCATTAGTCATATCTTTAATTACCAGGGTGCCGTTAGCGATCTCGTCTTCTCCAATAATTATTACTTGTGCCACACCAAGATTGTTAGCATTACGCATTTGACCACGTAAACTGCGATCACTCGGGCCTATGATAACGCTTCTCCCAACTTTGCGGATTGAAGAAGCAAGTTTCACAGCCTCACTCACTACACTTTGATTCAACACAACAATCATAAATTCAATTGGGTCTTCCTTATCAACTAAGACAGATTGACCTTCAAGGTTAAGAATTATTCGTTCTATACCAGAGGCAAACCCTACACCTGGAGTCGGCTTACCTCCTAATCTTTCGATTAACCCATCATATCTGCCTCCACCTAATATGGTGCTCTGAGACCCTCCTCCGGTCGGCATAATTTCAAACACTGTACGAGAATAATAATCCAGCCCCCGTACCAATTTATGTTCCACCTCGAACGGGATACCAATCATCTCTAGATATTCCTGCAGTTTTGACCAGTGTTCATTACATGCAATACACAAATGTTTATGCGATGCCGGCGCCATCTTCTGTAAAGGTTGACACAAATCTTGTTTGCAATCTAGCAATCGCAAAGGGTTTCGCTTAAGCCTTTTTCTACATTCTTCGCAAATATCATCTATATGTTTCTCATAATACTTCTTGAGCAATTTCACATATTGGGGTCGACAGTTATTGTCTCCAATACTGTTAATGGAAAGCTTTAAGCCAGTCAATCCCAGATTTGACACCAATGCCCAACCAAATTCAATTACTTCAACATCTACCAAAGGGCTGTCGCTTCCTATCACTTCAACGCCAAATTGGTGATGTTGACGATAACGTCCTTTTTGAGGGCGATCATAGCGAAAAACAGGGGAAAAATAATAAAGTCTCACTGGTTGAGGAAGATTGCTCATGCCATGCTCCAAGTAGGCACGACAAACCGGAGCAGTTCCTTCAGGACGTAAAGTAAGATAATCGTTTCCCCTATCCTGAAACGTATATGTTTCTTTGTCCATAACGTCTGTATCCTCACCTACAGTTCTTACAAACAAATCTGATTCTTCAAAGACAGGGGTGTCAATCCTCTTATAGCCAAACCTGAGGGTTAGTTCAACGGCTTTATCTTCAACATATTTCCAGTATCTTTGGGATGCTGGCAAACGGTCATTAGTTCCTCTTGGTGCTCGATACACTATTCTTCCTCCCTTATAGAGTAGGATATCTCAGGCCCCATACGCTGTAAAGTAATATTTGCGGTATAGACTAAAATACTCTTCCGGTCTTATCATAGACTATTATGCCTACCCAAACGTCAACGTTTAAAAGTAAAAGCTTATTAAAGCAAATCGGCGAATATCTCCCTGAAGAGAAAAGTGTTCAGGTCGAAGAAGCGTTGAAGTATGCCTTTGAATGCCATAAAGGGCAAAAGCGAGATTCTGGTGCCCCATACATAGAGCACCCCCTTAATACAGCTTTATTGTTGGCAGACATGCGCCTGGATGCGACTACCTTGTGCGCGGCACTGTTACATGATGTTATAGAAGATTGTGAGGTCAGCATTGACGAACTAACGACACGATTTGGGCCCGATGTATCCAAATTAGTAGATGGCGTAACTAAGCTGACACGTATGGAAATAAATGAAGGGAATACGCCATCTATTTTAACCTTCGAAGATCGCCTCAATGTAGAAACACTACGTAAAATGCTTGTGGCAATGGCAGAGGATATCCGTGTAGTACTCATCAAGCTCGCAGACAGATTACACAACATGTTTACATTAAATTTCCTGTCTCCAGAAAGACAAAAAGCCATTGCACAGGAGACTTTAGATATTTATGCGCCATTAGCACACAGACTTGGTATTTGGGATATTAAGTGGCAATTAGAAGACTTGTCGTTTAGGTACTTGAAGCCCCTGGAATACCGTCAGATTTCCAAGATGATATCTATAAAGAGAATACAAAGAGAGCATGTTGTCGGTGAGCTTACGCAGGTTTTGTTGGATGAACTTGTAAAAATGGGAGTCAAGTCTGAAGTAATTGGTAGAGTCAAACATATCTACAGTATTTACCAAAAAGGGAAAAAGTATTCCGAGCTTGGTAAAACCATTAATGATATCTACGACCTATATGCAATAAGAGTTTTAGTCAATACGAACTCGGATTGCTATCAAGCTCTAGGAGTGATACACAACCTCTGGAGACCTATTCCAGGACAATTTGATGATTATATAGCTAATCCCAAGGAGAATCTCTACCAATCTCTTCATACAACCGTTATGTGCAAAGGAACTATAGCTCTGGAAGTACAAATACGCACTCACGATATGCACCATTTAGCAGAGTACGGAGTGGCTTCACACTGGCGCTATAAAGAGGGCTTTGCAAATGACGTTCGGTTTGAAGAAAAAATGACCTGGTTACGTCAATTATTAGAATGGCCCAGAGACATAGTGGGAACAGACGAATTTCTTGAATCTGTTAAGACAGATATATTCCGAGACCAGGTATTTGTATATTCACCTAAAGGGGACGTAAAAGAGTTGCCAGCTGGAGCAACTCCTTTGGATTTTGCTTATCGAATCCATACTGAGTTAGGCCATAGATGTGTAGGGGCAAAAGTCAATGGCAGATTAATATCTCTGGATTATCAACTGAAAAACGGCGACAGCATTGAAATAATGACTACCAAAATTGCAAAAGGGCCGAGTTTGGACTGGCTAAATTCCAACTTGGGATATATTCACACTACAAGCGCTCGTAACCACGTGAGACAATGGTTCCGAAAACAGCGAAGAGGCACTAACATCCAAACAGGAAGGGATCTCATACGCAAAGAATCGAAACGTCTAAATATGAGAATTGACGAACGGGATATGGCTACACTCTTTAAGGTTGATAGCGGGGAAGAATTCCTCCTGGCAATAGGTTCTGGGGCTATAACTATAAACCAAGTAATCAATAAACTTACAGCTGAAGAACCAAAAGTCATATATAATAGACCAATACAAACTCGACTTATCAGCCCAATCCCAGGAATCAGCGTTTTGGGGGTCGACGATATATTAACCCGCATTGGCAAATGTTGTAATCCACTGCCCGGCAATGAAATTATTGGTTTTATCACAAGAACGAAGGGAATCACTATTCACAAAAATATCTGCCATAGTGTCCAAACAGAAGATGAACCAGAAAGATTTATAGAAGTCCAATGGAATCAAAAACAGCAACTATACCCCGTTTCTATAGAAATCCATGGGCACGATAGAGTAGGGCTCCTTAGTGACATCACTGCAAAATTATCTGCAGAAGGGGTTAATATTGCAACTGTATCTACTAAAGAGAACACCGATGGCGGTGCCACGATATCTTTGACTATACACATAAGTGGATTAAAACAACTAAGTAGACTTTTTACCAAGCTTGAAACTATCAGGGGAGTAACCAATACGAATCGTATTACTATCCGCGTAAAAGAATAGTTTGCAAAGCGACCCTTTACACTCATCACATTGTGGTTATAATGTAAAAGCTAAATACAAAAACTGACTCGTAAGGGGGCCCCATTGCCGTCGGAGAAATCAGAACGATCTTCTAAAAGAAAACAGATACGTAATCGTAGTATAAGATCTACCACAAGGACTTTTATTGCGAAAGCAAGAAGTACTATAGAGTCTGGAGATCAAGAACTCGCTTCCAATACAGTTAAGCAAGCTATAAAATCGTTGGATAAAGCAGCGAAACGCGGAGTTATACACTCCAACAATGCGGCCCGCAGAAAATCCAGACTGGTGAAAAAACTTAACTCGATTCCTCAATAACAATTGGAAACCAATCAAATTGTAAACAGCCTGTCCGGAGCTGGACATTAAGCCTTGACATCAACCAAGCCCCATGCTACTTTCCATAGAACATTAGTTCATGGACTTGGAATGCGTACAAGAAAGAAATTATCCATAAAGCAAGAGCGTATACTTGCCTTTATTTATAAGGTAATGACGAACAATGTTCTCCCTCCTACTGTAAGAGATATTCAAAAAGCTTGTGCCCTAAGTTCCACCTCCGTAGTGAATTACAATCTAAGAATATTGCAAATGCAAGGACACCTGCGCCGGCATCCGGATGTAGCCAGAGGAATCGAGTTATTAGATAAATCGGGTAACTCGATAAACAGTCTGCCTCAAGTGGCGGTCATGGGTTATATTTCTGCAGGAGAACCTTTGCCAGGTCCATCAAATGATGGTTGGACTGATGACCCAATAGAGACTATAGAGGTTCCTCGTCATCTTATGAAGCCAGGCAAAACTCTGTATGCTCTTAAAGTAAAAGGCCGATCAATGATTGACGCCTTTATCGATGATGGTGATGTAATCCTATTGGAAAAAACAAGCCAGGCAAAGAATGGAGACATGGTAGCAGCATGGCTCATACTTGAACAAGAGGCCACCTTAAAACGATTTTACCAGGAAGGTCCTAAGGTAAGACTTCAACCAGAAAACAGCTCAATGAAACCAATTTTTACTGACGCATCCAACATGGAAATCCACGGCAAAGTAGCAGCGGTTCTGAGGACTTTATAGTTATCTAACAGTTTAGCGCCCCTTATCACCAGTCCTAGTTAGATCATCTCGTTTGCGATATACTCGCGCCCCTCATATAATATTTGGAGATTTATTTTCCGGAGGATGTGCTTTGAATAATAAGCAAGCAATTGAAGCAGCAGGAATGCATTTCCAAAATATTCTATATGAACAACTTGCACGGATCGAAGAGATCAAGGCAAATCAGGAATGGACAAACTTCGATAATATCAAACCTATTCGAATAGGAATGTTAGGAGGGGATGGAATAGGCCCATATATCTCAGCTGAATCACAAAGGGTATTAGAACGTTTGCTTAAAGAGCCTGTAAAACAAGGAAAAGTAGTGTTTGAGGATATTACAGGTCTAACCATAGAAAATCGCGCTAAACACATGAAGTCAATTCCTGAAGATGTTTTAGACAATATCAAAAACTGCCACGTAACTCTAAAGGGGCCTACTCATACTCCAGAGAAAGGAGACCCCTGGCCAAATATAGAAAGCGCCAATGTGTCGATGAGAAAATCGTTAGACTTATTTGCTAACGTTAGGCCTGTTCGATTACCTCAAGAAGGTATTGATTGGACATTCTTCAGGGAAAATACGGAAGATCTCTATGCCGTAGGAAGCCAAGGAATTAATGTTACTGATGACCTCGCTATCGACTTCCGTGTTATCACCACTCAAGGGTCAGAAAGAATAATAGATGCCGCATTTGCCTACGCCAAACGCAATCACAAAGACCGTGTTACTATAGTGACGAAAGCTAACATTGTGAAAACTACTGATGGCAAATTCCTGGACGTGGCCCGTCAAGTATCTGAAAAATATCCAAGCATCAGTTGGGATGCATGGTATATAGATATAATGACAGCTAAACTATTAGATACCTCTAGAAGAAGTGAGTTTCAAGTTTTGGCACTGCCCAATTTGTACGGAGACATACTCACTGACGAAGCGGCTCAGATACAAGGTGGGGTCGGAACTGCCGGTAGCGCTAATATAGGAAAAAAATATGCCATGTTTGAAGCAATACATGGAACGGCTCCACGCATGGTGGAGACTGGGAGAGCACAATACGCAGACCCTAGTTCTATGATTCGAGCTGGCGCCATGTTGCTAGACCACATCGGATTTCAAAGCTTATCTCAACTCCTAAACAAAGCTCTAGATATATGCACTCTGTATGAAAAAGAAGTGTTTACGACCGGTAGAGATACTGGGGCAACCTCACAGGAATTTGGAGATTATCTATTGTCAACTGTAGAAAGGTCTGACTTGGGCTCGAAATGGCAAGCCTACACTCAATCATAAATCAATATTAGTACTTTATAAGGAGAACCGGATATGCGCAAAAAGGTCACTGTTGTTGGAGCGGGTAATGTAGGGGCTACAGCTGCTCAGTTAATACATCGACTAGGTTACGCAGACGTGATATTGGTTGATATAGTTGAAGATATGCCTGCGGGAAAGGCCCTTGATATGCAGGAGTCTGCTCCGCTAATAGGGTCGGACGCAAAAATAATTGGAAGTAACTCTTACGAAGACACTGAAGACTCGGACCTGGTCATAATTACTGCAGGAATCGCCCGTAAACCTGGGATGAGCCGAGATGATCTATTATTAACAAATATGAACATAATTGGATCGGTTACAAGAGAAGTGGTAAAGTTTTCTCCTCATTGTTTGATAATGGTGGTAAGCAACCCACTGGACGCTATGTGCCAACATGCATTTGAGGTTAGCGGATTTCCCAAACATAGAGTGTTCGGAATGGCCGGCGTCTTAGACACAGCTCGCTTCAGGACTTTCATTTCCGAAGAACTTAACGTTTCTGTAGAAGATGTACATGCCTACGTCCTTGGTGGACATGGAGACGACATGGTTCCACTGGTTAGATACACCACTGTTGGTGGAATACCTATCACTGAATTGTTAGACCAAGAAGCTATTGATAGATTGGTACAACGTGCTAGGCAAGGTGGGGCAGAAATAGTGTCACTGCTTAAAACAGGAAGCGCATACTATGCGCCAGCTGCATCAATCACTGAAATGACTGAAGCTATTCTGCTCGACAAAAAACGAATACTGCCTTGTTGCACCTACTTAGAAGGCCAATACGGAATCAACAACCTATGTATGGGCGTACCTGTGAAATTAGGAGCCAATGGAATAGAGTCAGTTATAGAGATTACTCTTACTGACGAAGAAAAAGCCGCAATGGATAGATCTGCAGCAAGCGTGCAGGAATTAATAGAAGTAATGAATAAAAATCGTCCTAATTGAAACTTTAAAACAAAGGTCAGCAATAATAGAGGCTTAAATGGTGAAACGCACCGAGGAAGAAAAACGACTGCTTGAAAAGGCATTTAGGTTTCTACCTGGAGGCAGCCTGGGTAATGTAATGTTCTCCAATGATGATTCATTCATTGTGAAAAGGGGACAAGGCTCCAAAATATGGGACGTCAGCAATAATGAGTACATAGACTACTTGATGGGATCTGGACCTATGGTATTAGGGCACTCGCATCCCTCAGTCGTTAAAGCGGTGTTAAATGCTATTGAAAATGGTAGCACCTTTTTCACTACAAACGAATCAGCCGTCATGCTTGCAGAGGAGCTAGTTAAGGCGATCCCATCTGCAGACAAGGTTAGGTTCACGACCAGTGGCACTGACGCATGTTTTCAAGCCTTAAGAATAGCTAGAGCTTTTAGACAACGTGACAAGGTCTTGAAATTCGAAGGTGGATTTCATGGAAGCAGCGATTATTCCCTAATGAGTAATCCTCCTCACCAGCTCTACGATTTTCCAAAGTCAGAAGCTAGTAGTGCAGGAGTGCCACGCGTTATTGAAGAATTGGTAATCGTTGCACCCTTCAACAATATAGATTTTACAACCTCTATTATTGAAAAACATCATCACGAACTGGCAGCAGTAATTGTAGAACCTGTACAACGAATATTACCTCCTATGCCAGGTTTTTTGGAAGGCTTAAGAGAAATCACATCGTACTATGATATTCCACTTATATTCGACGAAGTAGTAACTGGATTTAGGATGGCGTACGGTGGGGCGCAAGAATTCTATGGTGTAACGCCAGACCTTACCGCAGTTGGCAAGATTATGGGAGGCGGATTTGCCCTAGGCGCCGTCTGTGGGAGAGAAGATATAATGTCTGTTTACGACCCAAGCCAGGCTAAACCAGACAATTTAGTTAGTCAAATTGGTACTCTCAATGGCAATCCTATAGCTGCAGTGGCTGGATTAGCCACACTCAAGGAACTCAAAAAAGAGGGAACCTATGAATACCTCTGGCAAATAGGGCGAGAACTCAGAGACAGCTTGGATACTCTTTGTCGCCAAGCTGAGATACCAGCTCAAACTTCAGGTGTAGACCCAGTGTTTGACATCATATTCACAAATCAGACTCTAACAGATTATCGCTCAACACTGACAGCCAATAACCAACTAAACAACCTGTTCAGAAGTCTCCTTCAAAAACAATCTGTTTTTAGAGGTCCTCAAAAGTTTTATCCATCCCTTGCACACAGTATCGAAGACATACAGTACACAAAAAAAGCGTTTGCTACAGTAATAGAGCAGGTTCTGGAATTTACAGACTCAACGGATTAGGGGGTCTAAAGTATGTACGTAGTCGGAACTGCAGGACACGTAGACCACGGTAAGTCTACTTTAATAAAAGCGCTTACAGGAATAGATCCAGATAGATTGCCTCAAGAAAAACAAAGAGGAATGACGCTCGATTTGGGTTTCGCATGGATGACCCTGCCATCTGGACGTCAGATTAGTATAGTTGATGTTCCAGGTCATGAACGATTTGTTCGGCATATGTTAGCTGGGGTTGGCGCCATAGATCTGGCCCTCCTAATCATAGCAGCCGACGAAGGAATAAAGCCCCAAACGACTGAACACCTGCAAATTCTGAATATGCTTAAAACCAAAAGAGTTCTGGTAGTGGTCACTAAATCTGACTTGGTGGACCAGGAAACTCTTGAACTTCTGAATATGGAATTCGAGGATCTCTTCAAAGGTACTGTTTGTGAAGGAGCTTCAATTGTACCGGTTTCAGTCCCCACCGGAGAGGGCTTAGCGCAGCTAACGGAAAAAATGGACCAGGTTTTGGACACAACTGAACAGCGACAAGATTTAGGTCGACCTAGACTAGCCATTGACCGCTTTTTTAGCGTATCTGGATTCGGAACGGTAGTAACTGGAACACTGATAGATGGCTCATTTGCTTCCGGAGATGTTGTTGAGATTGTCCCATCTGGACTGAACTGTCGTATAAGAGCAATACAATCACACCGCACCACTGTCGAGCATTCCGGCCCAGGGCGAAGACTAGCTATCAATCTTTCTGGGATCTCAAATGAGGAAATACGCAGAGGCGATATAGTAACCAAACCGGGATGGCTTAAACCTACCATCATGATTGATGCAGAAGTTCAACTTATGCCTAATGCAATTCGTCCATTAAAACATAACTCTCGTCTTTCATTTCATCTTCTTGTAAGTGAAACCCAGGCAAGAGTAAGGTTGCTAAACACTCGAGAGCTTCAGCCAGGTGAACACGCTTGGGCTCAAATTCATCTGGCAAACCCAATTGCATTGGCTAAGGGAGATTTATTCATATTGAGAAATACTATGACCACTGTAGGTGGAGGCAGGGTCGTTGACATTGCCCCTAAGCGTCATAGACCTTTTGTTGAATCTGTTTTAGAGCGCATAGCATTATTGGATGAAGGCACTATCGAAAGTAGTTTATTAGGCGCATTGGACGAATATAAACCTTCAAACCCAAAACGGCTTGCTCAGATAACTAATCTAAACCTAGAGCAAATATTATCATCTATAACAGAAATGTCTAAAGGAGAACAACTAGTACTCTTGGATGAAATTGAAGCAACCCCTAATTCCGTCATATATTCTAACTCCGCCTGGAATAATTTGGAGAGTCGAATAACCCAAGCTATAAATGCCTACCATGAACAACAGCCATTAAGAAGGGGAATCTCAAAGGAAGAAATACGTAGTCGTTTGGACGTTACTCCGGTAATCTTTGCAAAAATACTGAATCGAATGAAGAAAGAAGGAACAATTTCAGAACAGGAGGCCTATCTTCGTTCTCCCCACCATAGTACTGCATTAGATGAAAAACAAAAACACTTAACTAAATCATTTCTTGATGCCTTGAAATCAAATCCGTATTCTCCTCCCCCAGATCTAATTTTGGAACCTGAATTGCTTGCATTACTGGTAAATGAAGGTCAAGTAGTGAAACTAAACAACTCCATAACTTTCTTGGCTGAAACCTACGCCGAAGCTGTCCAAATTATAAGCGATCACATCAAATCCCATGGTAATATTACTGTCGCACAAGCTCGAACTCTGCTAGACTCAAGTCGAAAATATATTCTACCGCTGCTCGAATATATGGACCAAAATAGAATCACTCGTAGAATCGGAGATCACCGAATATTAAGGTGAATTATGTCTTTAGATTTTAATAAAACTCTTGTTCAGATGGCCGATGTCGTTTCCCGAATGAAAACGTCCCAAAACGATCGGAATTTAAGGCTTTCATTGGCGGCAAAAATAATGAAGGCTACCAGAGAAAATGATCTAAAGGAAAAACTTTCGTTGGCAAAAGATCGCCCCTTTTTATGGGCTAACCCAAGTTCCGAGCTTGGAAACGGTCATTCACCAACCGAATTGCCTGAGGAGTTTGCTGTAGTTGCAGTGGATGGTTCTCATATAGATGTAGATCGACACTTACCCGTTCCATGCTCTCTAATCAACATAGGAACTTGTATCCTTCAATACGGGACTCAGCCAAATGCTCACTTAGGTAATTACCCTAAGCTTTATTCTGACGAAGGATTGTACCTTACTGAACATGGAACCACGACCAGAGAAGTCGCCATAGAGGGTCCTATTCTTGGATTTAAGCGCACCATAGATGAGGTGCGCGAGTTAGAAAAATTGATATCAGAAATTCCTCCAACAATACCAACATTAGCTTTAGTAGATGGTTCTCTTGTTTTGTGGGGCTTGTCAGGACAAGGATACCCTGATCTAGTCCGTCAAGAGTTCTTGGACAAAGGCATTTTGCCAATCCTAGCCAACCTGAAACAAGTTGCACAGAATAGGACCATAAGTGTTGCAGCATATGTTAGTCTTCCTAGAAGTACGGAAGTCGTCAATGCGTTACGGCTCTACCTCTGTGATACCAATGCAGTTGAATGCAAAAGGTCATGCTCAAACCGAATGTCCCCTTTTAAACCCTGCGATCTACCTAACGAACTCTTAGACAGAGAACTTTTCGATATTCTATTAAAACCCGGACAGAGATCCGAGCTATTTTTCACAAATTCATCAATAGTCCGTGAGCATTACAACGGGCACCAAATATATTTCTTCTATCTCAACAATGGACAAGAAATTGCTAGGATAGAAATTCCTGACTGGGTTGCAACAAACAAAACTTTGGTTTCCTTAACCCATGCTTTGATTTTAGACCAATGTTATAAAGGTAGAGGATATCCAGTATCAATTTCCGAAGCGCATCAACAGGCCGTCATTAATGGTTCAGATCGACAGACATTTAAAGATATGTTAAGTTCTGCTCTCACGCGACAAGGCCTTCCAACTTACACGTCTGAAAAAACTCGCTCCAAAAGGCTAGCTTGGCTATAATCTAACCATGTCAGAACGAATAGGTGAAATAATAGAGGCGAATACCAATGGCTTTACTGTCCACTGCTATAAACTATATGAATCTCCACCACTAGGCTCAATCATACAAAGCGGAATACCCACAATCTTTGGAGTAATATCCGAAATAACAACTGAGCCGTTGGACCCTTCTAGGCCAATAATTGCTATAGGCCAAAACGAACCAACAGAAGATGAAATATACCGCAGTAACCCTCAGCTTAATAATTTACTCTGCACTCGGTTGACCGCCCTTACTATAGGGTACTCAAATAACGAGAATTTTTCTCATGGGCTTCCACCTCACCCTCCTAGAATACACTCATTTGTATATCTATCGGACAATCATTATATCGAAAGTCTAGCTAAATCGTTTGATTTTCTGCATTTACTGTTGAGCAGTGGAACCAATGACGAGGTTGTTTCAGCATGCTTACGTCAAATTAGTCAAAAGCTTCCCGACGGTTATCCATTCCTTATTGAATCAGGGCAAGCTCTCGCAACAGAACTAATTGGTCAATTTCCCCGCCTCAATGCAATTCTTAGGAGGCTATCATGATTGTTGAGAACAACATGGCTCAATCAAACGAACAGAGCTTGTTGGGTCACGTAGTCAGTGGTTCGCTACGTGATGGCATTGAAATTCGGATGGGCAATCAGGTATCAGTTGAGGATATAAAAGAAGGCACATATGTAACAATACATGGACAAAAAAAGTCATTTTTCGGACTAATTACCAATGTCAAATTAATGACTACAGACCCCAATCTTCAATTTTCCTATTCCACAACAGACAACCCTTTCATCTCTGAAGTTATCTCGTCAAGCATGACATACGGCAGTCTCTCGGTGCTCCCTATGCTCACCCTTCCAGCAGTACTTGGAGCCGATCAAACCGTAGAACCAGCCAAAACTGTACCGTCTCATTTTTCACAAGTCTTCCAGGCTTCTGAGCGTGATGTCGAAGTCGTCTTCGGAAAAGAGGACCAAACGCACTTTTTTATAGGTAATCCCCTAGATATGGAAACAAAGGTCTGCATTAACCTTGACGAACTCATTAAACGTTCATCAGCGGTTTTTGGCAAGAGTGGCACAGGCAAAACCTTTCTAACTAGAATTCTATTAGCCGGGTTAATACAGAGTGACCTGGCATCCAGCCTAGTGTTTGACATGCACAATGAATATGGTTCTACAGGACAAGATCGAGACAGAGGAAGACGCGTAAGTGGCCTCAAACAAATCTTTGAGAACAAGGTTTCCGTTTTTACACTTGATCCTGAAAATAGCAAGAGAAGACAGGCAAAATATGACTTTGAGGTCCAAATAGGCTATAACGAAATCGAACCCGAAGACATACAACTCCTGCGAGAAACGTTGAACTTGTCCGATATCGCTGCCGACGCAGCCTATACTCTTGAAAGAGTACTCGGACCTAAAAAATGGCTCCAGAGATTCCTCGAAATGGAAATCGATGAGGTTTATGAAAAAGCTGTAGCCTGGAACATACATGCACAGTCAGCCCGATCACTACATAATCGACTATCTCGGTTTAAACGCATTGGCTTTATGAAACCTACAGCCATCGATGACTCAGTTAAACGCATGCTGGACCTCTTAGGCAAAGGCAAACACGTGATCCTTGAGTTTGGTAGATACGGCGATAATCTCACCGCTTATATGCTGGCAGCTAATTTATTGACCCGCAGAATACATGATCGTTATGTATACATGAAAGAAGAGGCCGAAGGAACCACTAAAGCCAATGAACCCAGACCATTAGTAATTTGCATTGAAGAGGCTCATAGATTTCTAAATCCAGCCGTAGCACACCAGACCATCTTCGGGAATATCGCGAGGGAATTGCGAAAGTATAATGTTACTCTGATGATAGTAGATCAACGACCTAGTGCGATCGATTCGGAGGTAATGAGCCAAATAGGAACCAAGGTTGCTTGTCAACTCGACAACGATAGAGATATAGATGCGACTCTAGCTGGTACGTCTGGAAGTCGAGAATTAAGGTCTGTATTATCTAAACTAGATTCCAAACAACAAGCTTTGATTTTTGGCCATGCTGTACCACTGCCAGTTCTTATCCGCACGCGCGAATACGGTTCAGATGGCTCATATGCAGACCTAACACGCCCATCATGGCATACGACCGACTTTGGGGTAGAAACTGAAGAAGAGTTGGAGGAGAGATTAAAAGAGTTGTTCTAGATTCAGCAATTAATATGAGAATCTCCACTTTATAATTACAAAGAGTTTGGGGCAAATGAAAATGTATTTAAGGAAGTAAACCATGGTTGAAAACCAAATTAATTCAGGAGGATTCAATTGAGCATCCTAGAGCAAATGTATACTGGTTCTCATGAGCAGCTTTTAATTTGTTCAGAACCATCAGTAGGATTAAAGGCCCTAATAGCGGTCCACGATACTACTTTAGGGCCTGCATGTGGCGGCTGCAGAATATGGCCTCATAAAACTGAACAAGACGCAATTACCGATGTTTTGCGGCTTTCTGAAGCTATGACATACAAATCAGCGGCCGCTGACCTCTCGTTGGGAGGTGGTAAAGCTTTGATAATCGCAGACCCACGTACAGATAAATCTGAGGGATTAATGCGGGCACTAGGTGTTTTTATAGAATCTTTAGGAGGCAAATACATTACTACTGAGGATGTTGGATGCACGCCCAGAGACATAGAATACGTAGCTAGAGAAACCAAATATGCTGTAGGCCTACCTACATCTATGGGAGGCAGTGGCGAAACATCCATAATGACCGGACTAGGAGTCTATCTTGGAATGAAGGCTTGTGCCAAATCTAAATGGGGATCAGACTCATTGGCCGGAAAGAGAGTTGCTTTACAAGGTTTTGGCCATGTATCAGAGAGACTAGCCCCTCACCTGATAAAGGAGGGTGCTCAGTTAATAGTCTGCGACCTTTATGAGGACGCAACTGAGAAAGCCAAGGAAATGGGGGCTCAAATAGTTGAACCAAAAGATATTTATGATGTCGATTGTGATATTTTTGCCCCAAACGCTCTTGGTGGAATTTTAAATAGCACTACAATCCCACGACTAAAATGCGACATAATAGCTGGAGGGGCAAATAATCAACTTCTTACAAAAGACGATGCCATAACTATCACTAAGAAAAACATATTGTACGGGCCTGACTACATCATCAATGCTGGAGGCATAATCAACGCGTCCTGTGAAATAGGTTCTGCCTATAGTGAATCACGGGCTAAAGCAAAAACGGAAAGGATCTATGAAACAACATTGAACGTTATTGAAATGGCTAAGAGAGAGGATATCACCACTGCAGAAGCCGCCGAACGACTTGCCAAAAATCGGATCGCAAGCGTCAAAGCTATACGCAGGTTTAGATAAAAAAACCTACCGTCTAATAAGACGTGTTTAGTTTACAACCACACTTGAGGCACCAGAAACCGTTTTATGCGACCCATCACAAAAAGGTTTGGTGTTTGAATTCCCACAACCACACAACGATACTCTTCTCTTCCCTAGTGTCTCAAATTCATTTCCATCAACGTCAACTATTTTGAAAGAACCCTTAGGCCCCTCTATCCTGATAGGTCCGGTGGGTTTGATTGTAATTAGAACCGGATCATTAACCATAGAAGTTTCCTCCAAGTCATCTATATTCATGTGACCCTGCTTGATTGCGATTAACTATTAACATTAGATGTCATTTTACTTCTTATACCCTTAAGTATATCAAGATTCGCTTTATCAGGTCCCTTCCGTTCAAATCCTGGAACCTCAAGGAAGAACGGAACTTGTTTAAAGGCATCATGGCTCATTATAACCTCAAATCCTTTAATACCTATATACCCGGACCCGATATTTTCATGCCTATCAACTCCAGCTCCTAATGCATATTTAGAATCATTCGCATGTACCGCTACTAGTCTATCCAATCCCACTACTTGATCGAATTCCTCAATCGTTTGATTTAAACCTTTTGGAGTACTAATATCATAACCTGCAGCGAAACAATGCTGTGTATCCAAACAAACTTTAAGCCTGGAACTTCCAACCCTGTCAATGATTTTTCCCAGTTCTTCAAATTTAGATCCTATTTGTTGCCCCATTCCCGCTGTATTTTCTAACACAATAAAAGGACCGTCAGGCGACTGTTCCAAAACCTCAACAATGCTAGATGCCGTCTGTGTAAGAATAGCATCATAACCCGCTCCCTTATGACTGCCTGGATGGAAAATAATACCTTGTGCATTGGTTTCAGAAGCTAAATGCATATATTTAATTAACGATTGTATGGCATTGCGTACATTGGAAGGATTAGGATTTCCCAAATTAATAAGGTAAATGCAATGGAAAAAAACCGGCCCAATCCCAGCTTCCTTAATCTTAATTCTAAAAACATCAGTATCTTCCTTGGGAATCGGTTTGAACGCCCAACTTTGTGGAGAAGAACCAAAAATTTGGATAGCCTCACATCCTATTTCTATAGCCCGACTCACAGAATTTTGTATGCCTCCGGCGATGGAAACATGAGCACCAAGTTTCATATTTATGTCCTCTCCAAATATGCCAACCTAAACTTATTATCAACTAATCATATAAGCCATAGCAACTATTCGAGATGAATTAACTTACATTAATAAAAACAATCATGATTGAATAGACAGGGCAGAAGTCAACGTTATCCTTTACGTCTAGGCCAAAACCATATATCAAATAAGCTAAGGCTCTGATCAAAGTTATGGCTACCGGTCTTTGTCATCATGATACCTTGGTCGTGAAAGAAACATTGTGCGAGGGATTAACCTACCGGTTGTTTTAGGACATCAAGATCGTAACCAGCGAAGTTTCAGAAATCTTCCGACTTCTCCTCTTTCCCACATTACC
This sequence comes from SAR202 cluster bacterium AC-409-J13_OGT_754m, assembly GCA_009391235.1. Lineage (GTDB taxonomy): Bacteria > Chloroflexota > Dehalococcoidia > Lucifugimonadales > VEXD01. The sequence continues at coordinate 181,020 of VEXD01000001.1, forward strand.
AATAACTGTGCGGCTATAAATATTGAGCTATAAGTTCCTGCTGCTATTCCAATTATTAGAACTAAAAGAAACTCTCGTAGCGTGGAACCTCCAATCAATATGAGCGCTGCTATAGCAAAACAAGTTGTCAAACTAGTTCCAAGTGAACGACCAATGCTTTCCATTATCCCAATATTCACAGACTGAGCAAGAGGACGGTCAATATTTCGTGCTATGTTCTCACGAATTCTATCAAATAGAACAATAGTATCATTTACGCTATAACCTACTACCGCAAGCAAGCCAACTATGAACATTGCATTGACCTCCAGGTCAATTATCTTGCCCAAGATAGAAAAGATTCCCATAATAATTAAGACGTCATGAACCAAAGCAAATAAAGCAGAAACACCATAACGGAACGAATTAGGGATATGCCTGAATGCCCAGGTTATGTAAGCTAGAATTCCAACCGCAGCCAAAATAACAGCAATAATCGCATTCCTAACGGTTTCCCCGGCTACCTCAGCTGAAACTGTCTCCACTTTAGAGAAGGAATTTACCTTCGAGACAGCGCTGTTCAATTCCGTTTCTATAGACCCTCTTTCTCCATCTTGTAGTTCTTTGGTGCGAACGAAAACACTATTAGGAGCAAATTTTTGTATTCTTGCGTCAGAATGACCAACAATCATAAGAGCGCTTCGAACTTCTTCCTCGTTAATTTCATCTTCGAATACAACTTCGAAAGCTGAGCCGCTTGAAAAATCTATCCCTGGACTAAATGCAGGCGGAATTAGCAGCGAAATTATTCCTGGGATTATGATTATGGATGAAAGGAGAAAATACCAACCCCTTTTACTAACAATATCCAAGACTACATACCTCCCCTATCCACATTAGATGAAGCCCTTCGTCCCTCCGGGGTAAACATGCCACTTCCACGGTTGCCCCAAGCAAAAGCAACAAGATGTAATAAAGTACGACTGACAGTTAGAGCAGTAAACATGCTCAACCCTACTCCTAAGAATAAAACAACGGCAAATCCGGTAATACGTGGCTCTCCTAGCTCCCGACCAAAATAAAACAATATCCCACAAGTGATAAAGGTGGAAATATTACTGTCTCTAATTGCCGTCCATGACCTACGAAATCCTATGTCTATTGAAGACATCAGACTTCTACCAGTCCTTAACTCTTCTTTAAGTCGCTCAAATATAAGGATGTTAGCATCCACTGCCATACCGATTGATAATATGAGGCCTGCCAATCCAGATAAAGTCAATGTTACAGGAATCATTTTAAACAATGCTAACAATATGACTGCATAAATTATCAACGAACCAGAGGCAATCACTCCTGGAATACGATAGTAAGCTATCATAAAAACAAGTATCAAACCTAAACCAACTAATCCCGCTTTTAGACTTGCTTTGAGAGACTCGTTTCCAAGCAACGAGTCCACAGTGCTCTCTCTCACCAAATCAAGTGATACAGGAAGACTTCCTGATTCCAGTTGTATTGACAGGGTTCTGGCCCTATCAAATGTAATATTATCTCCCTCTATATATCCAGCACCTCCGATTATCGCCTGACGAGCTATCGGACAAATAATAGTCTCTCCGTCTAATATATAAGCAATACACTTAGCATTGTTGCCCGCTATCCCAGCAGTCAATTCCCTGAAAATTCTTGTGCCTGTATTGTCAAACACAAAGTTAACTATAGGTAGACCTGTGGTAGGATGAGTGCTTGGGTATGCACTGCTAAGATTACTGCCGGTTAAAGATTCGCCGCTACGCCCGACTGCTTCCCTATCAGAAAACTGCGAACAATCAGAGTTAAGACAGGTTCGTTCTTTGATAACTAGTTGTGCTGTTTGGCCAATAAGGGCCTTGGCCTCTTCAACTCCACCACTAACTTCAAAAGATTGAACTGACATTACCTTATCGTCTAATTTGGATTGTAGCTCGCCTTGCTCATCAACACTCAAACTTGAAATGCGAATTCGAAAACTGCTACCCAGAGGCTGTCCATATGACACGTCATCATATCCCAAATCACCCATAGCTGATCTAATTTCATCGACAGTGACTGGTGTTGAATACACTACTCGCATTCGTCCACTTACATGATCGAAAGAAAACGCTTCTACCTCACCTAACGAGTCCGATAGTCCTATGCGAATTTCTTCTACTGAATCATCAGATAATCCAGGGATATTCATCAAGAATCCATTCACCACCGGTTGATCATCCAAACGAAGAGTATTGGCTTCATCTAGTCCTATATTAATCAACCCTTCTTGAAGAACATCTTCTGATAGACTATCTTTAAATACTACCTCTATATTCGTGTCACCAGCTCCGGGCATCTGTACCAAAACTCGATCCTCTCCAAATCTCTGGATAACCGGTTCTGCTATTCCAAAAGCGTCTACTCGTCTTTTAATGGTATCAACCACTCCATCCATGCGCTCTGGGGTGGGTTCTTCTCTTCGGATTTGAATTTGTTCAACTTGGCCAACCACTTGATTCAGTTCATCTGCAAGAGTTAGAGATTTTTCATCTGTTATAGCAGGTATATCAATCCCATAGCCTGCAGCCCTAGACTCAGTAACTATGGATTCAGGATGCCCTAGATAAACAAGAACCGTTTCAACTTCCGATTGTTCTTCACTTTCAGTAAAAAACAACTCCATGAGAGCCGTATCTACATTAGTAGTTTCTACAGCTTGTATTCCCACTATTTCCCCTTGAACATCATTTGCCAACTGAGAGTGTTCCGAAGCATCTACCATCTTAATAATCGCTACAATATTCTTTCCCCCATGAGATACCACGGTTGCCCCTTTGTAATCGAGTGAATCTAATACATCTCGCACTGTTCCTTCATCAGGAAAGCTTTCAAAAAATATCAGAGATTGTACTTCATCACTGTCATCTTCCGAAGCTAAGAATAAGTCATCTAACTCATATAGTTCACCCAGGGCATTCCTTAGCTCAATTTCAGAGTCCTGATCAATACTAGGCATTCCTTTAACAGTAAATATTTGCTTTTGCAAGCTTGCAACTTCAACTTCTTCATAGCCCAAATTTGTCAAAACCTCCTCTATGGTTTCAACATTGGGCAAGTCAACAGTTTCCAATTGTAGTTTAGTGCGATATTCACTTTGGTATTGGTAATCGACCAATTCTCCCAATTCAGATTCAATACCTTCAATAAAACTATCGATCTCAGAAGGCATTAACCCAGGAACACTGATAGAAAATTCCTTTTGGTCAAACAAACTGATATTAAGCGTATCAAAACCAATTTCTTTAAACGCTCTTCGTATATCTGATTCAGAATGGGATTTCGCAAACGTAACATCTATATTTACCGGACGTTCGGCTTGATAAATAAGATGGGTCCCGCCCCTCAAATCAAGACCCAAGACTAATCCAAGTGGTCCATCTCCCCCTCTATCAAAAGATTCGCCAGGTAAATCAATATCCTGGTAACTAATTACCATCACTGAGCTGATAACTAAAGCAACTATAAACAACAACTTTCTAAGGTATTTTCTACGCACTACAGTTTGCTTCCCCCTCTACAGTTAACTTTGCCTTTGCCCATTCTAATGCTTCTCGCTTGTTTGCCATCTGATTAACAGCATTAGCTTCAGCTATCTCAGACAACAAAAACCCCAACTTAGGACCTGGTTTCATACCTAGGTATCTCATTAAATCATTACCACTAACTAGTCGGGTGATTGGACGCTCTATATTTGAAAACCTAAGCTCCCTTAATGAACACAATACGTGGTTTACCAAGTTAATCTTCTTTTGCCAATCATACAAGTTTATCATAGGACCTTTAGCAGCCATATAATCAGCTAAACTAAGGAATAGCACAGCTATCGCAAATTTCTCTAAATCCCTAGAGAATCTGTAGATAGCTCTATTAGTAGGCATGCTCCCAGGCTCTGATAATTGTGATGGCCTAAGATGATGCTTTATCATAAGACAGATTGCAGCCGTTCCCCTGCCACTAAAATGCAGAGACCGTAACCATTCTTCCGTAATTTCCGATCCTCTTTGTTCATGTCCCCAAAAATGCATTCCCTTATTATCTGTAGTCTTAGTGTGAGGCTTAGCAATGTCATGAGTCAACGCCGCCAATTTTAAGAAAGTACGCATGCTATGTCCATCGGAAATGGTCTGTTCAAAATATGATTCAATATCTTGGTCATATTCCAAATTGTTCAAAAAGATATCTTGCTTCCTGCCAGACATGACTCTTTCTACCGCTTCAACTGTGTTAATTGAGTGATCAAATACATCCCAATAATGCGCATTTGGCTGAGAAACATCACGACACGCATCCAAATCTGGCATCACGCAACTCAGTAAACCCAATCTATCTAACAATCTCAGGCTATCCGAAGCTCCGTTTCCAGCAATAATCTGCATGAACTCCTCTCTAATGCGTTCTGATGATACATCAGAAATCCTTGAAGAATCATGCAATATAGCACACTCAGTCTGAGCTTCGATTGCAAATCCGAGTTTGCGGGCTATTCGAACCGCTCTGAGCAACCTCAGTGGATCTTCGGTGAATACATTTCGAGAGATCATTTTTACATGACTTCTTCGTAAATCATGACGGCCATTGTATGGATCTATTACATAGTTATACCATTCGTCACTAACAGATTTATCTACATTCAAAGCCATTGCATTTATGGAAAAATCCCTGCCTGACAGATAATCTTCAATGGATTTATTAAAACACGCCAGATCGACTACTTTACCGCTTGGTCGAGTCACTATCCTAACAATACCGCGATATTTATCCAATGTGATAAAACTTCCATTTAATCGATTTGCCAGTTCCATGCCCAATTCCATAGGATTGCACCTAGCTACCACGTCAACATCCTGAGCTTCAGTCCCTAATAAATTATCTCGCAAATACCCTCCAACAATATAAGCAGGTATCGAGCGAGACACAAAAAACTCTCTTAAACTGTAGATGATTTCATTCATGGGAAAAACCTATTGTTGACGGAGCCACAAAATAAGAAAACGGAATATCCTGTTCAATCACAATTATTCTCTAAGGTGAGGCGTTTCTGTCATAAGCGAATCTTCAGGGGGCTCCTCGCGTTTGTAATCAATCTTATACAATTGCTCCCTACTAACAAGTCTCTCAATGTAAAGTATTCCATTCAAATGATCGGTCTCATGTTCTAATACTTCTGCCAACAATCCACCTTCTGCTTTGATTCGAAATGATTTTCCGTCAATCCCCAAAGCTTTGACATGCACTCGTTCTGACCGCTTAACCCTTCCTGTGTATCCAGGGATACTCAAGCATCCTTCATCCTCTTCACGCTCCCCCTCTCTCAAAAGGACTTCTGGATTGATAAGCACAGTGGGTTCTTCATCCTCAGGGAGCTGAATAACCGCCACCCTTAAGGGTACTCCTATCTGATTAGCCGCTAGCCCTACTCCATTTTCAACATGCATAGTCTCAATCATATCCTGAATTAGCCTATGGATGCTAGCATCTATGTGCTTTACTCGCTGAGTTTTCTGAGTCAAGGTAGGATGTGGAGCGTAAACAAGTGGGCGAACAGTCACAAGTGATCCCCTTTCACAAAAGATCGTGACGATTATATCTTTCTTATAGATACGTGTAAAGACAACTGTGCGTACTTTTGTTAGATCTATAAAACGCTAACCGGATCAACATCTATAGACCACCCCCTGGGAATTTTCATCCTTTCGATAAGATTAACTATGTCATCTCCGCGCAGAATAATGTGCCACCGATATTTACCCCTAATTCTATAAACATGGGCAGGCGCTGGACCAATTACACTTATTCTTCTATTCGCATCTCCTTCAATAAGTTTTCTAAGTTCTTTGTTGAAATTCTGAGCCTCTTCTTTGCAAACATCCTCATTAAAGTGACTATAAGTCAAATGTACCAACCCGCTAAAAGGAGGATTACCCTGTTGACGACGGTATTCAATCTCCGTTTCAAAAATAGCTCTATAATCCTGATTCGCCCCAGCCAAAACCGCATAGTTTTTAGGATTATATGTTTGAATTATTACATTCCCTGGAATATCCCCTCTGCCAGCCCTACCTGAAACTTGGCAAAGAAGTTGAAATGTACGTTCACCAGCCCGGAAATCTGGTAAATGTAGTCCTATATCAGCTAAAATGACTCCTACTAAGCTCACATTTGGTAAATGCAAACCCTTAGACACGACTTGGGTGCCTACCAATATCTGTGATTCTCCCCTTGCAAATGATTCCATGATAGCAGCATGGCCTCCCGACTCAACCACTGAGTCACTATCCCAGCGACTTACCGAAACCCAAGGCAATAAGCTCTTTATTTCCTCTTCTACTTTCTGAGTTCCCTGCCCTAAGTATTTAATCCTAGGACTCTCACATTCTGGACAGACCGTAACAGATTTATATCCCAAATTACACTGGTGGCATAACAGTCCTCTGAGTTTGTGATAAGTCAAAGTTACAGCACACCGTTTGCAACGCAGAACCATTCCACAATCACGACACTGCACTACGCTCGCGCTACCTCTACGATTAAGAAACAATATGGCCTGTTCGCCTTTAGATATACATTTTTTTAAACCTGTGCTCAACGCCCGGCTAAATATACTTCTGTTCCCAGCCATTAACTCTTGACGCATATCGGCTATATCGACCTTTGGAAGACTCAAAATGCCTGGGACAGTGCTATTAGTATTACTTCTCACTCCCACACGGTATGGTAAATTAAATAGCTTATGTTTGCCTTTCAGCGCCTCGAAATAGGTTACTATATCTGGCGTGGCACTACCCATTACCACACAGATGTTCACCATTCGGGCTAGTTCAACAGCAACTTCACGCACATGGTAACGTGGTTGGCGTTCTTGCTCCTTATACGTCCATTCATGTTCCTCATCGATAATCACAAGACCTAATTTTGGCATCGGGCTAAATAGAGCACTTCGAGGACCAACTACTACATTGAACTCACCTCGTCGTATTCCCCACCATTGGTCAAGTTGGTTTTTCATTGACATGCCACTATGTATAAGAGCCACCTGATTAGGAAATCTCATATTAATTCGTTCCATGGTTTGAGGAGTTAATGCTATCTCTGGCACCAGAAAAATCGCTCGAAGGCCCAATCGAATACAGTCATCCAGCGCTCTAAGATATACTTCTGTCTTTCCACTACCAGTGATCCCGTGAATCAAAATTGTCCTTGGCCTTTTATCATAGGAGCCTAATTTAGTTCGAATGTGATCGACAACAGATTGCTGCTCCGAAGTTAATTCAAGTGGCTGGTCAGGCAAAATCACAGCAGATTTTGAAGTTGAAACGACTCGTTCCCATTTCTGAATCAATAAATCTTTCCCCAATAATCCATCAATCACTGAAGTGGAATACTTCCTTCTTGCTTCTTCTAAGGTTGCATCTCTTGGTCGTAATAGTAGATCTTTGAGAAGAGCGGCTTGTTTGAAAGCGCCTATACTAGACAAATAGGCAACTGCCTTCACACCTTTGTCCGGAAACTTTGGAATTATTGAAACACGATAAGACGGAGACGACCTAGTGTGCGGAATAGTCCAATTTCGCCTAACAAATCCTTCACTTATTAATCTTGATACGGAGTTGTCGGCAACATACCCCCAAGTCTTTTTAATTGTTTTCTCTTTAACAGATCCCTGAACTCTGATGTATTGCAAAATTGCCTGGGCAGTCTTCGTAAGAGAACTGGTGGGGGTATTCTCAACAAGTGGTTCCAAATATGCGTCTATGTTACTTCTAAAACCTGGAGGCAGCATTACCGAGATAGACTCAAACAATGAACACTGGTAGTGCCTGCTCATCCAACGAGCTAAACACAATCCTCGCATACTTATCAAAGGAGCAGGATCAATTACCGAGACGACAGACCGAATGGATCTCAACTTAGGTTCATCAACCAGAGAAAAAACTATTCCTTGCACCAATCTTTGCCCCAGTGGAACCCAAACCATTTGGCCTGTAACTACTCTGAGTTTTTCAGAGGTACTATAAGTCAAAGTTTTGTTGGGCCCTATTGGAGCATCAACAGCAACCTCAACATAATTCATGAAACAGACGCCTCATTACACAAATGTCTGAGCCTCAATTCAACATATCGATAATGACGACCAGATGCGAGGATCGGATAGGTAAATACTATCTTGTAAAACGGCCTTTTTCTTTTATTCGAGCGGCTTTACCGAATCTTCCTCTGAGGTAATACAAACGCGCACGTCGCACCTTACCCCTTCGCAACACTTCCACTGATTCAACTCTGGGTGAATAAAATGGAAATGTGCGCTCAACCCCTATTTCTTGGGTTACCCTGCGAACCGTAAAGTTTGAACCAGGACCGGCTCCCCTTTTCTTTATAACTACGCCTTGAAAAGCTTGGATCCGCTCTCTTTCTCCTTCCCGCACCTTATAATTAACTTTTACGGAATCGCCTGGGCTAAATTCTGTAATCTTCGGATTGGCCAGTACATCAACTAACTGGTGAGCTTCCATTACCTATTCCTTACTTTGCATTTTGATAACATATCCATCTATTTTAGATCCGAGTGCAGGTTCTAAGCAATAGCCAAACCCATATTCAAAAATTTGCGCCTGAACGCTTATAATTGTAGTGAATCAGGAATAATTCGCATCTCTATATCCCAAGGATCGCAGGTATGCTCTATCATCCTCTGTCAGATTAGCTTCGACTAAAAGATCTGGTCTATTACGTAACGTGCGGTCAAGAGACTGTCTCCTACGCCATTGCTCAATTTTCCCATGATTCCCTGAAAGCAGAACCTCTGGAACGTTCCAGTCACGAAAAGTATTAGACCGAGTGAAGATAGGATGTTGAAGCAGACCAGAAGTTATTGAATCTCCCTCAATGCTAGCTTCAGTTCCTACTACACCAGGTATTAGTCTAGTCATAGCATCAGTTAATACCATAGCAGCTATCTCACCACCTGTAAGCACATAATCACCTATACTCACATCATCAGTAATCAAATGTTCTCGGACCCTCTCATCTACGCCTTCATAATGGCCACAAATAATCACTATATTCGATTGTTTAGAGAATAACTTAACTGTTTTTTGATTCAGCAATTTCCCTTGTGGTGACGTAAGAATCACGCGGGTACTAGCCAACTCTAGTTGCGTCAACTCTGCAAGGATTCCCTCAACATTATCGAATATTGGCTGAGGCATCATAATCATTCCCGGCCCTCCGCCAAATTGATAATCATCCACAGAATTATGCTTGTCAGATGCGTATTTCCGTATATCGTGTATTTTTATATCTATAATGCCGGCGTTAACAGCCCTCTGAACAATACTATGTTGAAAAGGCCCATTAAACATATCGGGGAATATCGTGAGAATATGAATGCGCATTTTTAGTGTCAAATTCAACCATCAACCGAATGATGAGTGGTTTTACCCTTTAATATATCCAAGGCATGTGGCAATATCGGTTCGATAACTTGAAGGCATTCACCTACCCCTTTGGGATTACCAGGTAAAGTTACAATCAATGAACCTCCCCTAATGCCTACAACTGACCGACTAAGAATCGAGAGTTGTGTCTTAGCAAACGTCTCCATACGCATAATTTCAGCTATACCAGGAATTTCTTTTTCAATTACTGCTAGACATGCTTCAGGTGTAACATCCTGAGGTCCTATGCCAGTACCTCCTGTCGTTACGATCAAATCCAGACCATCTTCATCGCACCATTTCTTCAGGCATTCTTCTATCAAAATCCTATCGTCCCTTACGACTTCATATCTCATTTCACAATAAGTCTTAGAACTCAACAATTCTCGAATAACGTTGCCACTAGTATCTAATTCAGGAGAATCAGCTCTGCTAGTACTAACTGTCAGAATTCCTAACGTAAACATATACAAATGTTAGCACAACTTTGACTATCAATAAAACTTTCGAATAACGACAAAGATATGTCTAATTCAGACTTTAAACAAAAAAACATTTTCATAAAACTCTTTATATTATGTATATTGCAAACGCCGTCTTCATACTATATATTGAGGTTACCGACTTATTCCATACAAAAAGTAGGCTGCGTGTCATTATCGTGAGATGTCCATATTGCAATATACCTGACTCAAAGGTAACCGATTCTAGAACTGTCGGCGAAAACGTTCGTAGGCGTAGAGAATGTGTTCGTTGCGGGTTAAGATTCACGACTTATGAGCGTGTTCAAACGACCGCCTTACTAGTCGTAAAGCGTGATGAACGAAGACAAGAATTCAATAAAGATAAGTTGCTTTCCCAAATAGTTCTAGCGTGCACCAAAAGACCTATACCATACAGAGATATTGAAAAAGTAGTAGAAGATATAGAATCCCAAGTGCAAAATCTGGGAAAGCCGGAAATTAAATCATCAACTATCGGGGAAATGGTAATGGAGCGTCTGAGAAGTTTAGACCGTATCGCGTATATACGTTGGGCTAGCGTATACCGAGACTTCCAAGACATGGAAAGCTTCGAAGAAATGGTTAAAGACCTACGGGGAGATTCAGAAAGTAATGAGGAAGAAGCAACCTTATCTCTCCTTGCAAAAAATATCTCCTAATAAAGTCAGAAGTATAAGCAACAAAAAGCAAACCAGGATGTGGCCCGTCCTAGTAATGTCTACGAAGTAAAAAGGGAAAAACAGGAATGAAGATTAATAGGGGTGGGATGATAGATGCGGTTATACCTTTAGTAATCCCGTCAGCAGGAATTACTAGAGCAGATTTGGCACGAAAACTTAAGGTTACATACCATGAGGCAACTCGCTCACTCGAAAGGTTGCGTCAAAATAGATTGGTTCGCAGACACATCAACAAATCCCAATATATTTACAAACTCACAGGATCTCGACGCTCACTTACAATGGGAACCCTTAGAGCAATACATCTCAACTAGGTAAAGTTTATGATTCCTATCGACACAGGATTAGTTTATTATAAGCGGCTATACGAAGAAGCTTTAGCTCTGTATCAAGAGGCAAAAGCCTCTCTACAAGAAGCTGACGAGGTAGAAGCTCAGGCAGCCATATGGTTAGGATTTGATTCAAATTTGTTTACTGTGATCAAGCGGGCTGTTCTCGACCCGAACGGAATAAGGGAATCACGGAGATTAATCGATGAATCTATAAAATTGTATAGAAGAGGAAAGCAACTAAGGAAGAAGGCAGATGCGATGGCCAGACTAGCAGAGCAGGCTAGAACAGACCTCAATCCATTAGAACCATTCTATCCAGAGCTGCATGCAAAAACGAAAGAAGTTAAAAAACCGGATACTGCTCATCCGTTAATTGATTTAGCCTATTCTTCATCAAATAGGAGGGGCAAGCAATTGGCGGAATAGAATCGCTAAAATCTGGTTGTTTGATCAATAAGTTGTCACATAAAAAAAGAGAGAGTATCTCGTTATATTTATATAAAATCGGAGGACGGATATGACCACCTTGCAATTCACGAAAAATGCCGAGACAGTCTTGAAAACAAGATATCTAATCGGCGATGAAACCCCAGAAGACCTTTTGTGGAGAGTGGCTAACGCTATATCCGAACCAGAACCCGATAAAAAATATTGGAGCCAGGTATTTTTTGACCTTATGGCATCACGTCAATTCATGCCCAACTCGCCTACATTATTCAATGCAGGTACCGGGCAGGGAACTCTCTCGGCCTGTTTCGTAATTCCTATTGAAGACACTATGGAAAGCATAATGAAAGCGGCCACTACGTCAGCAATGATACAGAAATACGGTGGTGGCATAGGATATGCTTTCTCTAAACTAAGGTCGAGAGGTAGTCGTATAACAACCACCCACGGCAAGGCATGCGGGGCCACAGCCGTTTTAAAAATGCTAAGTTCATTGAGCGATATGATTACACAAGGGGGGAAACGTCACGGAGCTAACATGGGAATCCTACATGTATCCCATCCAGAAGTGTTATCTTTCATTCACATGAAAGATAACAACACTGAAGCCCAAAACTTCAATGTCTCCGTAGCCATAACAGACGATTTCATGCAAGCAGTAGACCAGGATGAAATCTGGAATTTAATAGATCCTCATGATCAAGAAGTTGTGGATAGCTTGCCTGCCAGAAATATTTGGAATGCAATTATTGACTCGGCCTGGAAAACCGGAGATCCCGGAATTTATTTCATAGACGAAGCAAATCGTCATAACCCTACACCGCACCTAGGAAACCTAGATAGCACTAACCCTTGCGGAGAAGTTCCCCTGCTTGCACATGAAGCTTGCAATCTAGGATCCATAAACTTAGCTTTGTTCGTTGAAGAAGGCCAAGTAAACTATGATGCCCTCAGCGAGATCACTCAAAAAGCTACCCGGTTCTTAGAGAATGTCGTCACTGTAAATACATTCCCAGTACAGGAAGTTAAAGACGCAGTTGACGCTACTCGCAAAATCGGCCTTGGGGTTATGGGGTGGCATGATATGTTGATAAAGTTAAATATCCCTTATGAGTCACCCAAAGCATTAGAAATTGCTGATAAGGTCATGGGCCTGATAAATGATGTCGCAAAAACGACTTCTATGGAATTGGCATTGGAAAGGGGCTCTTATCCTGCCAGCAAAGAGAGCCAACCCATACGAAACGCGACTCGTACATGTATAGCCCCCACTGGAAGCATAAGTGTTATAGCTGGTGCATCTAGCGGCATCGAGCCTATTTTTGCTGTTGCCTTTGTTAAAAACGTCCTTGATGGCAAACAGCTAACAGAAGTAAACCCTTATTTTGAGAACATCGCCAAAGAACGGGGGTTCTATACACCTAAATTAATGGAAGAGGTGGCAGAAACAGGTTCAGTTCAAGAAATAGACTCCGTTCCTCAAGATGTGAAAGAGTTGTTTAAAACTGCTCTAGAAATCAATTACAAAACTCACGTGAATATGCAAGGTGTTTTCCAAAAACATACCGACTTAGCGGTGAGTAAAACTATTAATATGGCGAACAACGCTACTCGAGAAGACATAGCTTCTGCTTATCGCATGGCATATGAATCAAAATGTAGCGGTATCACAATATACAGAGATGGATCTAAGCCAACACAGGTTTTAGAGATACTTTCAAAAAAGACATCACCAGCAGCAGAAAAGGAAGTAACCAATGGCCTAATTCCAAGAGTACGCCCGCATCAACTCCAGGGAGTCACAGAAAGATTGCGAACCGGTCATGGGAACATGTACGTTACGATCAACTTTGACGAAGAAGAAAAGCCTTTCGAGGTATTTTCAACTTTGGGTAAAGCGGGTGGCTGTGAGTCAGCTAGCTTAGAGGCTATATCTAGACTAACATCATTGGCATTAAGATCTGGCGTCGAACCCAAAGAAATTGTTGCCCACCTCAGAGGTATAACCTGCGTGCCTGCATGGGATCAAGGAGTCCTCATAGGTTCACCTGCAGATGCGGTGGCCCTTGCCTTAGAACGACACGTGACAGGATCTCCAAGGAGCTCCAAAACCCTAACGTTATTGGCTAAATCACTTCCAACGACCCCAGCAACGGAGGAATACACTGTAACTAGCTTGTCATCGAATGGAACTAATGGGAAATCTTCCAACGGATCTGGTTTAATGTGTCCAGAATGCAATACTAACTTGATTTTCCAAGAGGGTTGTCTAGCTTGTCTATCTTGCGGATGGAACAAGTGCGAATAAGCGAGATAAAAAGTCTAGATATCTCGTAATCACAACCTGTAGTCTTACTCACAAAAACATAGTTATTAAAAACTGAGATGTGTGTTAAAAATGCACAAACCTATCTCGAGTACATCCTATTTATCGAAAGCTAGTGTGGCTTAGATGATCAACATAGAAAAGCCAATTGTTATCGTAACCATGGGAGACCCATGCGGAATAGGGCCTGAAGTAATAGCAAAAGCTCTATCGGAAGGTCATATTCAACAGCATTGCCGCCCTATCGTGCTGGGTAATACAGAGGCCCTTAAGGAAGCAATAGCAGTATCTAATTTAGAAGTACCAGTATGTGAAATATCAGATGTAGGAAATTACATTAATTCTGACAAGATCATATCGATTATTGACCCACATAACATTTCACCTAAAGATATAAAACCAGGAAATCTCTCAGCTTCTTGCGGAAAGGCCTCTATGGAATGGGTGGAGCTTGCCGCGGATTTAATAATGTCAGGTAAAGCTAATGCTCTAGCAACTGCCCCAATCAATAAGGAAGCTGCGAAATATGGGGGTTACAAATCGATAGGTCATATGGAACTTTTACAGGAGCTATCATCATCGCAAAATGTGGCCACTATGCTTGTAACAGGAGCTTTAAATGTTGTGCACCTTACTACTCATCATTCCCTAAAGATTGCCTGTGCCTATGTCACAAAAGAACGGGTATTATCAATGATTCACCTGACACACGATTCATTCCAGCAATGGGGAATGCCTAACCCACGAATTGGGGTTGCAGCACTTAATCCTCATGCAGGTGATGGTGGGATATTGGGTGCAGAGGAACATGAAGCTATATCACCTGCTATCAAACAAGCACAACTCATGGGAATTGCTGCATCAGGGCCTGTTCCTGCGGACATAATTTTCCATCAAACCATAGAGGGTAAATACGATGTCGTTTTGGCCATGTACCACGATCAAGGCCACATTGCAATAAAAGTTCACGGCTTTGAAGAAAGCATTAGTGTTAACCTTGGATTGCCCTTCGTGCGGACTTCAGTGGACCATGGAACAGCTTTTGACATTGCTGGTAAAGGAATTGCCAATCATCTTAGTATGTCTAAAGCAATTAACCTCGCTGCTGATATGTACCGTGGGACATTTTCATTTGGTAAAGAGAACCTTAGTTAAAGTAACCGTCTGATGCTATAATTTACTAAACAAAAAAAGACTTTAGGATTACTAATGAAGTTAGCATTTATAGGCGGAGGGGTCATGGCCCAAGGACTAATCAAAGGGGTTCTTGATTCTTCCCTAGCAAAACCATCCGATATCTCAGTGGGAGAAATCGACCAGCAAAAATGTAGCGAGCTCTCCAAAAGATACGGGGTTATGGTTGACACTAACAATACTAAAGTTGTTGAGAATGGGGAGCTCATTATATTAGCAGTAAAACCCCAAAATCTTAGTGAAGTTGCATCACAGATTAATGGGATGCTAACGGCTGATCAGACCGTTATATCAGTGATAGCGGGAGCACGCATTTCTACACTCGTCGAACTTTTAGGCCACCAACCTGTAATTAGAGTAATGCCTAATACACCCGCTCAAATAGGTAAAGGCATGATCTTATGGATGTGCTCTAAGAAAGTTAAATCAGAAGTAGCAAAAAAAACTCAATCAATGCTGAAGACTCTTGGAGTAGAAATACAGATACACGATGAACAGTATCTGGACATGGCAACAGCTCTTAGTGCAAGTGGGCCCGCCTATGTCTTCACATTCATTGAAGCCCTCGTAGATGCAGGGGTATTCATAGGTCTTCCAAGACATATGGCGAAAGAACTCACCTTGCAAACTGTACTGGGCAGTACTCAATTAGCCATAGAGTCTGGAAAGCATACGGCAGAATTAAGAGACATGGTGGCATCACCTGGAGGAACCACAGTTGAAGCTCTTTTAGCTCTTGAAGAAGGTGAGTTCAGATCCACGGTCATGAATGCAGTAATAGCAGCGTACGAAAAATCGCTTTCTCTTGGAGGAGAATAATACACAATTCATGATAGATCTTATCATCTTCTTTCTCTGGTTGCTTAATTTGGCAATTTTTGCCAGGGTAATTATGTCTTGGGTCATACCTAGTGGGCAGTCAAGCAATCCACTAGTCAATATTATTCACGAAATCACAGAGCCTATATTAAGCCCAATTCGTAAAATAGTTCCTAGGGTCGGGATGTTTGACTTTACCCCAATGATCGCAGTAGTCACCTTAGGAATTATCATTAGCGTACTGGGTGGATAGAATTAAACCAATTTAATCTATGCCAATTCTCTACCTATACATCAATTGAATAATTATGGGAGCACTAATGTGTACGCTAGAGATGAGGCTGATTAATAATATGTCGAGGAAAGGCTGATGTTGTCAAAGCTATTTAATTGGCGAATTATTTGCATCACCATTTTTATTTTTGGAATTACACTTTATGGCCTAATATCCTTTATGCTTGCTAACGGTGTAACCAAAGCAGACAGGGAACCATTTGCCCATTTCCCTGATGAATATCGCCTAGCGTTCCAAGACGTGGAGTTCCAAACCAGAGGAAACAATACAACCTTGAAGGGTTGGTTTATACAGTCTCCAAATGAGACACACACTCTTATTTTCGTTCACGGTCTCAATAATAATCGTGCCGGTGATGAAGCATTAGATCTAGCTTCCCGCCTCTCCAAGGAAGGGTTTTCAATACTCATGTTTGACCTAAGGGGCCACGGCACATCGGATGACGGTAGGGTATCGGGTGGATATTTCGAACAGAATGACTTACTAGGAGCTTTTGACTTTCTAGTACATCGTGGTGTGGATTCGAATCGCATAGGCGTAGTAGGATTTTCATTAGGGGCAGCTATCTCGCTATTGACTGCTGCTAAAGAGCCGGCTATTAAAGCAGTAGTTTCGGATACCACTTATGCGAACATTTCTGACCTCATAGTTCAAGAAGTAGATCGAACAACCTCTTTGCCCAAATGGATAATACCAATTTTTGAACCCGGGTCTATTCTAGTAGCTAACCTGATTTACAAAATAAAAATAGATGAACTTGTGCCTGAGCAATCCGTTGGTGATATTAAATACCCAATCCTAATCATACACGGTAAGGAAGATACGCGAATCCCATTCGAGCACAGCGTAAGAGTTCACGCCAATGCTCATCCAGACAGTGATATTTGGCTAGTTCCAAATGTCGAACACATAGATTCTTTCCTCACCTATCCAGAAGAATATACAAATCGATTGGCCGATTATTTCAGAAACCAATTAGCCTATCCATGAACATAGATTCCCATACTTCTTACCCAATGTATCGAGTAATAAACAAAACTTTTAGGCTCTAAGAGTGGAACTCATTTTGAGTCGGCAAGAACAAGTAACAATAGTAGTGGATAGTAGTAGTTGCATACCGCGCAAACTACAAAAACTCTTGGGGATCATCATCGTACCACACACAGTAGTCATTGAATCTAAAACTTACAGGGACGGAGTAGATATCAATCCAACCGCATTTTATCGTACCCTGCAACTAGATAACAAAACAGTTACAACCACAGGCCCCAACCCAAAAGACTTTCTTGCCGCATTTAACCACGCCTATGCCAAATCGAGCCAAGTCCTATGTATAACGGTTTCTAGAAAGTTTAGTTCTTCTACCTATCAATCCGCAAATATAGCAGCCCGCATGGCAAAGAAACTACATCCATCCTTGAAAATAAGCGTAGTGGACAGTCAAGGGGCAGCGGGAGCACACGGCTTCATAGCCTTAGAGGCGGCTAGATATACTATGATGGAGACCCGACTCCAACAGATAGTATCTCACGTTGAATCAATGATACCAAAAGTACAATTGGTTGCATTCCTAGATACATTACACTACCTAGTAAAGAGTGGAAGGATAACGAAAATTAAAGCATGGGCTACTACTTTATTTAGAGTTAAACCGCTAATGGAATTAAGCCAAGGTGTACCACATCTCATATCCAAGCCAAGGAGTCGAAGTAAAGCCATACATCAATTGCTTTCAATAGTTGCCGAACGTACCGGAGGAAAGCCAGTACATGTGAACGTAATGCATGCAGATTCCCCATACGATGCAAAGTTTCTGATGAAACACTTGCAGTCAAATCTTAATTGTAAAGAAGCTTTCATTACAGAATTTACCCCTGTAATGGGAGCGCATACTGGGCCAGGACTTGTTGGGGTCGCTTTTTATTCAAATGATTAGCCAACAAAACAAACTCATTCTTGATAATCACTTGAAAATCTTTTATGATCCGGGCATCTCGTTCAATCCTATTATCTTTAGGAACCCAACAATCGACATTAGCCAAACCATGTCAGAATACAGCGCGGATATGGAACTTTCTCTCTATACATACCCCTAACCTCTAAAATAAATAGATAGATACCCGCTTAAGGAGCATATTATGAGAATTAATGTGATACAAGAGGACATCACGAAAGTAAAAACGCCAGCGTTAGTGATAAGTCTATTTCAGGGAACTGAATCCTTGGATGACGCTGCCTCAGCAATTGATTCAGGGCTTGATGGAACTATAAAACAACTAATTAATGATGGGGAAATAAAAGGTAAGGAAGGAGAATTGACCCTTATACACACCTTTAATAAGGTTGGAGCAGAACGCATATTGGTATTAGGTCTAGGTAAAGAAGAAAACTTTTCAGCAAATGTTATTAGAAACGGGATGGGAGACGCATGTAGATTTCTGAGAACCAAAGGCGTGGAATCAATGGCGACTACATTGCATGGAAGCATATCACAAGAATTAGACCCCCAAACCATGTCCCAAGCAATGACTGAAGGTGCCATGTTAGGACTCTATAGGTTCCAGGAATATTTTGATGAAGATAGCAATTCCGGATTAATAACGGAAATGTCCATTTTAAGTAATCGATCAGATTTAACTGAACCACTTCAAGAGGGAGTGAAAATAGGAGAAATCATCTCGAGAGGCACTATGTTATCTAGAGATCTCTCAAGTGAACCTGCCAACATTATGACTCCCTCCCGAATGGCAGAGGTAGCTCAACAAATTTCGGACACCAACGGACTTGAAATCAACATCCTGGAACGATCCGATATGGAAAAGCTTGGAATGGGTGCTCTGTTGGGAGTTGCAAAGGGAAGTTATCAACCTCCTAAACTTATTGTCCTCAAATACAACGGAGACCCAAACAATCCATCTAAGAACCTAGGCATCATAGGAAAAGGAATTACTTTTGACAGCGGAGGTATTTCTATTAAGGGTGCCTCCGGAATGGAAAGGATGAAAGGAGATATGTCTGGAGGGGCTTCGGTTTTAGGAGCTATGCAAGCAATAGCCGAGCTCCGACCAAAGGTTAATGTGACTGGAATAGTACCAGCAACTGAAAACATGCCTGGTGGACAAGCCCAAAGGCCCGGTGACATAGTACGAGCCATGAATGGAAAAACCATAGAAATCATCAACACTGATGCAGAAGGCAGATTAGTGCTTGCCGATGCTCTTGTATACGCTAGAGAAAAAATGCAAGTGGATAAAATGGTAGACATAGCCACTCTCACAGGAGCCATAAAAGTGGCTTTGGGTTCCTTATGTACTGGAGTAATGGGTAACGACCAGGAGTTCATAGACCTATTTATTAACTCAAGCACAACAACCGGAGAGCAATTTTGGCAATTACCCATGCACGATAAATACGCCGATGGTCTTAAAAGCACTTTTGCTAACCTCAGGAATACCGGTAGCAACGGAGAAGCAGGATCCATAACTGCAGCCAAATTCATAGAGGCTTTCGTTGGAGACACTCCATGGATACACTTAGATATAGCTGGCACTGCACGGAGCGAATCGAATGTCGGGTATTTAGTTAAGGGCTACACAGGAGTCCCAGTCAGAACACTGGTGAACCTGGCAATCTCCAGAGAATCATAATAAACTTAAATGTAACTATATAGGCCCATTCAATCAATTTATGTGGTGAGCGTAGCAAAGTGGTCTAATGCGCCTGTCTGTGGCACAGGAGATCGTGGGTTCGAATCCCATCGCTCACCCCAAACATAAAGAGTTGGCCCCGGTAGCTCAATGGATAGAGCACTTGGCTTCGGACCAAGGGGTTGGGGGTTCGAGTCCTCTCCGGGGCACTTTTCTTACCTGAAGATGGAATTACAACTACCGTCGCCATGAACCATATTGCATTATTTTTTTAAATTTTATTCAACTAAATAATGACTTATAAGCAGCTCTGATCTAGTATGTTCCAATCATAATAGTATATTTAAACACCAACTTTTTCCTATTTTCACTTATTTGCCATAAAAAATTTCATATTAATTTAAAATCTGTTTGACTTTTACTTTACAAATGGTTTATCTTTACATTATGTTAAAGACAATTCAATCAAAAAGATTGATGCTAGGGAGGTTATTGAACCGCTCATGATGACAACATCTATTAAATTACTCAGTGATGGAACTATTAAACGTGATGGCGGGTGTATGTTCGGACATCTACCCAAAACTGTATGGGAAAATCGAATTGTAACTGACAGAAAAAACCGTATGACCTTGGGGCTCAACTGCCTCCTTGTACAATTAGCTGGTAAAAACATCATAATTGATACTGGTGTTGGCTCAAAGGAAATGAACGGACTTAGAGAGGAATTCGCCATTGGGCCAAGTCGACTAGTTAAAAGCCTAAAAAACTTAGGAATCTCAGCCAATCAAATTGATATTGTAATCCTCACACATCTTCACTTTGACCACAGTGGTGGCTGCACCAAATTAGATAGAACTGGGTCACTAGTTCCATCATTTCCTAAAGCCACACATTTCGTTCAACGAAAAGCTTGGATGGAGGCACTGAATCCTAATGAAAGATTCAAGAATGATTATTTTGAGGATAATTTTCTGCCAATAGAAGAATGGAACCAACTGGAGCTCATGGACGGCGATTATGAAATTCTTCCAGGCTTATCAGTCCTAATGACAGATGGGCCTTCTCAAGGGCATCAAATAGTAATGATGAATCACGGAGGAGAACGCGTAGCGTTTATGGGTGATTTGGTTCCCACAGCTCACCATCTGGATTTAGCTTCCATACCAGCATCGGACCAATTCCCTGAGGAAACTCTTGCTATGAAACGTGAAATGCTAAGTAAAGCAGAAAAAGACGGTTGGTTACTCATTTTTTCTCATGGAACAGACCGTAAAGCAGGTTACTTGGAACGATATAATGGTGGTTCTTATCTCAGACCAATCGAACTATAAGGTAACTTAATATAAGGTCAATATAAAATTGACTGGTCAAATTTAATAGGTTGGAATTTATTCTCCCACCTTAGTTGATCACACGGGTTCGGCAAAGACAAACTTGTTTTGCAATCCAACCAACTTGCAGGGCAGTATATGGTTGACAAGATTCCTTGAGCTTCGAGTTCGAACCTTAATGTAATTGTCAGTCAAGCCTAAGTAGTAGCCTGATCCAGGTCTTTCTTCTTTTTCCCACAAAACTGAATGAACGCTACCTAGGCAACTTCTCCGGAATGCTTCGGATTTAATTTTAGACAAGTCTAGCATCCTATTCATTCGAATTTTCTTCGTCTTGGAGTCTATATGCGACCTAAAATGCGACGCAGTTGTTCCAGGCCTAGTTGAATAAGGAAAAACGTGTATATCAGATAAATCCAAACTTGAACAAGCATTAAACGTTTCCTCAAATTCCTCATCGGTCTCTCCGGGAAACCCAACTATTACATCAGCGGTGACGGAAGCAGCAGTAATAGTATTCCGAATATTTAATAAAACCTGACGGTAAAGCTCTATTGTATATCTTCGTCTCATACGCTCCAAAACGGTGTTACTACCACTCTGAAGTGGCATATGAAAATGGGGACAGAGCCTGGAAGCCCTCCACAAATTCAATAACTTATCAGTTATTTCTTGTGGTTGTAATGACGAAACCCGTAAACGTTCAACATTGGTCTCATTAAGAATAGATTTGATCAAAAGTTCTATGTTCATTCCGTCCATTTCAAATCCATACGAACCTAATTGCGTGCCTGTTAAGACCACTTCTTTATACCCTTCTGAAACTCTTTTCCTTACTTGATTGATTAGATCTCGTGGTTCCACACTTGTCTCTCTACCTCTAACTTTGGGGACAATGCAGTAAGAGCAAACTTGATTGCACCCTTCCTGTATTTTAAGCATCGCCCTCGTCCTACCATTTATACTAGTAAACAAGGGAGTTCCTGCACCTCGGTCGAAAATCTGTTCCTTGCCCTCACCCGAATCATCATCAGAAACTACTTTATCAACAAGATTGATTTTCTCATTATTTCCCCACACCAAATCTACTCCATGAATACTCAGAAGATCTTTCGGTGCCCGTTCAGCATAGCAACCAGTTACTATGATTTTGGTATTCGGATTAGCTTTCTTGACACCCCGCAAAGCTTGACGTGCTTTAGCATCCGCAACATGAGTGACCGTACAGGTGTTGAGAACATAGATATTTGGCCCTTCGCTCGGTTGCACAACTCGATACCCAGCATTAATAAAATTGCGAATCAGATCATCACTATCAGCTCTATTAAGCTTACAACCATGCGTATCAACAGCAATTGTGCCTCTAAACTTGTTCAATTAAAAAAGAAACCTCATCTAGTAAATCTAGCCTTCATGTCCTTCAAAACAAGCTGATAATCCTTATATGAAAATATGAAGGTGCATGACAAGCCTTTACTCATTAAAGGCTTGTCATGCATGAAACCATACTAAACAATTATAGACCTAGAATATACAGGGCTCAACCAAATCACCTCCCTCTGAATCTCGACTGAAATGGTATTTAGTTGTATTTCTTTACTTTTGAGATACATGTATAATGCCTAAGTCTAATTTGATACTAGACCATAGATTAAACCTGCTATCCGTCAATGGAAATACGCAGAGAGGGCTCAATGTCAAAAATAAAAAATGTAGTTCTGGCTCAACCAAGATCGCCAGGAGGAAATTTTGAATATGTGGCAATACCCAGACAGGGAATGTTGTTCTTGTCTGGCGCCCTAGCTCAATGGAATGGGCCCTACTTATATGACAGATTGATTTGGTTTGAAGATCGAGAAGGAAAGATTGACCCGGACAAAGACCTAGAAGGCGTAGACATACTTATGATCTCATCGCTAATCAATGAAGCGCCTGAGGCTTTTGAGTTAGCGCGTAAGGCTAAAGAATTCCACCCTGAAATAATATCTATAGGTGGTGGACCTCAAATGGGCCCGCTTCCTGAAGAAGCCTTCCGAGAAGGAAATTTTGATGTCATAGTTCAACGAGAAGCTGAAGATATCATAGGGGAATTATGTGACACACTTTTAACATTCAAATCTAAGGACTTGAAAACACAGCTCTCTAAAATTCCAGGTATAGCATTTATGGATGAAGGTAAATTAATACAAACTCTAAGGAAGGGTTTGGTGTCACCAGATTTTGTTGAATTGCCCGATTTCTATTCTATCAAAGGCCTTTCACCCACGTATCCATTAATGGGGGGAGTACTGGAAACTGTTCGTGGTTGCACCGAAAAATGCACTTATTGCCAAGTTATTCAACAATTCTTAGGTTATAGGATGATAAACCGAGATGTTGAACTGAAAAGGCTAGCTCAATTACAGACAATGGCCGACGATGGTCTAATAGTTACGAATAGAACAGGTCGATTTAGTGTTTTCGTATCAGATGACCTGCACCCGCCCCCACTTAGAGCAGTGAAATATCGAGATGAAAGACTGCGTAGAATTAATAACTGGAAGGGATACACTGACAATATGTATCTTATTTGCCAAACTCGGGCTGAAATAGGTCAGGATCCAGAACTATCAGAAGCACTACGTAATGTTAATATGGAAATGCTATATGTAGGCGTGGAATCCTCCGATGCCAAGAACCTAGAGGCAATAAGAAAACGGCAGGAGCCGGGGCAACTTCACAAAGACCTTGTCGCTCTAAATGATAAAGGCTTTACCATAGTTGCCATGACAATCATTGGACTTCCTTACGACACAGAGGATGGGATAATGGAGATGGCCCGCTGGGTTAGAACCATTAGCAAATATCAAACTGCAAATTTACTGACCCCTCTTCCTGCGACATCGAACTGGAGTGACCTAGTACCTCTTGACGCGAACGGTGATATCTTGGCTAGTGGTGAAATGAGACCTTACCATTTATATACAGGTAGGCAGTTCGTTCACAAAGATGAGCGTTGGACCATGAAAGAATCTCAGGATCTGTTTAACAAATACTCGGAAATGCTAAATCCAGTAGATAACATGTACGCTCGCCTTTTCCGAATTTCGGATAGGTATCGAAGTCGACTCAAACCAGACCTTGATGGTGATCAGAATAAGTTGCCTTTTAAACATAGGGATCTATCTATTTTAAACAAAGAGCTAGATGAATCGATAAAGAATAAAAACAAATCAAATACTGGCGCACCTATAAACGGGCTTGCAGATAACGATTTGTTTAAGGTTGTTTCCAAGTAAATATTTATCTGTTTATGATGAATATAGGATCATCTAAGTCTATATGAACCCCTACTTCCCGAGAAATTACACATTTATCCTTATGGATTTATTGTCCATCTAAATTAGGCGAGATAAAATTCTGAAAACACGAGTGTTTGTGACTGGATTTGGAGTTGTCAGTCCTCTTGGGCTAGATGCAACTTCAACATGGGAAGCCTTGAAAAAAGGTCAATCTGGAGTTGATTTCATCAAAACATTCAACGTGGATGATTATGAAACGAAATTTGCATCAGAGGTAAAAGGATTTGACCCACTAGATTATCTAGATAAAAAGACAGCCCGCCGTACTGATAGATTCGCCCACTTTGCAACCGCTGCAGCCCAACAAGCTATTGCTCAAGCCAACCTAAACGTCGCCAATGTTGACCCTTATAGAACAGGAGTCCTAATTGGAAGCGGTATAGGAGGCATATCAACTCTATCCATACAACATGAAATACTATTAACCCGCGGTCCACGTAGAGTCTCACCATTCTTGATACCCATGATGTTGGGTGATACCGCATCAGCGCATGTTTCTATGCTCGCTAAGGCCTTAGGGACAAACCTCTGCATCGTATCCTCTTGCTCAAGTGGAGCAGATGCCATCGGCAATGGCCTAGAACTTATAAGTAGAGGTGAAGCCGACATAATAATAGCTGGAGGAAGTGAGGCACCTATATGTCCAATAGCCGTTTCCGGATTTGGATCTCTTAGAGCTCTATCTAGAAACAATGATTATCCTCAAAAAGCAAGCCGCCCATTTGATTCCCAAAGAGATGGTTTTGTAATTGGGGAAGGTGCTGCAATTTTATTACTAGAGAGCGAGGAAAGCGTTGTCCGTAGGGGAGTGACCCCACTTGCTGAGTTAGCAGGATATGGTTCAACTTCCGATGGATTCCATATTACAGAACCATCTCCATCTGGGAAGAGTGCGGCAAAAGCCATAACTAAAGCATTAATCCGCGCAGGAATAGAACCTAACAAAATAGACTACATTAACGCACATGGAACCTCCACACTATTGAACGATCGCCAAGAAACACTAGCTATCAAGATAGCACTAGGAACGGAAGCCAACAATATACCTATTAGTTCCACAAAATCTATGACTGGCCACCTTTTAGGGGCAGGAGGAGCTCTTGAAGCAGTAATATGCATTAAAGCTATGGAGGATGGAATCATACCTCCAACAATTAATTTGGATTACCCTGATCCTCTTTGCGACCTTAATTACACTCCTCATACAGCTCAAACAAAGTCACTACAGATAACCATGAGTAATTCGTTTGGCTTTGGTGGTCACAACTCAGTGCTAATTTTCAACAAACTCAACACTTGAGATAACATTAGTGGCTAATGGTCACATCCAAATAAAACGAGTAACGTGTAGAGTCAAATATTTCTACTAAAAATCAATATGAATAAAACCTGGACCATATATCCGACTGCGCCAGTCGATTTCCAAGAAACTACCGAAGTTCCTGGAATCATTGCTCAATTGCTCTTTAATCGGGAAATCACCACTTATTCTCAAGTTGCAGAATTCCTTAACTCTTCATCGAACATCTACCACGATCCAATGTTACTCCCAGGAATGGCTAAGGCAATTAATAGAATCGAAGAAGCGTTGATATCGAAAGATCCAATAGGGGTATTCGGAGATTTTGATGTTGACGGTGTGACCGCTACGGCAATTATATTTGATGGTTTAGGAAAATTGGGAATAGAAATTATTCCGTATATTCCAGACCGAATTACTGAAGGTCACGGGTTGAACTATGATGCTATCCAATCCTTAAGCAAATCAGGGGCTAAACTCATTATCACAGTTGATTGCGGAATTACTTCCCATGAAGAAGTTAATATGGCATCTAAGCTTGGAATTGACGTAATAATCACTGATCACCATGTTCCACCTACCTCGCTGCCTAATGCCATGGCTATTGTAGACCCCAAGGTCAGCTATTCCATATACCCATTTCCCGAATTAACTGGTGCCGGCTTAGCTTTCAAACTAATACAAGGGTTTTATAATCACCTAGGAATTCCAATTCCCAATACGATTATCGGGCTAGCAGCCCTAGGCACCGTTGCTGATATGGCTCCTCTACTTGGAGAAAACAGAACCATAGTGCGTAATGGGCTGAACGAACTTCAAAACACGAACAGTATAGGATTACAGGCTCTATTTCGAGAGGCAGGGATCTTAGAAACTCCCATCACATCAGAAACTATATCTTTCAAAATTGCCCCTCGTCTCAACGCTTCCGGACGGCTACAGCATGCAATTTCGAGTTTTAATCTATTAACAACCTCTTCATTTGAAGAAGCCAATACCCTTGCAAAAGCCTTAGAAGACTTCAACATCAACCGTCGTACACTTACCGACACCTCGTATTTAGTAGCTCAAGAAAAGGCCAACTCACTAGGGAAAGATACTCCTATCATTTTAATTTCAGATTCAAGTTTCACTCCTGGGATAGCAGGATTGCTTGCCAGTAAATTAACAAATGAATTTCACAAGCCGGCCATAGTTATGTCTCACGAACAAAATCTCATGCGAGCCAGCGGTAGAAGTATCCCGGGTTTCAATTTAATCTCGGCACTCGATGAATGTGAAGACCTGTTCACCAAATATGGAGGGCATCCTATGGCCGCAGGTTTTACCATAGATTCCAACAATGTGTCCATTTTGAAGAAACGGTTGAATACTGTTGCAACAACAATGATGAATATCTTGCCAACAGACCCAATATTGAAAATTGATATCACAGTGATTCCATCTAAATTGATGGGTGATATATACAATTGGTTTAACTACTTGGAACCATTCGGAGTGGGCAACCCAACGCCAGTATTCTTGGCAAAAAACGTAGAAATCCTAAAAGCATGGTCAGTAGGGGGGAACGCTCAACACACACGTCTCAAAATCAATGATGGAATATCTACATGGGACGGCATAGCCTTTGGGCAACAACTAGATAGTATCTCAGGTAGATATCAAGATTTAGTTTATAGCCTGTTAGTAAATAACTGGCGCGGCAAAAAAGCCATAAACCTAAAGGTTCTAGACTTGCAATCTAGCCGCACGTAAAGTTAGCGAACTCTAATTTTTTGCTATCGTACCGGATAGAACAATTTAGCTAGCGACTTCCTCAGATAAAGCTTCAGTATTGATTCTGCTAACTTTATTTCGCTTGATCCATTGACCCTTAGATATCAATATGGTCATTGTAATAAAAAGTGTCGTCAAGGCAACCATTTGCGATGCGTCTAAGCCTACTACCCAAACCTTGTCCAACCTAACAAAACTGATAAAGAACCTACCTAATGAATACAACCCTAAAAAGGCCACAAACATCATCCCATCAGGCTTCAACCTACCTCTCAAAACAAACCATAACAATCCTGCTATAACAAAATCCCACATCATTTCATAGACAACGGCTGGGTGAGCTGGAGACAAGGAGGATTGGCCATCTCCAATGAATGCATAAAGGCGTTGTGTATCGACGTGATCATATACAAAAGCCCAGGGAAGACTTGTAACCCTCGCTATATGTTCTCCATTTATGATGTCTCCTATGCGACCGATAGCCATAGATACAAGTACGGCTGGAGCTGCAAGATCTGCCAATCTGCCTACAGAGGGGAGATCAATTTTCTCAAGTTTGCCAAGCCACTTAAGCCATCGATTCCAAAACGTAATGAGGCCATCTTTATTCCTTACCGTAACGAAAATTGCTCCGCCGATAAATCCCCCTAAAAGTGCTCCATAAATCCCTATGCCTCCCTGCCAAACATACAGAGCGGAAATAGGATCATTTTTGTAAATTCTCCCCCAAAAGTCGATGACATGAAGCAATCTAGCACCAATAATTCCACCAAGTATGGCCCACAAAGCAACCGAAAAAATCGTATCAGGTGATATTTGATCCTTTTTAGCCCAGTGAGCAACAACAAAAACGGCCATGGACACACCTATAAACGTAAAAAATCCATGCCATGTAAGAACAAAATTGCCATATTGAAGCAAATAGGGATCCATCCCTATCCTGATAACGTTAAAGACTCCTAGCATATAAATACCTTCTCTGATTTAATAAAGAGCATATAACAGTATAACCTTATCTATCCTGCTCGCCCTAATAGTCTAGTTATTAGATTGGCCCAGCGTCAATAGCGATGAAGATTCAGTTGTTTCAACTAAGTGGACGATATACCCTAATTCAACCAATTGTTCCCGAATTAATATTCCTTGAGCCTGATCATCTGCAAAACCATATAAACATGGTCCGGCTCCTGAAAGATGGACTGATTTTACCCCTACTCTTTGCATTTCACCGGCCACTTCATTAAGTCCATCAAAAACATCAAACGCTAATGGTTCAAATGCATTAAATAGTCCCGCCGTTAATCTCAAAGAATCACTAACGAATAAGGAAAGGTCGCGGGTTATTTGACCACTTGTAAATAAACTGGGCTTCATCATGGAATATAGGGTGCTAGTTTTAGAACTTATCGAAAGATTTGGGCAAACCAGT
>VEXD01000002.1 GCA_009391235.1 SAR202 cluster bacterium AC-409-J13_OGT_754m
CTAGGTCAATTCCACACGGTCTGGATTGAAGCGGTTAAAACTATTGATTCAAGTGGTAAAAAGTTTCACAAAACCTAAACTTTTCACAATTTTGCATCATGGAAAATTAATAATCAATATATCGTCTTACGCGAGGCGACGAAAATATAGTTCCACGGTCTTTCAGGTTTTTGCCCTTCAAATAAGGAGGTCTACTTATATTCCAGTATACATATGGTGCCAATAGGGATAATTATTACCAATTATTAGTGGCTTACGTTTATAATATAAAAGCACAATATGAAAAGAATATTGGTTTTAGCCAAACCTTTTCATTGGTAAGGGCTGAGTACTTAAGGAGGACCCCTAAATGCCGTCCTTTGATGTCGTATCGAAGACAAATATTGACGAAGTCGATAATGCTGTTAATGGCATAATGCGTGAAGTTAGGCAACGCTTCGACCTTAAAGGCACTATGTGCTCCATAGAGCGTTCCACCAACATTCTTACTATTACTGCTGACAACCCCTTCTTTCTTCAGCAGATGCACGATCTCTTGTACAAATATTGCGATAGACGTGGAGTCGATAGCAGATTTTTGGATTTCAAATCTCCTCAAGACGCCACGAAAGGCAGTTTGCGTCAGGAGGTATCAATTCTCCAGGGCATTGATCAACCACTAGGCAAGCAAATCATCAAGATGATCAAAGGCACTAAGCTTAAGGTTCAAGTAGCCATTCAGGGAGAGGAGCTGCGTATAAAGGGGAAAAACCGCGATGATCTGCAGGATGCCATTAAGTCAATTAAAGAAATGGAAATCACACTGCCGCTTCAATACATTAACTTCAGGGACTGAAACTGTTACCTTCTAAAGGATAGTGAAAGCCTGTCTGATAAGTTCCAAGGAATCATGAATAGGATATTTGGTAATGGAATTGGGAACCAATCCTTCTGTTTTAGGGTGGGGTAGGCGTGAAAGGTGGGGCATATAATAAGCACTTAGTAGGTGGAGACCCCCTATATTATATATAGTGTATAGTGGCTCGCGATTTGCACCAGGTTCTGGTATTTTTGCATCCACTGACAAGTTATAATGGGCAAATAGGGTTCCCTAGGATTAGGGAGAACAATCTAGGCCTGCTATCAGGGGGGTCAGGGTTAGAATCCCCTCAGAGCCACTACTAAATTCAGAAATAGGTATACCTATTGACTAATAGTAACTTTCCCAATGGCCGGAAAGCTATCATTTCTTGGGCCTTATATGATCTAGCAAACACAATCTTTTTTCTGAATATTGTGTCCATTCATTTCGGCCTATGGGTAGTCAATCATATGGGTGGGAATGACTCTATTTACGGGTATGCCAATGTAGCTTCAATGTTACTAGTTGTTGTTACGGCACCAATGCTAGGAACCATGTCTGATCGCTCTGGTCGGAGGATTCCTTTTTTGGTGACGACGACTTGTTGTTGTGTTTTCCTGACGATGTTGTTAGGTGTTGGCGGACTTTTCCTATCGTTGGTTATATTTGTAGGTGCTAACTACATGTTTCAGTCAGGCCTCATATTTTATGACTCTCTGCTACCAACAGTGGCGCCAGAAAAGGATTGGGGGAAGATCGGAAGCTTTGGTGTAGGCGTGGGATACATTGGTTCCTTGATAGGAGCTACCACGGGAATCTTACTACTAGATTCTATCGGCTACACTGGTATGTTTAAGGTTACTGCTCTTCTGTTCCTAGTTTTTTCGATTCCATGTTTTATTTTCATAAAGGAACACGGATCGCAGAATTTAGAGTTTAGAATAAGACTCATAGGGGGTTCTATTACTCAGTTGATCAAAACAATGGCAAGGACAAGAGAATATCCGGGATTATCCCGTTTTTTGTTAGGTAGGCTATTCTATGCTGATGCAGTGAATACTTTGATCATATTTATTGGCATATACGTTACCAACGAGCTCGGTTTGACAGATGCAGAGCTCCAGCTTGTTTTATTGCTAGCCATTGTTTCATCCATTATTGGAGCATTCATTTGGGGTTTCATAGTTGATTCAATAGGTCCTAAAAGGACGCTTAATCTAGTTTTATACCTATGGGTCATTGTTCTTGGAGGGCTTGCTTTCGTCCCTCTTTTAGGTCTCGACAGTGCCATCCTGTGGGTCAGTGCTTTTTTGGCTGGTATTGCGATGAGTGGCACATGGTGTGCTGACCGTCCTTACCTGTTGCGCCTAGTACCACCAGGACACGTCGGTGAATTCTTTGGTGTTTATAGCATAGTAGGCCGCTTTGCAAGTATCATCGGCCCTCTTGTATGGGTTATGGTTGCTGATACGCTAGGGCTTGGTCGGCCAATTGCAGTGTTGACATTGACTATTTCTATAATGATCTCTTATGTAATTCTTCAGGGCGTCGACGATAAACCACGCCTATTAACCTTGAATGCATCAAAGACTTAGTAATATAGGTCATCCCAGCTATTACTCCCATCCCTGTCATATCTACTACTCTCTGCATTTGCGTGGGATTTGCACCATGGTTTCAGGTTCAGGGGTACATAAAAAAAATGGCAACAAAGGATAGAATAATTACAACAAGAACAAACAGGAGAAAGCCGAACACGATAAAACCACCGCACCCCATCACCATTATACCGCTGATATTATCTAATCTATCTAAGCTTCTTTCTAGGATATCTTTACCCATGCCTACTTATACACCGATATTAATTTTGAGCCAATAGGCATAAATAGTACCAATCATTGACGGTTATACACCATTGCGATACCGTATCTCAATATCTGAGAACTAGGGGGTATTGATATGGCTTCTAAATCTTTAGTCAATAATGCGGGCGTTGACCCTAAATTACTGCAATCCCTCCAATGGCGTTCGATAGGGCCATTTCGGGGTGCACGAGTTGGAGCTGTAACGGGTGACCCTATTAATTCTCAGGTGTTTTACTTCGGAGCGTCGGGTGGCGGGGTTTGGAAATCGGTGGATGCTGGCACATATTGGGAGAATGTTTCAGACGGATTTTTTTCTACGGCAGCTGTTGGAGCAATTGCGGTAGCTGATTCCGACCCTAACGTTATTTATGCAGGTACGGGTGATGGATGCTTTCAGAGTGGTGAGTCACATGGTGATGGTGTTTATAAATCCACGGATGCTGGGAAAACCTGGACAAATATCGGACTAAGTGATACTAGGCATATAGCAAAAATACGAATCCATCCTCAAAATCCAGACATAGCTTATGTGGCTGCCCTTGGTCATACTTGGGGAGATAATGTAGAACGTGGCGTATTTAGAACTGTGGACGGGGGGGGAACTTGGGAACATGTTTTGTTCAAGAGCGATAAAGCTGGAGCTGTTGATATTTCTATGGATAGTACTAATCCCAGGATTCTCTACGCGTCTATATATGAACTTTTAGGTTCTCCCTGGACGCATAAAAGTGGTGGACCGGATAGTGGTTTACATAAAAGTGTAGATGGGGGAGATACTTGGATCGATATAAGCAATAACCCTGGATTACCTACAGGTGTCAAAGGGAAAATCGGCGTGGCTGTATCACCGGCTAAACCAGATAGAGTATGGGCGTTAATTGAGGCCGAAGACGGGGGGCTTTTCCGTTCGGATAATGGTGGAGAATCTTGGGATAAATTGACGGGTCAAACTAATCTTTGGTGGAGGGCTTGGTACTACATACATCTGTTTGCACATCCTACAGATCCTGAGACCTGTTATGTTCTTTCTGTTGAATTTTTTAAGTCTTCTGATGGAGGACGTTCTTTTGTAAGTTTCCCTATGCCTCATGGGGACAATCACGATCTCTGGATCGATCCGCGTAATCCGGACCGTATGATTGAGGGTAATGATGGAGGGGCGACGGTTAGTCTAAATGGTGGTGGGACATGGTCTTCTATTTATAACCAACCCACTTCTGCCTTTTTTCATCTGACTACTGATGAACAATTTCCTTATAGAGTTTATGGTACTCAAATGGATAATACGGCTATATCTGTCCCTAGCATGACCAATGATCATGCTATTCCTTGGACAACCTGTTACCCAGTTGGTAGCTCTGAGAGTGGTCATATTGCTGTTAGACCAGATGATCCCAATATAGTTTATGCAGGTGCAATAGGGAGTTCACCTGGAGGTGGAGGCAACCTACTCAGATATGATCACCATACCGGACAAACTCGTATCATTACTGTTTGGCCTGAGGATCAAGGTATTACAGCTGGGAAGGATATGAAGTACAGATTCCAATTTCACTTTCCTACCCTTTTATCTCCGCATGACCCAAATACGTTGTTAGTGGCGGCTAATATAGTTTTCAAGTCATGCGATGAGGGAACTAGTTGGGAGGCCATAAGCCCAGATTTGACCAGGAATGATATTTCAAAGATGTCTGAACCAGCGGGCGGGCCGATAGCGACTCAGGTTGTAGTGCCATTTAATATGGGTAGTATTGTTGCACTAGCAGAATCAAAGATTAAGCAGGGTCTAATTTGGGCAGGTTCTGATGATGGATTGGTTCATGTCACTAGAGACGGTGGTAATACCTGGACCAATGTAACTCCTAAGGATTTGCCTGACTGGACAATGATACATACTGTAGAACCCTCGCCTCATGATGAAGCAGTAGCCTATTTTGCTGGTACTAGGTGGAAGTTGGATGATACTAAGCCTTACCTTTATAAGACTACTGATTATGGTGAAACATGGAGTTTGATTACTAATGGTATTCCATCGCATGAATTCACAAGAGTAATACGAGAGGATCCTGCAAGGCAAGGCCTACTTTATGCGGGCACTGAATTGGGAATACATGTGTCATTTGATGATGGTAATAACTGGCAATCTTTACAGCTTAATTTACCGGTGTCTCCTGTCCATGATTTTGTAATTAAGAATAATGATCTTGTGGTAGCAACTCATGGTAGAGCTTTTTGGATCTTAGATGATTTAACTCCTCTTCATCAAATAGATGCAAATACAGCTAATTCGAGTGTTCATCTTTTCAAACCGCGAGTTTCTTACCGTACAGCGCCTGCTTTAGGGTTTTCATTTCCAGTAGGTCCGGGAAGAAATTATCAGTTCGTTCGTGGGTGGACTGCTGCATTCTTTAACACACGTAATTCTAACGGAGATATACAAAGAAGATTCATAGATGCTGGGGAAAATCCTCCCAGTGGTGTGGTAGTTCACTATTATCTAAACGAAAAAGTTGACGGTGAAATAAAACTGACTTTTTCAGATGTTAACGAGAACATTCTAAAAACTTTTTCTTCTGGCGACAGTGAAAGTCCTATAGTTGGCACAAAGGCCGGAAATAATCGTTTTGTTTGGGATATGAGATGTTCTGATACAAGTCCTCTAGTCGGTAGCAACGGTATCACTGGCCCTGTGGTTCCACCAGGGGTTTACAATATTAGCTTGACCGTAGATAGCAATACTTTTTCCGAATCATTTGAAATTCGGAAAGATCCAAGGGTTGCTGCCTCGCAAAAGGATTTAGAATCTCAATTTAGTTTGCTGACAGCAATAAATGAAAAAATCTCTTCTGTAAATAATTCAGTCAACTCAATACGTAAAATAATACAACAAGTTGGGGAATGTGTAGAAAGGGCTGGGAATGATCCTAAATTTAAAGGGTTATTTGAGCCTGCTAAAGAATTAACAAGTGCATTGTCCTTAATTGAGGCTGAACTGGTTTCTTTGCCTGGGACTAGCCCCCAAAAACCACCCCCAACTAGACTTGCTTCTAAGCTTACGTCTCTTATAAGTGTTGTTTCTAGTTCAGATTGGGTCCCAACTAATCAATCCTATGAAGTATTTGAATCAATTCGTTTGAATGTAGAATCACTGATTCAGGATTTGCATACGGTAGTAGAAGAACAACTGCCCAAATTTAGTGGTCTTGTCAAA
This sequence comes from SAR202 cluster bacterium AC-409-J13_OGT_754m, assembly GCA_009391235.1. Taxonomy (GTDB): domain Bacteria; phylum Chloroflexota; class Dehalococcoidia; order Lucifugimonadales; genus VEXD01. The sequence goes on from VEXD01000002.1 coordinate 5,918, forward strand.
GAATTGGGGTTGGCAGAAGTTGTCACTGGTAAAAGCTAAATATATATGAACATTAAGAAAAATCGAGAGGCCCCGATAGTTATATCGGGGCCTCACTCTGATTCCCGGTTGCCTACGGTATCTAATCTAGTTAAAAAACAAGTGCTTCAGGCTCCGAGAACAATATCATAATTTTGGAGGACAGATGATTAAATCATCCGAAATATCCTCTGGTATTTGCAGTAGCATCTTTTCGTAGAAAGCTTGGGACATCTAGTTCGTCTCCTTCCACCGAGACACTATCCCTTAGCAGTCTTCTTAGTTCCTCCTGTCTATGAAGGAGATTTTCTTGTGCCATCGGGAATGAAGCCGCAACCAAGGTTATCTTGACTTCATCGTCCATCTTAGGATCTTTGACAGTGCCGAAGATGACGTTGGCTTCTGGATCGGCCAACTCATGTATTATTTCTGAGGCCTGTTCTATTTCCTTAAGACCAAGTGATGGCCCTCCTGTTATTACAAATAGTATCCGTTTTGCCCCCTCGATTGCAATATCTAAGAGAGGACTTTTCGTCGCCATTTTAGCTGCATCTACTGCTCTGGTTTCACCTTTACCTTTACCTATGGCCAACCAGGCTGGTCCAGCATTGTGCATGATGGTCTTCACGTCTGCGAAGTCAACGTTTATTTCACCTGGAATAGTAACGACTTCCGCTACTGCCTGTATGCCTTGTTGCAATACTGAATCAGCTAATCGCAATGCATCATCCCATGTTTTCGAGTGATCGTTAGCAAAATCCATTTGCAATAAACGATCGTTTGGTATTGTGATCACTGTATCTACATTTTCTTGCAGTCTGGCTAAGCCGTCCTCTGCATTTTTACGACGTGTCGCAACTTCGAACCCGAAGGGTTTGCTTACCACAGCTATGGTAAGAGCTCCTGACTCCTTTGCGATCTGAGCGATTACAGGAGCTGCACCAGTTCCTGTGCCGCCACCCATGCCTGCTGCTAAAAATACCATATCCGATCCTTGAACCATCTTCTCTAATTCCTCTCTACTTTCTTCAGCGGCTTGCCTTCCTATGTCAGGATTGCCACCAACGCCAAGACCTCGTGAGATATTTTGGCCTATAGCCATTTTGTTTGGCACTTCTGATCGGGAAAGGTGTTGAGCATCCGTGTTGACGGCAAAGTACTCTACGCCATTAGCCTTTTCCTTAAACATTCTTGCTACTGCGTTACTACCACCTCCCCCTACTCCTATTACCTTAATAATTGGATTTCCATAAGGTTTGGGCGGCTGAAATTTCTGTCCTTCAAAGTTTCCGAAAGTGTTCTGGTCTTGGGTATCCATAGGTTCCTCCTTAAATTAACTTGTAGTGAATGCGAACTAGTTGACCATTATTACTTGCTTAATTCGTTCCAATAGCGGTTTTTGACTGAAGGATCTTTTATCCATTGGGGGCCTGACCCTTCTTTCACTGTGTTGTTTAATACCCCATTGTAGTAGTCCCATTACCGTGGAATATGATGGTCTTTGGTGGTCGATGGAGATCTCTGGTATGTTACGTGGAGCACCGACTCTGACTGGGCAGCCCAGGGCTTCTGAAGCCAATTTTTGAAAACCTGGCATTTCAGATGTGCCACCAGTAAATACGATTCCGCCTGCGGGTATTCTATGTAATCCGGCTTGCTGAGTTTTTACCACAATGAGACCAAATGTTTCTCGCAGACGATCGACCATTGGGGCACAAAGAGCGGTTCTATTTATTAGACGACGTTGTCTACCTTGGAAACTGGGCAGCAAAACTTCTGCTTCCCGGTCTATAGCCTCTGGCTTAGCATGTCCCCATTTGATTTTCAGTTCCTCTGCAAAGTAGTAGGGCATTCCCAAGGCAACGGAAAGGTCACGGGTTAATTGGTTCCCCCCCACTGGGATAGATGCTCCGTACCACACTGTTCCATTTTTGAAAATAGCGACATCGGTGGAACCTGCTCCCATATCTACCAATACTACACCTAACTCCTTTTCGCTTTCAGTTAATACTGCTTCTCCAGAAGCTAGACCACCCATGACTAGACTACGAACCTCGACATTGGAGTTCTGAATTACCTTAGTCGTTTCATTAACATTATCGTGGTCCCCAAAAACTGCTAGTGATTCGACTTGCAATCGTCCGGCATGAATACCGACGGGATTACGCATGGATCGATACCCATCTACTACATAGTTGATAGGTATCACGTGAATTACTTCTTTCCCGAATGGTACTTCAGGATATGACATGTCAGTTAGTGTGCGAACGTCCTCTAGTGAAACTTGGCCATTTTGATCTGATGGGTGCAAGAGAGCGTTAGTATTAGTACAGGTAATATGGTTACCGGAGATGCTCACATAAGCCCAAGGAACTCTACTGCCTAGGGAACTGTGAGCCTCTTCTATTGAGGCTTCTATGGCTTCTTGAGCTTCATCAACATTTATGATTTGGCCTTTTTTAACTCCTTGAGAGGGGGCCAATCCATGTCCAACAATCTTTAGTTGTCCCTCTGGTCCTACTCGTGCAACCACGGTACAAACTTTGCTGGTTCCTATGTCTATCGCTGTGTAATAGATATCGTTAAGCATAATTATTTTCCTTTCCTCCATGCGTTATGACTACTTTTATTAGATCACCTCGGCTACTCGCATACGGGCACTTCTACTCCGGGGGTTAATGGATTTCTCTGTATGAGAAGGGGTTATGATGCGTTTGTTCACTAGTTTTAACTTTGCTAAATGATTACAAGAGCAAATCAGTGTTTCAATCTGGCATATGCAATCTCTCGATTCGGTTTTGAAAAATTGTTTAACTATTCGATCCTCAAGGCTGTGGTAACTGATGACAACTAAACGGCCTCCTGGTCTTAGCACAGAAATTGCTTTCGTCAGACCGATGGATATGTTTTCTAATTCGTTATTAACGGCCATTCGAATAGCTTGAAATGTTTTGGTGGCTGGGTGAATTCGACCTCTTGAAGATCTATATGCTCGTTCTACTAGAGAAGCTAACATTCGAGCTGTTGTTATTGGTCTACTCTGAACTATTCGTCTAGCGATGGTTTTTGCACGTGTCTCTTCCCCATACGATAAAAGAATCAGTTCAAGATTGTCCTCGGGATAGGTATTTATAATATCGTAGGCTGTGACATTTCCCGTAGGGTCAAAGCGCATGTCTAATGGTTCGTCACGCTGGAAACTAAATCCCCTATCCGAGCTATCTAGCTGGAACGAAGATAGGCCGAGATCAAATAATATACCGTCGATGTGTGGTAGGACGGATTTCTTATGGACCGAATCCAATTCGGTGTAGTTGATTTGAAAGAGGGTAAGGTTGTCCATGTATGACGTTAGTCTTGAATGGGTGGAGTTGATTGCAGATGGATCTAAATCTAATGCTAGTACTTTCCCAGAGGGTTCGCATTTTAAAAGGATGGCTTCAGTGTGCCCACCTTGACCAGTTGTGCAATCTATATAGTTGCCACCGGGGAGAACGTTTAGGCCTTCTATTACCTCATCTGCAAGTACCGGTTGATGATAGGTGCTTTCCATCGGCCAACTCGCCCATTGCGTGATGGATTGTGTCAGGGATAAAGGTTTGTAATCAGCTGTTATCACCTGGCCTCCTTAACTAGGGCGCCTCCTTAACATTGGTCCGGATTGATCTACTCAGGGTGCATACGTTTTACAAGAGCAAGATCTTTCTCGTGAAGAATCCGTGTATCGGAGGGGTCCTATTTTTAGGACAACCCTAAAGGCCAAGTAACGATGGTGTTCGCTACCCGAGATTGATTCGAAATGATTAGTGTGTTTGTAGAGGATTAAACATATCGACTTGGGCCAGATTACCATAATATAAATTAAACATCAAGCATTCCCAATATTAATTTTAAAATTAATTTTAAAATTAATATTTTTCTACAAATGAACAGAAATGCGCGCGTGGGTGTTAATTCATATGTATAATTGGTGATCCAATTTTGTAATCAGGGCATATATAATGTATAAATATTGAAATATGCCATATATAGATTTTTATTTTTCTTAAAAAAAACTCAACTTATCTTGTTCTTATAGAATACTCTCGTCATTTGATCAAATGCAGGGTGTTTATTACCAAAAGTTCTTCTGGAAAGAGGGGTCAGGGATTAGTGAATATGGTTGGGGGGGGGGTTAGGGGGAGCGATCCGTTTATTTCCAGCGAGGATATGATCCGAAAACTCGTAGCATTGAGGTTTGTTTGTCCAATTGGGTAAGAGCCTCTTTAACAGCTGGATCTGTTCTATGTCCTTCAATATCTATGAGAAATATATAGTCACCAAGGAATTGTTTGGATGGTCTTGATTCCACTTTAGCCATGTTTATATTCCGTTGAAGGAACTCACCCATAACTTCATGAAGCAATCCTGGTTTATCTTGGTTGAAGGAAAAGCATAGAGATGTTTTGTCGTCGCCAGTAACTTCATGGTCACTAGTGGATAGAACGACAAATCTTGTCATATTTGTGTCTATGTCCTGTATTCCTTCAGCAATAACCTGAACTTGATGCAACGATGCGGACCGTTTGGGTGCTATTGCTGCAGAGGGGGATCCACTTTGTTTCATATCTAAAACAGCTGCAGATGTGCTTAATGATGCGATCATTTGTGCGTTAGGGAAACAGCGTTCTATGAACCCCCGGCATTGTGCTATGGCCTGTGGATGTGAATAAATTAATTCTATATCTGACACTGTTGTCTCAGGTATGACTAATAAGCAATGTTCAATGTCTATTACTAATTCCTGTCGTATAAATAATTTGGGCTGTTGAATAAGAATATCAAGTGTGTCGTTTACAGAACCTTCGAGACTGTTTTCTATGGGAATAATTCCTTCATCTGTAATTCCCGAAGTTACTGCTAAGGCTACGCCCTGTATTGTCGGAAACGGCTGAAGTGTAGCCAGTTGATCGTATCGGTTGGCTGCTTCTTCTGAAAACGTTCCAGATGGCCCAAGGAATGCCACCCTTTTATTCATTACTCTACCCCTGTGAGCTTCTCGTAAAGGATCTGTTCTTCGGACGGAATAGTTACTACTATGACTTCATCATTCGTTTCAATTATCGTATCTTCTTTGGGTATAACAGGTCCATCATTCTTGACGACAAGAGAGATGAAACTATTTGGTGGGAGATCGATGTCATTAACATTTTGTCCGATGATGGATGCATCAGGAGGTATGGGCATAGCAACAATATCCATGCTATGGGTTTTCAGGTTCAAAAGATGTATTAATGGCCATTTGGGGACCTCTTCCTCAATTGTGGTAAGAATTAAATGAGTGCTATTTATTACTGTATCTACTTCTAGCAGTCTAAAGAGTGCTTCATGGGCAGGGCTTTTAACCAAGGCCATAGTTCTGTCTGTATTGTATCCATGTTTGGCCAGCTGGCATGTTGCCAAATTTGATTCATCTGAACCTGTCAATGCGACTACAAGATCTGCCCTGTTGGCACCAGCTAGTGAGAGTGTTTGCATAGAAGTGCCATCTCCTTGCATCACGACACTGCCCAAAAGGCGGTTGACTACCTTGTATCTGGGTACGTCTTTCTCTATGGCAGTCACCTCATGCCCAACTGCCAACAGTGCTTTTGATAACTGAAGGCCAAGTCGGCCGCATCCTACAATGATTATGTACATTAGGAAGGTGACTCCACAGTTGATAGTATATTTTCTGCAATAATATTCGTTGAACTTATTAATTCTAGATTCAATTTCCGGAAAACCTCAAGCTTTTCGTAGTGATTGACTAAGCATAAAACATTAGGCACGTTGAAAATGTGCTTTGCTATTTGTGCAGACATAGTATTTTTGTTGTCGTCTTCAGATAATGCCCAGAAGGCGTCTGCCACTCCTATTCCGGCTGATGTCATGCCATCTATGAGAATTCCATTGGGTTCAACGATCTTTGGATTATCATTAGGGTATACCTCGTTATAACAATTCAAACTTGAGGTTAAAATGGTCAGTTTCCAATCTTTCTGGATCAGTGAAGGAACCAAATTATGGACTAATGGATTACAACCTAGTATTAAAAGCTGCATTTGAATATCTCACTTAAGAAGGTATCGATTCTAAATTTGTGGTTTTCCAGAGAAGTACTGGGCAATGGGCATTTTGCATAATATGTGATGTTGTTTTACCCAAGTGGAAATCTGCAGACGTACTATTATGACCCAGACTCAACACTATCAGATCTATGTTTCTATTTTTGGCTTGTCGAACTATGGTGGGTCCTGCATGCCTAGCTTGGACTAACTCTGCTTCTAGGGGGCATTTCTGGTTTTTGCTCATTGTTTCAATAACTGATAATGCGGATTCACCTTTTTCTGTTTCGCTAGGCACTTCGGCATCAAGAGGCAACTTTCTTGATACTTCGATAACGTAAAACGCGTGTATTTTGCCCTTAGATTGTTTTGCTAAAGAGCATGCTAAGTTAAAGGCTTGAGTTTGCCCCGGTCCACCGTTCACTGGTAGCAAAATGTTCTTGGCAGAAATTAATTTCCCTATGTCCATTGTAATGATTCTCTGTACTGATTTTAGACCGGGATATCTTATAGGTAAAACTCTTGTTGCACAAGCAAATGCCTATCTTAATTTGTGCATTGGAATAAGCTATTGGTTGATATTTATTGCTAACTGATGGGTTTACTTTATTTCTTTATCGTTATTATTCTGGTCTGGTGCATGCAGTTTTCCCAAAGATTCAGCAGTACCTGCAACTATCAACATATCGCCAGGTTGAATAATTTCCTCTTTTGACGGAACCAATATACATTCCCGTCCTCTACGGATGGCTAATACCGCTATACCATATTTGTCTCTAGGCCCACTAATGCCAGACTCTTCTAAAGTGTGGTCAATCATTTTGTCTGTCGGTCGCATTTTGGTCACACCATAATCGGAAGATATGTCCATGTAGTCGACGATTCCCGATTGGAATTCTACGTGTGCTAATCGTTTGCCAGTTTCTTCTTCGGGATGGACAACTTTGTCAGCGCCTATCCGGTTAAGGGTATTACCGTGAAGTTCAGTTGTAGAACGAGCTATAATGAATGGAATGTTCAGACTTTTCAAAAGTACTGTTACTAGTATGCTTGATTGAATGTCAGAACCAATCGCTACTATTGCTACATCGAAATTTTGTGCACCTAGCTCTTTGAGCAGAGTTTCACTCGTAGCGTCTCCTTTTACCGCGTAAGTAACTTGGCCTAGAGTGTCTTGAACCTTTTTTTCATCTAAGTCTATAGCCAGCACATCGTGCCCTGATTGATAAAGTTCCATAGCTATGCTATGTCCGAATCTACCTAATCCAACCACTATTACTTGTTTTTTCATTTAACCTATTCTTACCCGTTCCTGTGCAAACCTATAAGATGGAGTGTCCTCCCTAGGTGTCAGAGCTAAAGCGACAGCTAGTGGTCCTATTCTTCCTAGTATCATTATACCTGTTAGCATCATTTTACCCCAAATCGTCAGTAATGGTGCAACTCCCATTGAGAGTCCTGCTGTTCCGAAAGCTGATACAGTTTCAAATAGCAGGTCAAGGAATGGAAATCCTTTATCAGATTCTACAAGAGTAAGACTAACAGATACCAAAATTATTAATACAAGTCCTAAAATTCCTATCGTAATTGCTCGTAACACTTGATACTGTGGTATCTCTCTTCCAAATGCTTCAACCTGGAGTCTGCCTTTGAGCGACGAAACAACCGCTGCCACTATGACGGCAAAAGTTCCTATTTTTATGCCTCCAGCGACAGATCCGGCTGCTCCTCCTATAAACATTAGAGTTATCAGTAAAAGTTTGGTTAACTCGTTAATTCCGATCATAGGCATTGCCGCAAAACCAGCCGTTCTTCCGCTGATGGAATGAAACAGTGATTGAGAGACTTTTTCATGTATAGGCATTTCACCTAGAGTTAATGGATTTGCGAACTCCGATAATAAAAGGATTAGTGCACCGAATACCCATAAAGATATGCTAGCAGTAGTGATCAATTTCGTATCCAGTGTGAATCTTGAAAACCGGCGTGACTTATAAGTATCCACAATAACTGACCAACCAATTCCTCCCAAAAGGATTAGAATCGTTACTGTAATTAGTATTGTGACGTTATTATTAACTCCTTCCAAGCTATTAGAATCTGGAAGTATAGTAAATCCTGCATTATTAAATCCGGATACTGAGAGAAAGGCGGATTGCCAAACGGCTTCCTTTAGGGGGAATATTTGTATCATCTGCCAAAATATTAGTACCATTCCTATCCCGTAAATAACAATTACCACAATGAAAATACGGCGAAGAAGACCCACTATGCCTCCTAGTTTTTCGCCGCCAACACTATCTCTAATAAGAATTCTTTCGGATAAAGTTATACGTTGTCCAATTACGATTAATATGAAAGTTGCGAAGCTCATGAACCCAATTCCACCAACTAGCATCAAAACGAATATCACGCCTTTACCGAATGAGCTCCAGTGATCTGTGGTAGATACAACCGTTAATCCTGTCACCGTGATGGCTGATGTGGCGGTAAAGATGGCATCTTCAAAATGGGTATAGGATTGGTCGTTACTGGAAATTGGAAGCATCAAAGTGATGCTTCCAATTAGTATAAGTATTATAAAGCCATAAAATAATAGTAATGTAGGTGAAAATATTCGTTGAGGCTTTCGGGTTTTATTCAATACAATCGACGTAGGTTGAATATCCCGTAATCTAGGCCTCTTGACTATTCGATCTCCATTCTTATTGAGGTCTGCTTGATTCAATGAGGGGTCTCTAGAATAATTACTTTACTTGATTATATTTCCGTAATAGAGATATTCATGATATCTCTATTGATTGTATTCTACTGGTTATTCCCATAACAATACACCAATAATTTTGGAAGCACTATTTGAATTTGGTTAAAAATAAATGAAACGATGGTATATGCAACCTTGATCTAAATTGCTCAAAAACCCCGCGGGATTTTATGGATATAGGCCCCTATTGTCAACCATACTAGCGATTGACTAAAAATAGAGAGGAATATTATGGCTATAACTCAGGTATCAAATTATACAGCAGAGGGTTCAGAGATAAGTGAAAGTTGTTGCCATCATTGGGTTATTTCCGCGCCAGACGGGCCTGTTAGTATGGGCAAGTGTCGCATATGCAGCGAAACTCGTGAATTTAAAAACTTTGTCGAGTCATTTCAGTGGGGTGAAGATGGGCGCGAAGAAGGGCGTGAAGCTCAAGTTGATTCCCCTATTGCTGCTGTTATCAATGAATACCAGTCCGAAGATACCGAAGAATAAAATTCTGATTGCTGACTTAAGAAACAAATTCTTTGGGTGAAAGTGACTCAAGGCTAATTAAGAATCCTTTTAATTAAAAGTCTCTATCCATGCTATACATGATAGGATCCTATCTTTGCAAATTCCTCTTCCAAGAACCTCCATAGTTTCAAATAAAGGTGGAGAAACAGAACGGGCAGTAATAGCTATCCTTAACATTCCAAAATATTTACGTGGAGATAAATTCAAATTTTCTGCTAATGACCTTAGCTTGTTTTCTAGAGAGTCTCTTGAAAACAAGCTTATTTGGTCAATGATAGTTAGCGTTTGTTGCAAAACATAGGTTGGCTCTTGCTCAGTTATGTTTTCGATGGCTAGTTCGTGGGAGGTATAATCCAGGGTATCGCATACGAAAAACGAGATTTTATCTTCAACTTCAGCCAAGGTTTTGAGACGTTCTTGTACAAGGGGCACTATTTGTGAAAGAAATGAATGATCTATGGGCATGGATATTTGCTCAGGAGGGAAATCTGTCCAGTAGGAAATTATAGAGTCGGTTAATTGTTCAACGCTCATTTGGCGAATGTAATACCCGTTCATCCAGTCTAACTTCTCTCGATTAAATATAGCCCCTGATTTGACAACGCGGTCCATGGAAAAAACTTCTGAAAGTTGGCGCGAATCAAATATTTCTGTTTTGTCATCTAGTGACCATCCAAGCAAAACTATGAAATTTACCAAAGCTTGAGGTATAAACCCCATTTCCTTGTAATCCAAAACTGAGGTAGCACCATGTCTTTTTGAAAGTTTGGATCGGTCTGGACCTAGAATCATTGGTAGATGCCCAAATATAGGTGGGTCTAATTCTAGTGATGAATAGAGAGCTAGATGTTTAGGTGTGCTAGGTAGCCATTCTTCTGCTCGGAAGACATGGGAAATTTCCATGGCAGTATCATCCAACACGCTGGCAAGATGATAAGTTGGGAATCCGTCGGATTTTAATATGACAAAATCGTCTAAGATGTCGCTTTTCCAAGAGACCTTTCCCCTGACAATGTCATTTAGTACGATGATAGTTCCAGTAGGACTTTTAAATCTGATTGCCGGGATCCTGTTTTGATCTTCGAATCTCTTAATTGCATCTTCTCCAATGTTATAACAATTATCCCGATATCCTATGTCGCTGTGATGTTTGGCGTGTACTTCACGAGCCCTAGTAAGTTCCTCTGAGTTGCAGTAACAATAATATGCCTTTCCTTCATTTAATAGCTTGTATGCGGCTTTTTGGTATAAGTTCAACCTTTTAGATTGAAAATAAGGTTTGTATGGTCCCTCTATTGATGGTCCTTCGTCCCAGTTGATTCCTAACCATTCAAGTGACTCCAAAATATTTTCTGTAGCTCCAGGTACCATCCTGGTTTGGTCAGTATCCTCAATACGTATAATAAATGTTCCACCATATCGCTTAGCAAACAGCCAGTTAAATAGAGCTGTTCGGATATTACCTATGTGAGGCTGTCCGGTAGGGCTAGGTGCGTATCGTACTCTTGGATTAGTGTTCACTCTCTACCTACTTTAATATGCTGTTGAGGAGAGTTGATACCGTCTGTATTGTATTCTATATCGTTATCTGCATAGATCAATGCAGTTTCTAAAGAATTAGGAAGAGGAATGCTGAACTCTAGGTAGTTTTCAGTAACAGGATGGTCAAATCCTAATAAATGGGCATGAAGAAATTGGTGCGGAAGTATTGGGCTCATATGGCCATATAGTTTGTCCCCTACTAATGGGTGGCCAATGGAGGCCATATGAACTCTTATCTGATGAGTCCTTCCAGTTTCAGGGTATATGTGAGCTAAAGTAAAATTATTCACATACCGTATCACGCTGTAGTGAGTTTTTGATGGCTTTCCTCCATCCACAATAGCCATTCGTTTTCTATGTCTTGGATCTCTTGCTATACAGGCATCTATTAATCCTGTTTTATGATTGATGTGACCGTTAAGTAGTGCGGTGTATCCTTTACGTATCCGTCTATTTTTTATCGCATTAGAAAGAGTTCTGTGGGAATGAGCCGTTTTTGCGACCAACATTAGCCCTGATGTGTCTTTATCAAGTCTGTGTACTATCCCAGGTCTCCGTTCTCCACCTATCCCAGGAAGATTTGGATAGATAGCTAACAAGGCATTTACCAATGTATGTGATGGGTGACCTGGTGCTGGATGGACCGTTAATCCAGCGGGTTTATTTACAATTAATAGGTGTTGGTCTTCCCATATAATATCCAGATCCATAGGTTGTGGAATAAGATGTGTAGGACTAGGTTCTGGGACATGTATTATAATGTTGTCTCCAATCTTTACACGGTCACTTGCTTTACTAGTTTTTCCGTTTACATTAACTAATCCACTTTTAATCAGTCTTTGTATCTCGGCACGACTGAATTCTGAACAATGGTTAGTTAAGTATTGATCTAAACGTCTTGATTCGACTTTGGCTTCGAATATCCTACTTTCCATTTTTCTGTCCATGGTTGCAGTCGTCGGGCGAACTATTTGAATCTATAAGAGACTCGCATGAAATAATTGTTGTATTTTCAGTTTCTGCCACTTGAGTCCGACTTTTGAATATTAGCAACCATCCTAATATACTTACCCCAGCTACTATACTTGAATCCGCTAGGTTAAATACGGGCCAAAATCCTATCTGGATAAAATCTGTTACCTGACCAAACAGAATCCTATCAGTTAAGTTTCCAGTTGCTCCACCTAGTTGTAAACCTAGACTTAATCTGAGGAGATATCCATGAGTTGGATGATTGTGATATATCCACAACATTACACCTATGGCTATAAATGATGAAAATATTAAGAATATCGTTTGGTCATTAAACAAACCGAATGCTGAACCTGAGTTGTAAGTACACGTAATCCTAAGTGGCCCCTGATTGGGAATGGCGCCGAATGGGCAAAGTTGTCGTTCTACCCAAAACTTGGTAATTTGATCCAATATATAAACTACGATTACTATTGGCACCAGTAGCCAATCTTTATACCATGGCCTTAAGGTTTTTAGAGTATAACTTCTCATTTGGGGGTGTTCACATTGCTGACAATGTTTAAGGGAGTGCTCTTTAATAATTATTTCGACGCTTAATCTCATATTAGAGACCGCCTTGGTCTTTGGCAAGATAGCCTGATAGAATAGTTTAGTCATTTCATGTTAGGAGGTAGTTTTGATGTCTGTAGTGGACCTAAGGAGCGATACTGTAACGCTGCCTACTGATGATATGAGGCAAGCGATGGCTAAGGCAGAAGTTGGGGACGATGTTTCTGGAGAAGATCCTACCGTAAATAAATTAGAGGAAATGGCAGCGTCATTAATGGGGAAAGAGGCCGCTCTTTTCGTTACCAGTGGCACCCAAGGTAATCTATTGGGTGTTTTAGCGAATTGCCAAAGTGGTGACGAAATCATAGTCGGAGCGAATTCCCATATATTTTGGAATGAATCCGCTGGTGTTTCAGCATTAGGTGGTATACAGATGCACCTGGTGCCAAATCAAATTCAAGGTTCTTTGTCTCCGGCTGATGTTGAACAAGCGATTAGACCTACAGGTAATCCTCATTTCCCACCTACTAAATTGATTTGTCTTGAAAATACACAAAACCGATCCAACGGTGGAGTGCTTACAGTTGATGAAACTGCATCTATTTGGAATTTAGGACATGAATATGGAATCCCAATACACATAGATGGTGCGAGAATTTTTAATGCTGCCGTGTATTTGGAAACACCGGTTGAAGAGTTAGTGAAAGGAGCCGATACCGTCACTTTTTGTTTGTCTAAAGGGCTTAGTGCCCCAGTGGGTTCTCTTTTATGTGGAACGGCTGATTTTATAGATAATGCAAGACGATGGCGCAAAATGGTAGGTGGAGGTATGAGGCAGGCGGGTGTTATAGCTGCAGCTGGCATAGTTGCACTGGAAAGTATGATAACTAGATTGGCAGAGGATCATTCTAATGCCAGACGACTTTCGGAAGGTTTGGCTCAGATACACGGGATCCAACATGATCCGGGCGTGGTTCAAACCAATATCATATTTGCGGATATTGCTCCTGAGTTGGGCTCTATGACGGAATTTGTAGAAAGATTAGGCAGAGAGAATGTAAAAGTGCACTATGTTTACGGCCGTATTAGAATGGTGACTCATCGTCATATAGGATCTGAGGAAATTGATTTAGTATTATCTGCCACAGCTAGAGTAATCGAGGACATGCGCAGCAACCGAATTGGCTAGCATTGAAATAAGTTACGGTTCCGTTTTACTCCGCCAAATTTTAATTTGCTTTTCTATAGCTAATTCTTTGCCTTGGCTGCTTGGTTTGTAATAGCGTTTGTTTTTTAACTTATTGGGTAAGTAGTCTTGGGCCACATGGTGATCATTATAATCATGCGGATATTTGTATGATTCACCATGTCTCATTAGGCTGTCTAAAGGTGTGACAGCATTACGGAGGTGTAGTGGAACTGGTTCCAACTTCATATTTTGGATGTCGTGTGTTGCTTTCTGTATTGCACTGTATGCTGAATTACTTTTGGGGCATGTTGCCATAAATAACGTAGCTTGCGCCAACGCTATTTTCCCTTCCGGCATGCCAATAATTTGAATGGCTTGTTGTGTTGCGATTGCTAAGGATAGAGCTGTCGGTTCTGCTAATCCGATATCTTCTGAAGCAAGTATTATTAATCGCCTAGCAATAAACTTAGGATCTTCACCAGATTCTATCATTCGGGCTAACCAGTAAATTGCTGCGTCCGGGTCTGACCCACGTATTGATTTTATGAAAGCAGATATAGTGTCATAGTGTTCAGAGCCACCCTTATCATAGTTTAGCGTTCTTGATTGAAGGGTTTCTTCGATCGTTTTGAGCTTTACCCTTCTTATTTGATCGTTGTCTGGGTTAGTAACGTTTGAGGCAATTTCTAATGCGTTTAAAATAATTCTGGCATCTCCGTTAGCCATGTTTACTAAGAATTCGATTGCTTCTTCTTCAATTTGTACGTTTAGCTGACGTAGACCTTGTACATGATTATTTAAAGCGTTAGAGACTAGGTTTCGTAGATCCTGAACTGTAAGGGATTTTAGTGTGAATACCCGGGTTCGTGATAATAGTGGGGTTATGATCTCAAAGGACGGATTTTCAGTTGTAGCACCTATTAAAGTAATAGTTCCATCCTCTATATAAGGCAGAATGACATGTTGTTGGGCCTTATTAAACCTGTGTATCTCATCAATAAACAAAATACTTTTGTAATTTTGTTCTTTCCTGATTACTTGGGCATGGCCAATTAACTTTTTAACTTCTGGCACTCCTGATGTTATTGCACTTATAGATATAAAATGAGATTGGGTGTGCTTGGCTATTAAGTGAGCTAGTGTAGTTTTGCCACTTCCGGGAGGTCCCCAAAGTATAATAGACGGCACCTCTCCCTTTTCGATGGTTCTTCGAAGGACCTTATCTTTACCTATAATATGCTGCTGGCCTACAAATTCATCAAACGATTGTGGTCGCATTCTCGTAGATAAAGGAATAAAGTTATTGTCGTTATCTTTCCATTGACTATCAAACATATTTTTTGATTGCATTTAGATTGGGCCCCATCGGGATTGATAGTGAATTTTAACATGTTAGAAGCTATTTGTTAGATTAGCTATAATGTAAGAAAATGAGATGTGTAATTAGACATGTATGGTCGTTTTGTGGATTACGATAAATTGTTAAGATAGTTATGCTGAATTACTTGACGCAAATATTTAGAAACAAATCGAGATGGCAGGCACCTTTAGTGCCCTGGGGAGCATCGGATAAAGCTTTCAATATAGTTTTGATTGCATTTATGACCTTGTTAGGTTTCTCGTTTGTATATGGTCTGAAAAGTGATACAGCTAGCCTAAGTGATTCCACTCATTCTATTTGGCGTCTCACGATAACGGCAGGATTAGTTTATGGAATACTATTAACAGTCGCTTTTGTTCTAGGTCCATTTAAACATAGAGAACACACATCCAAGTTTGGTTTTGGTTCAGGGCCTTTGGCATATGGAAATGGTGAAACCAATGGTTTCCTCTTCCAATTACGTATGATATTAGTGGCCTTATTTGCGTTGCTTTTAATTAATGTTTTATGGACTTTGTTAATTCATACGTTGGCTTGGGATTTATTACCCAGTCCCGAATATCCCTTTATGGACAACACTTCAGGATTTCTATACCTCTCGGTGACAGGGTTTCTGGTGATTATATTAGGCCCATTTGCGGAAGAAGTATTCTTCAGAGGCTATATTTTATCAGGATTAGCACATAAGTTGGGGACTGCTGGCTCTCTTATTATGAGCTCAGTGATTTTTGGTTTTGCTCACATGACACTATCCCTTGTGGTGCCAACTTTTTTAATGGGATTGGTCCTAGGGCTATTGTACTTGCGCACAAAATCAGTACTATCTTGCACGGTGGCTCATGGTATCCAAAACGGAATGGCTTTTCTTGCATTGGTTCTGGTAGGTTCTTCGTGATCTCTGAACTAATGGAGTACTGTGCTATACTTAAAGGAATTTCGTACTGGTCGTTTTTAGACATTGGTTTTCAACAGAATAAAACACAAATTTGCTAGGATTAGAGAAGAAGGCGAAGTTGGCCTGATATTGTTCCTAACCGCAGGTTTCCCTGATCTTGAAACCACTGAAAAAATGATTCCCGCGTTAATTGATGCTGGTGCTGACGGAATTGAGATAGGCGTTCCTTTTAGTGATCCTTTAGCTGATGGAGCAACCATACAAGCCTCTAGTTTTCATGCATTAGAACAGGGTGTTTCGATTAAGGATTGTTTGGGCTTAGTAAGTCGATTGAGATCTAAAGTACCTGAAACGCCTCTCATATTGTTTGGATATTATAATCCTATCTTTGTATATGGATTGGGGAAATTTGGTGTAGATGCACAGTTGGCTGGAGTAGATGGACTAATTGTTCCTGATTTACCTATAGAAGAAGCTGGGCCTTTGAATAATGAATGTAGGTCTACCGGTATCGATTTGATACAATTATTAACACCTACCAGCACAGAGGAGCGAATTAGTATGGTGTGTGATTCTGCCACGGGATTCATTTACTGTGTAAGTGTGGCTGGAGTTACGGGGGCAAGAGAAGCGTTGCCCTCGGATGTCTCCAACATGCTGAAAAGGATAAGAAAGCATACGGATTTACCCTTGGGAGTAGGATTTGGTGTATCCACTAAGGAACATCTAAAATATGTCTCTCAGCATGCAGAGGCTGCTATAGTTGGTAGTGCATTAATAAAGGCTATAGGCGATTCTGTTGGTGATGAGGCTGTCTCCAAGGCAGTTAATTTTGTGAAAACGATAAGGGGAACAGTTTGATGGCTAAACTTTGGAGGGATTGGAAATGACCAATTGTTGGGGCATTAGAGGAGCCACCACTGTTGATGATGATAATGGTGAATCTATCCTTGAGGCTACTCGTGAGCTTCTAGAAGCCATAATGGATGCTAATCAGTTAGATAAATCGCAAGTAGCTGCTATTTGGTTTACTACTACTAGTGATCTTAAAGCTGAATTTCCAGCCTTAGCTGCTAGAAAAATGGGGTGGGATAAAGTCGCACTGCTTTGTGCGCATGAAATGAATGTTCCTAATAGTTTGCCAAAATGCATAAGAGTTCTATTGTTGGTAAATACGAACAAAGCTGCTGAAGATTTAAAGTTTGTTTATTTAAGGGAAGCTAGAGGGTTAAGGGATCACGGTTCTCATGACGAGGAATAATGCCTACAATTAGCAAGGATGGTGATATTTAATTGATAGTTGTAATGAAATCAGGAAGTACGGCGGCTCAAATAGATGCTGTTAAAATACGAATAGAATCTCATCCTGGATTGCAGGGTCATTTATCAGTTGGTGCGGAGCGTACTGTTATCGGAGTAGTTGGTCAAATTACTCCAGAGGTTCAATTTGAAATGGAGAGAATGTCTGGAGTTATGGAGGTGGTAAGAATATCTAGGCCTTCAAAGCTTTCAACTAGAGAGTTTAAGGAAGAAAACACCACCATAGTTGTAGGTGATGCGGTTATAGGGGGGCGCGAACCAGTTGTGATAGCAGGTCCTTGTGCAATAGAAAGTGAAGAGCAGCTTATGGCTACTGCCAAAATAGTCAAGGAAGAAGGAGCTCAAATATTAAGAGGAGGTGCATTCAAACCCCGCACTTCTCCCTATAGTTTCAGAGGATTGGGTGTAACCGGATTGAAAATGCTTAGGGAAGCCAGCAAAGAATTCAATATTCCGGTTGTCACTGAGGTTATGTCTCCGGAAGATGTGGATATGGTTGCTTCTTATGCTGACATTTTGCAAATAGGTACTAGGAACTCTCAGAACTTTAATCTTTTAGAGGAAGTTGGAAAACTACGAAAGCCGATTTTGTTAAAGCGAGGATTTTCGCAATCTTATGAAGAGTGGCTTCTGGCTGCTGAATATATACTCTATGGTGGTAATAGCCAAGTTATTCTTTGCGAGAGGGGTATTAGAACCTTTGAACAATACACTCGGTTCACAGTAGATTTGGCGGCAGTTCCTGTTATCAAGAAACTAAGCCATTTGCCGATAATTGTCGACCCAAGCCATAGTACAGGAATGTGGGAGTTGGTTACACCCATTTCTCTTGGTTCCATTGCTGTTGGAGCCCACGGGATTATATTGGATGTCCATCCCGATCCAACGTCTGCTAAATGCGACGCTGCTCAGGCTCTTAGCTTTGATAACTTCAGGAATCTTACTAAGAGAGTGCGAGCGGTATCTGAGGCCATACTGTCTGAAGCTTAAGACTATAATTTAAATCAACTAGATAGGCAATCTGCAACCTTGTCTGGAGTAACCGTCAATTTTGGTTACTGGCTTTATTCTACTCTTCGCAGGTTTCCGCTTGTTATTAGCATAATCAATGTCACTCCTATTAGCATGAAGGCCATTAATCCAAGTGCTTGGGGAGCTCCTACCAAGTTTATTGCGACCGTCATGGGTATTACGCCTGCCGGAATTAGTGCAAAACTTAGGGCGTTAATGCTTATTACTCTACCCCTAAATGAATGCACTGCATGTTGAACCATAATGGAGTTATTTAACGTCATCCGATAGGATTGTGAACCCCCAATTAAAACTAAAAATCCTATAGTTGCTAGATACGTCGGATTTAGTAGGCAATACATGGATAATCCCAACATTAATAAACCTGAGATTATTGCACTAGAAAGCATAACAATACCAGGACGGGCTATGCGATTTTGCGATGCGATAATAAAGGCGCCAATTAAACTGCCGAATCCCACAGAGCTTGACATTATGCCCAATCCGAGAGGGCCAACCGAGAATATATCCTGAGCAAAGATTGGTAGGACGAATGTTAAAGGCATAGCAAGTATCATCATTGCAAACGATAGCAGAATTGATTGAAGGAGCACCTTATTGCTTAAGACGTATCTTAAACCATCCAACAAATCCGATATAACTGGTGAGGGCTGTTCTTGAGTCTTAACGTCCACGATTGGAACTTTTGCGGTAAATAGGAAAGCCAATACATACATTGCAGCTATAACATAATAAACACCGTCGACATTGATTAATGCGATTAACGCTCCGGCTATAATGTGACCTGCCATTGTGGTTAAGCTTCGAGCGAGTGATACCAATGCTACCGCATTCGTTACGTGTTCTTTAGATACTAACTGGGGTATAAGAGATTGGCGAGCCGGTATCATTAGGGGCATGGTAAATCCTTGGATTAGAGAAACGAATAGTAGGTGTTGCCAAGTGACCATACCGCTGGTTATGGCATAACCTATAAACACGGACATTGAAATGGATATCGCATGGCCTATTTGGATAAGTAGTTTTTTGTTTAGACGATCTGCCAGAACACCGCCAAAGAGACCAAATATTAGTGCGGGTGCTGCCCAAGCTCCACTTACAATTCCCAGCAAGATTGGAGATCCAGTTATTTGGTAGACAAAAAACCCTCTGGCCATTCCCTGCATTTGCATAGCCCCAGTTTGAAATAGCGAACCCAGCCAAAGGTTTCTATATGGCTTTTCTTCTAGCGCAACAAACGTTTTTCTGAATAGTCTCATTAGGAATACTTTTGCTCAGAACCTTTTTAACTTGTTATACCGTAGATTAAAAGTTTAGTGCTTTCAGATACGTGAGACAAGGACATATATGTGTTGGCCCCGGTGTGAAGTATAACTCCTTCAAGTTTTTGTATCAGGTTTCCAGTTTATTGGATTTAATGTAAGATCTTTATGTAGGTACGAGTCTTAGGTTTATACGAATTCGCTTCATTTGTTATTTGAGGAATATCAGTGTTTAAGATAGAGAGCATCGATCTTTATAGGATAGTAACAACAATTTTGATTCTGGCAACAGTTTTAAGCGTTGTGATGTTTTTCCTCGTTAATCAAGTTTTTGCTAATGGTAGGCATCCAGGTGCAAAAGAAGTTTTTGCAGGTCCTGTCGACTTATATCATGTATCTGTATTCAGTGTAGTTCTAACTCCTGTATTACATATTAATGTTTACGTTGACCAACTAGAGAATAGAGAACCAGTTAATGACGCAATTATTGATATTTCTACGTCTGCAAATGATGGTGCGGTGATCACTGTTAGAGCAACTGCTTACCCTGAACCTAATAATAGATTGCCGGAGCAGATACCATATTATATTGTAAATTTTCCGATTCAGGATGTAGCAGAATATGAGAACAAAAATCTGTTTCATATGACTGTGAACAGCAACCTTGGTCAATCCAGGGTCCAATTCCCTATAGATGTTAAAAGCCCTGAGGGTACTATAGGTATAGAAATCATCGGATTTGCTGTGATATTTTTGAGTGGTTCAGCTTGGTTATTATTTGTTCGAAAAAAACGGTCCCGTAAGATCATCGGGAAGGTGTTGAATGACATACATAACTAAAGGATGGGAATTGAATATAGGGCCTTTTATTGTATTGTGTATATTAGGGCTATTGATTTCTAGTTGTGCAAATACTGGATCAACCGTGCATAATTTTGATATTGAAATCGAAGATTCTTCCATGATTGCTGGAGAATCTACTTTAACTGTTAAGCAAAGAGATCAAGTTGTTCTAAATATTAAAAGTGACGAAGATATCTTCTTCCATATTCATGGATATAATCATAAAATCCAAGTTCAAATGGGAAAGGCAACTACCTTTGAGTTTGGGGCAGAAGTTACTGGCAGTTTTCCCTTTACTATTCATACTCTAGGGTTTGATGAGAACCATGTCGATGTAACCCATGATGATGGTCACGATTCCCACCAACAGAATGAAGGTAACAAGGGAGAGATTGAACTTGGACGATTGGATGTATACCCACGTTAATTTTATGGACCTTGCTAAATTAGCATAATATCTGAGCTTATGAATAGACAAATACTCGTGTTGCTTGGCAGTTTGGCTTTAGCTGGTTTAGTGGCATTCATGCCGAATAGTTTGGCGTTTGCCCATGGATTTGGTGAACGCTATGATTTACCGCTACCGCTGTGGTTATATATAGTTGGCGCTGCAAGTGCGGTGGTTCTATCCTTTGGCGTTGTTAGCTTATTTATAAATAAGCCCAATCTGGTTCATGATTATCCACGTATAAACATATTGAGATGGGCAATGGGGCGTTCATTGGTTCATCCTTTAGTGCTTATTCCCATAAAGATTTTGTCTATATTACTGCTTCTACTTGTGATTTTTGGTGGACAACTGGGGAATCAAGGTTCAACTGAAAATATTACACCCACATTTGTTTGGGTAATTTGGTGGGTAGGACTGGCATATGTTTCGGCTTTAATAGGCAATGTTTGGGTATTAATAAATCCTTGGAAAGCCAGTTTTGAGATGATGGAATTGTTGCATAGAAAACTCTCGTCAAAACAAGAATTATCGCTGAATAAACAATACCCCGAAAGTTTAGGTGTTTGGCCTGGATTGGCTTTGTTTGCGGGTTTTGCATGGATAGAACTTGTCTATCCTAATACAGATGTTCCATCAAAAATATCCCTGATGGCACTGATATATTCTGTCATCACCTGGTTAGGAATGTTTTGGTTTGGGAGAGAACGATGGCTTCGTCAAGGCGAGGCATTTGCTATTGTTTTTGGATTCCTTGGAATGTTTTCTCCCACTGAGATACGAGTGTTGAATGCTGATAATTGTAGACAGTGTGATGTTGATTGCATGGATTTGGACGGTTTTTGTATAGATTGTGCTACTTGTTTTAATGTAACTGCCCCTACCGATAGAGAGTTGAACCTTAGACCATATGCTGTGGGGTTATTACGGAATGTGCCGATTTCAACTTCGAAATTGTTATTTGTAATACTATTACTATGTACGGTTACATTTGATGGGTTTGTTGCGACTCCTGCATGGTCTAATTTGGGAACCTTACTCATGAATATATTTTCAGATTGGACCACTATTACGACTCTGGCTCTGTTTGGTTTCCCGTTTATATTTCTGGGGATTTATTTGAGTGTGACTAAGATAATGACGTTTTTTGTTAAGGATGACATGTCCTTATTGGATGTGGCTTGTTCTTTTGTTTACTCACTTATTCCTATTGCCCTGGCATATCATGTGGCGCATTTCTTGGGATTTCTTCTTATACAAGGACAGTTGGTTATACCATTGATATCCGACCCGCTGGGGTTAAATTGGGATCTTATTGGTTCTGCTGACTATATAGTTAACATTGGTATTATTAACGCAAAAGTTACTTGGGTCATTGCTGTAATCTCAATTGTTATAGGGCACATAGTATCTGTTTTCTTAGCTCATGTTATTGCAAGTCGTGTCATTGTGAATCGTCGTCTAGCATTGTATAGTCAGTATCCGATGCTAGTTTTCATGGTTGGCTATACTATGATCAGCTTGTGGATATTAGCTCAGCCAATTGTCGAATTTACTGGATAAGACTAGTTTCTGTTTCCTACTGGTATGGATGGAAATATTTTATTAATGAGTTGCACATTTTAGATTAGTTTTGCTGATCTATGTGATGTCAAATGGAACTATATTGCTTTTAACAATAGGGTGTCCGGTTTAGCAATGAAATTTCTACGGTTAAGAATCTTTTATGGTTGGATTGTTGTCATGATTGGAGTCGTCTGCATGGCAGTGTCTTCTGGTCTCTTTTTCCATGGATTTGCATTCTACGTTGAACCTATGCGTAGACAATTTGGGTGGAGCCGAGCTAGTCTTTCTGGCGCTTATTCTGTTTCTCAGATAGCAAGGGGAATTTTCGCACCAATCGAAGGATTCTTGATTGAAAGAGTTGGTGCACGATGGGTTACATTTATTGGATTCATGCTTTTTGCCACAGGTTTTGGGATATTAGGTATTGTAGATAATATAACGACATTTTATATAGCGTTCCTTGTTTTGTCTTTCGGGTCTGGGATGGCTGGGCATAGTGCAGCAATAGCTAGTATAAATAATTGGTTCCGCCGTTACAGGGTTAGAGCTATATCTATTGCTATGATGGGACTAGGGCTTGGTGGAATAATTTTCTCACCCATATTGGCAATTGCTATAGCTAATTTTGGTTGGGAGATGACTGCCTGGGCTTCAGGGATTCTGTTGGTCATGATAGCAATTCCTATAACTCTCCTTATTAGATTTCATCCAGAGCCATACGGATACTTGCCTGATAATGCTCCAGCGGTAATGACAAGAGACACTACATCTTATAAAAGCGAAGTAACTGTTACTAAGGTTGATACAGGTAAACCCGAATATGATTTTACCGTTAATGAAGCTTTAAGATCTTCGGCTTTTTGGTTAATGTCTATAGGCCATGGATTGGCTATGCTTTTAATTTCTACCATTACTTTCCATCAGGTTGCTTATTTAGAAGCAGACCTAAATTTTTCAACAACT
Source organism: SAR202 cluster bacterium AC-409-J13_OGT_754m (assembly GCA_009391235.1). Lineage (GTDB taxonomy): Bacteria > Chloroflexota > Dehalococcoidia > Lucifugimonadales > VEXD01. The sequence continues at coordinate 29,267 of VEXD01000002.1, forward strand.
TCTGCTGCTACAATAGTGATGATAACCACAGGTTTTAATATGGTTGGTCAGCCGATTGGTGGTTTGTTGGGAGATAGGTACCCTAAGCAATACGTTATAGCTGTTACAATGATAGGCCATTGTGTTGCTCTACTTTTGTTGGCTACGGCTACCCAATTTCCCCAAGTTCTTGCGGCTGCAATAATTCAAGGTTTATCGTGGGGTATACGGGGCCCAGTTCTTATGGCTATACGCGGGGATTTCTTTGGGCGTGCTCACTTTCCTATTATCATGGGCTTTTCACAGGGAATTATGATGATAGGTATGATAATTGGACCCCTACTAGCTGGGTATATGGCAGACCATTACAGCTATGGAACTGGATTTGTAATTATTGCATTGACTACTGGATCTGGGTTTTTCCTGTTTCTTTTTATACGAAACCCCCAATTGTCCGTTTATAGGTAATCATGGTATTGTTACCTCGTCAACTTAAAACAGTTCTACTGTGGTCCTTCTGAACCGTTGATATATGACGTGCTTTGTCAAAGAGTTTAGTGAATGGATCAGTCTAAGATTGGTATATATTTTAACTTAACCGGTCGTACGGTTGTTAGAGTTACGTCACCCTACTGGATTCCCGAAAGTCCTGATTGGGTAATGATTACCTGTGATCCCAACTCTACCTTGTTAAGGATTCGTGAGTTGATTTCAGAAATGGGATTAATGTGCGATTCAAGTAAGGTGACGTGGAGTAGTCTGCCCCACTAAAATTGAAGTAGAGTACGGCAACTATGTTTGAATTCCCCAAAGCCCAGTTACGTAGAACTTAAAACAAAGCTTAGGGAGGTAAACAAAATGCTCGACAGACTTACGGATTTTAAAAAAGATTGTGAACCGTTTATAGGAAAAGAAGCAATGGATGTGCCTGTTGGTGCGGAAGTAGCTGACTGGTTAACTATACGTCGATTTTGTGCGGGTATAGGAGATGACAACCCTCTATATAAGGATCCATCTTCTGGTGTAGCTACCAAATATAACAGCATGATTGCTCCTCCGACTTTTGTGGCGGCTATTAGAACCCCTACATCGGCTGGTGCTTATTCTAGGAAGAATTATGGTGTAGCTAAGTTTCTCAGTCATTCAACTATGGAGTGGGTAGATATAATTAGAGTTGGGGATCGTTTGAATAGTAGACTTGTACTAACTAATTTAGAAGATGGGTTGTCATATCTGGGACATCCCTCTGTCAATGTTACATCGGAAGCAACGTACCACAATTCTTATGGAGGGCAGATAGCGACTGCTATAGGTAAGTCAAGCATTATTCCTTTTGATAGAGGACATCAGATGTTGATGGACCGTGGGATTTATGAATATAACGAGCAAGAAATAGATGGTATTGTTGCGGATCTTGATAATGAACTTCCACCGCGTGGGAAAATGCTGCGATATTTCGAAGATGTAGAAGTGGGTGATAAATTACCGCATCTTGTTAAAGGACCATTAAATCTTTCGGATTTAATGGCTTGGGTTGTGGCAGAACAGAAACCAGTATCTTTGGGCACTCAGGCATTCAGATCTGTCAAGACAACTCCAGGATTAATAACTACTAATCCCACCACCAATTGGCCTTGGTGGGATGTAGAACAATGTGCTGAAGATATTCTTTCGTGCAAAAACGCAGGTTTCAGGGCACCATTTGGTAGGGGAATGCAACGCATTTGTCTGGTAGGGCAGCTTTTAACTGATTGGATGGGAGACGATGGATTTCTCCGTTATATGAGTATAGATATATTAAATCACTATATATATGGAGACACTATATGGTTATTTGGGGAAGTATTAGATGCCGATAAGCAGGATATTAACGGGCAATCATATGGTGCAGTTGGTGTAAGGGTTAAAGGGGTTAATCAGTTAGGAGAAGATGTTTTGAGTGGAAAAGCAGTGGTATATCTTCCATCCCCTGGTCATCCAGTTAGTCTTCCTATTCCACACTGAGGTATATAGTGGATGTGCACTGTGAATGGCTTTAATCAAGGTATCCGAAGGAGATTATTCTAATGACAATTCAGCAGAGTTTTGAACAGGCTGTAGAGGAGTTCATTGAACTTACCAAACGTCAATTGGGTAAGGAGGCGTTAGAACATCTTCCTCCTCCTCCTCCGTCTCCGTTCGACCAATCCGGTCCTCCTTTTGAAACATCACATCGATTTGATGAGCGAACGATACGCAACTTTGTCTTAAGCATAGGTGATGATAATCCCTTATTTTTAGATCCTGAATATGGCACTAATTCAGTATATGGCTCTCAAATTGCCCCTGGGCCAATACTTGCTTTGGCAAGATATCCCTCGGCACATGGTGTGGTGCGCCCACTAGGATATCCTATGGCCAATTTTATCTCTGGTACCGCGTGGGAATTCTATGATGTAATTAGAGCAGGGTCCAAATTCCGCTCATCTAAAGTAACCAAAGAGCTTCTAGAAAGAGATGGCTCTCAAGGCAAATTGATTTTTTTGATATCAGAAACCTTCTATTGGGATTTTCATGGTGATCTGCCTGCGAAATCCTATGGTACTCAGATAATGGTCCCTCAACAAAATATGGGGTCTACTAGGACCGTTCCGTTGGAAAGACTTGGAAAACAGATGATGTATAAAAGGAAAGCTTCTGATTATAGTGAACACCAGATCAAAGAATACGTTGACCAAATCGAAAAATTCACGCGCCGTGGGTCTACTCCTCTGTATTGGGAAGATGTAAGAATAGGGGATAAAATCGGACCGCTTGTCATGCCTCCATGGAGCTTGCAAGATATGATAGCAAGGCATTTTATGGATTATTGCGCTGATGTTCTGACACCTAAGTCAGACAAACTGCCTCATCTTGCAGCGGATGCTTTGGCATTTGAACCTCTTTATAGAAGGGCAAGGGATAAAGGTGCAGTAGGAAGGATTCATCCGGTAACTCGGTGGCCATGGGCAGCTGGTAATGAGCATGAGGATGCACTTATGGCAATATATCGGGGACAGCCAGGCCCATTTGATTTCGGCGTGCAAAGAGTTCAAATTCCGCAAAAATTACTGACTGATTGGGCTGGTGACCATGGCTTCATTCGCCGTCTTTACATTGCCTTGAGAAGACCGACGTTTTATGGGGATGTGAGTATATATTCTGGTGAAGTGGTTAAGAAATTCAAGGAGATACAAGAAGGTGAGTCTTTACCTGGAGGGCATCCAGGTAAAATTGAATATTGTGCTGTAGGAATTTCTATTAGTGGGACAAATCAGGTAGGAGAATCACATGCACCTGGGACGGCTACTGTGTACCTGCCTTCTAAAGATAATGGGCCCGTTATTTTGCCAGTACCACATTTGAGCCGTCCGCCCTTTATAGGGTATGAGGAATACAGGAAAGATTGGTATTAGAATTACTTAGCAAGTTAGTAATTAAAGGCTGTCAAATTAATTAGACTATTAGGAGCTATCGTATGGTCCTACTTTTAGGGGATAAAGAAGTTAACAGTGTTTTAGATATGCATGAATGCGTCAATGTTATGGAAGATGCTTTTACGCAAATTGGTCAGGGTGAAACTTGGAATAGGCCACGATCACGTATTAGAATGCCGAAAGGCTTCCATCATCTTATGGCCGCTTCCGTGTTAGGAAGTAATTCCTTTGGGTTAAAAACCTACACTAGTTTTCGTGCAGGCATTCGATTTTTGACTATTTTGTACGATAGTAATACAGGAGATTTGCAGGCACTAATTCAAGGGGGCAGGTGTAGTCAAATTCGAACTGGTGCTGTTAGTGCTATAGCTACTAGATATATGGCAAGGACTGATTCAACAAGAGTAGGAATTATAGGAGCTGGTTATCAAGCTAGAGCTCAATTGGAAGGGGTATGTGCAGTTCGTTCCATTAATGAAATTAAAGTTTATGATCGATCCTTAGAGACTAGCCAGAAGTTCAGTTCGGAAATGTCTAGTTGGTTAGGTCAAGGAATTTCGGTTGTGCCTACAGCCCAAGATGCGGTAAATGATGTAGACATTGTAATAACTATGACTACTTCTAGAGAACCGGTTTTATTTGGTGAATGGCTTAAACCTGGCATGCATGTCAATGCTGCAGGGAGTAATCACTGGATTCGACGTGAAGTGGATGATGATGTTATACGACGTTCGGATATTGTTGTAGTAGATAGTATAGCTGATGCTCAGGTAGAGTCAGGGGATTTATTGTATCCAATTGAGAGAGGGCTAATTAGATGGGACCAAATACATGAACTGTCTTCCATTGTAGTGGGGAGAGTCAGCGGTAGAGACTCTGATGAACAGATCACGCTATTTGAATCTCAAGGTATAGCCGTTAGTGATGTTGCTGTGGCGTCTCATATATATGCTAAGGCTAAAGAAGCTGGTTTGGGTTTGGATTTGCCTTTGGAAAACTAATAATGGCTGACGCTGTTTTTGAGGTGAAATGATGAGAGGTGCTTTATCCGGTTTAAGGGTAATTGATTCTACAACCATGGTAGCTATGCCTACGGCAATGCATATTATGGCGGATATGGGAGCTGAAGTTATCAAGGTAGAGACCCACACTCTGTTTCGCACAGAAGCAGCCAGGTTAATGTATGCGGATAACGTTCCAGGAGATCAACCATGGAATAGAGATGGTGCATTTAATACTGTCCAGAGGAGTAAATTGGGCCTAACCCTTAATCTCAAGATTAAAGAGGGGGTGGAAGCTTTTAAAGATTTAGTTAGGGTAAGTGATGTTGTTGTGGAAAACAATCGTGCCGGTACTATGGAGAGACTAGGATTGGGTTACGAAGAACTGAAAAAAATAAAACCTGATCTCATATACTTGTCTAATACTGGGTTTGGTCATACAGGACCATGGAGTAGTTACGCAGGTATAGGTCGAATGTTTGAGTTGACATGTGGTTTAAGTAATTTTACGGGGTATATTGATGAAGGCCCTAGACGAGTTGGGAAAGCCTTTTTCGATCTTCATGTTGGATGGACTGCCGTATTCGCTATATTAGCTGCACTACATTATCGACAACGTACCGGTATAGGCCAGTGGATAGATTTTGCCATGTATCAAGTAGGAGTTTCTACAATGGGCGATGTCATACTGGATTTTATAGCGAATGGACGGAACGGTTCAGTAATGGGGAATCGTCATCCCTATATGGCGCCACATGGAGTTTACCCTTGCAAAGGTAATGATAGATGGATAGCTATAGCTGTTGAGAATGATAAACAATGGTTGGCTTTATCCAAGATTATAGGTCAACAGGATTGGACCAACAGAATTGAATTTACTTCAATGGATTCCAGGTGGCGTAACCAAGATGAATTAGACCATTATATTAGTAAATGGACGAAATCTCTTAGTGATGTGGTTCTTATGAAGATATTACAAGGTCAGGGTGTTCCTGCAGCTTCTGTAATGAATAGTAGGGATATTTTAACTGATCCACATATGAGAGCACGTGGATTCTACGAGATGATCAAGCATGCTCCTGAAACTGGAATGGGTAGCAAATTATATTATGGAAGACCTTGGAAAATGTCTAAGACTCCGAGTTATGTAAGAAGTCCAGCTCCCAAATTAGGTGAACATAACGAACTTATTCTTGGGGATTTACTTGGGCGCACCGCAAACCAAATTGCTGACCTTTACGAATTAGGAGTTGCTGGTATATCTCCTACTAATCCTTCTATGTACAAACCTCCTACATATGAAGAACAGTTAAATGATGGGACATTGGAAGGTTATGATGAGAACTTTAACGAAATCTTAGGAAGTGAATCAAATGATTGAATCTGCATTAGGATCTTTTAGGATTTTGGATCTAAGTTCTTATATAGCTGGACCTTACTGCGCAAAAATGCTCGCCGATTATGGTGCAGATGTGATTAAAATTGAGCCAACTGGTACAGGAGATGTTTCAAGGCAAATAGGTCCATTCTTGAATGATGAGCCTCACATTGAAAAAAGCTTACTCTACTTTTATCTGAATTGTAATAAACGTGGAATCTCCCTTAACTTAGAAACTGATGATGGTCGTAACATGTTTTTGGACCTTATTAAAACGTCTGATGCTTTAATTGAGAGCTTTCCTCCGGGTTATTTGCGCGATTTGGGGTTAGGATACAAGGAATTACAAAAATGCAATCCAGGTCTTGTTATGGCTTCGATAACACCGTTCGGTCAGACTGGACCGTATCGCGACTATGCGGGAAATGATCTAGTTTACTATGCAATGAGTGGAATGATGTATGCCAGTGGAGCCTATGATAGGGAACCGTTAAAGCATGGACATCCACAAAGTTACTATATGGGTGGAATGATTGCGGCTTACACTATTTCAGCAGCACTTTTCGCTAGAAGTTGGAGTGAAGAAGGACAGTATATAGATTTGTCTTTGCAGGAGTGCATGGCGGCACATCATCATGAGGGTGCGACCAGATATGCTTACACTGGAACTATTGAAAGACGTGCTCCTAAAATTGGGAGTGGATCTACGAAAGGGATAGGATTTGAAGGAATAGTGCCGGCTAAGGATGGATTTATTGGGCCTACTACGCAAAAAGGTCGCCCAGCAGTTTCGTTTGTAGAATATGCAGAACTACTAGGACGTACTGATATTGTTGACCCAAAATTTGAAACACGCGAACTACGTAATCAAAATGCTTTGGAATTAGACGATGTGTTACTGCCTATATTGAAGAGTTGGGGCAAACTGGACTATTTTAATACCATGATGTCAGAAGGATTTGTTGCTGGGGTGGTTCAAACTCCCGAAGACTTAATACGTTGTGTTCAGCTTCAAGCAAGAAATTTCTATACCAAAGCGTCCCATCCCATTATAGGAGAGATTAAAATACCTGGCGAAATGTTTCGACTACCCGAGTGTCCTTGGGCATTTAGACTTCCTGCACCCTTGTTGGGCCAACATAACCAAGATATTTATGGTAAGGAAATGGGATATACTGATGCACAATTGGACTTGTTTAAAGGATTGCACGTAATCTAGACTTCACCTTAATCTAAACCCAATAATTTGGCCGGATTAGTCTTAACCAGCTTTTGTATATCATCTATTGGCATTCCTAAATCCATCAGAGCCGCTATAAATTCTCGCAGTCCTTCCACTGGTTCTGGTAGAGTGTATACACCGAAATCAGTTCCAATTATGCAATTGTCTGCTCCCAGTTCTTGGATTTGTTCAGCCGCTAATCTGATACCTCCACTCACTTCACCTCCCATACCCTCGTCTATAGCTGCATATTTTAGTTCGGGGTAATAGTGAGTTTTTGGTATAGGTGTGGTATGGGTATATGCCGCTAATGTATATTCTATAAAAGCTCCCTTTTTAACCATGTAATCTAGCTGTTCCGTTGTAGATGCTTTTGTTACTGCAGTTGCGACCAGCATGTTTTTGATACCGTATTCCTGGCCCAGTTCTACCAGTCTGATAGCTTCCTCTGGTGAAACATGACCGGTATTCATAAAAATATGTGGATTTGCGGCAATAATTCGCAATATCTCCTCTAACGCAGGGCCGGGTTCACCAGAAACGGGTATGCGTATTGCTTTATCTACTTCCTCTTTTTTAAATTCCGGGTATAGTTTGCTTAGTGGAATGAACTTTCCATCTACTAATCGGCCTTCACGACTTGCTTGATAATGTGTTGAATGTGTACCGAAACTAATGAATTTAGCCCCGTCACCATAACTTACAGCTATTTTTACGGCTCTGGGGTTTAAGCTACCATAGGCTGTATTTAATATCAGTCCACCATAAACTTTGAAATCTTTAACTATTCTATTAACCATCCATGCAACCCCGTTACTCATTTGGAAAACATCCATTAATACTATGGTCCGCATACCAGCGTCTCTAGCCTGTATGGCAGCTTCTATTGGGTCTAATCTGCGTGGACTACTCGGGAGGTGAGGAGTCGCGTGGACATGTATGTCTATGGAACCCTCCAATAACTCCTTTGAGAGTTCAAATGAACGTCCTTCTGGTAAAAACATTGCATTCCCTCCTGGCACGGGTTTGTTTGGGCAATTTCAGAGTATAGCACTATACGTTCGTTTGTTATATGAAAGAGCGAATTTAAATGTCCTTAGGATTCGTCACTATTGGCTCAAAGGTTGAATCAGTGTATAAGATAGATCTCTATTTGATTTTATCAATTTACGAAGTAGTTCAAATGCCAGCAAATCTAACCCCTCAATATCTTGAGGTAGAACAAAAGTATCGTGCGGCTAAGGCTTTGCCAGAAAAGATTGCTGCGTTACAAGAGATGCTAAAAGTAATACCTAAGCATAAAGGAACCGATCATCTTAGGGCTGATATGCGCTCTCGACTTTCAAGGCATCTAGAACAATTAGAGAAACCTAGTGCCACTCGAAGTGGTGGTCCTCAACCGTTTAATATTAGGAAAGAAGGAGCTGGGCAGGTGGTTGTTATTGGACTTCCTACTTCTGGCAAATCTGAGGTATTAAACGCCCTCACTAAGGCAACGGCTATAGTTGGAGACTATCCTTTTACAACTAAGGTACCCAATGTAGGAATGATGTCGTTTGAAAACATTAATATTCAACTTATTGATACTCCGGCATTGACCTATAAGATTATCCAAACACAGCTTTTTGGATTACTTAGGAATGCTGATTTATTTCTAATAGCTTTGGATCTTTCTGCAGACCCAATTAATGAGATGGCAACTATTGAACAGATTTTGAGCGGCTGGGGAATCGGACTACTGGATTATGGGAATCCAAGTTTTGATAGTGATGAGGGTGTTTATAAAGCGATACTGGTAATAGCTAACAAATGTGACATGGACTTTAGGCGCAAGAATTGGTTGGCGGTTAAAGAACATTATGGGAATCGATTCAATATAGTCAGATTTTCTTGTTTGGATGGCACGGGATTTCAGAGAACAAAGAAACAGACATTTAGTGGTCTAAATAAGGTTCGTATTTATACAAAAAGCCCTGGAGGGACTCCACAATATGATAACCCCATGGTCATCAACTGTGGAAGCACTATATCGGACGTGGCATATAGACTCCATAAAGAATGGAAAGGTAAATTAAAATATGCTTTACTTTGGGGGTCGTCTAGGTTTGACGGTCAACGAGTTGGGAAGGAATATCTGCTGTCAGATGGTGATACCGTAGAATTACATGGGTGACCTTTGGTTTGTGGACAACTTGGATGGCATTTTACTACTGTTATTTATTAAGTAATAATTCATTTCTGGCAGCTAGAAATGCAGGGTGAACTAACTCGTCATGTTCAATATGATATGCAAGTTGTTTAGTGAGAAATTCCATCAATCCCTCATCCAAACTTTTTTTGCTTAGAGTTAATAAAGATGGCAAATATGGGTATCGCTTGATTTTCCTGGGGTCTAACTTATCGGCTAAGAATACTGTTTTTCCTACGGGCATCAGTCCTGGACAGGCAGTGCTGTGGTAATAAATACCTTGATAAATTTCCGGGTCTTTCATTCCTTCCTTCCATAAAGTAACTGCGGCTACTGGACCATGAAGTAAAATTGGAAGTTCACGTTCTACAGCGTTAATTTGAATGCCTAATTTTTGAGCCATATTAATCAGGGTGGTGGGTTTTTCCGATCTAAATAGATCATGAGCTTGGGCACATAGTCGTGCTTTATCGATATCTAACCCGTGTATTGTTGCTAATTCTACACTTATAGTTTCTACTGTTTGAATATGTTTAATCAGTCCGGTGGGTAAGTTCGATAAGCGCTCTTGAATCATTAAGTCTAATTTGTCGTTCATTTTGTAATGCTAAGATTATTATGCTTCCCTCATTGGTCCCAGCGGAGTTCCTCCTAGGAGATGCATATGTAAGTGTTCAATCTCTTGTCCTGCGTCTTGTCCTTGATTAACAATGAGCCGATAGCCAGATTGGCCAACCTTTTCCTTTATAGCAATTTGACCGGCCATAGTGAACATATGCCCGAGAATTTTACTCACTTCATCTGTTTTAATGGAAAGGCTGGTAATATGCTTGTTAGGGATTATTAGTAGATGTTTCGGAGCTTTTGGGTATAGATCTCGGATAACAATTATCAAGTCATCTCGTAGAACTATGGGTGATGTATCTTTACTGTTTATTATGTTACAAAAAATACAGGGTTTGTTTTGCATAGTAGTATCAACCTATATTCCTAAAATGGTTCTGATTTATCTGTATGAAATTGGCTGCTACGAAAACATTGGCCCATTACTCGTGTCCATATAGTGCACATTTGCAAGTCATATACCATAGTGAATCCTATGGCCAACGACATTTATTGGCAAGGAACTATGCGTTTTAACTACCTACGGAAATGCAAGTAACGGTTCTAATGACTCCATCTGAATGCACATTGGCTGTTATTAGATCCCCCATGGAAGCGATGTCTGGGGCTTCAATGACTGCTATAATGTCATATGGCCCTGTGACCACATCCACAGATGCGATTTCGGTCACGCTTCTTAATGTGTTTGCTACCTCTTTGGTTTTACCAACTGACGTTTCAATTAGAATGAACGCTTTAGTTGCCACAATACACCTCGTTCCTAATTTATGAGAGTATTAACGTTGGAAATTCGATTAACTTGAATACCATCTCGTTAAGGCAGTTATCATCATACGGTTCATCACAAATAGTGTCAATTTGGCACTTTCTATCAACGTGATGGTGCTAATTCTCTAATGCTATAATTTATATATGAGTAACGGTATGGAATTACTTCGCAGTAGGCTCTCTGTATTAGATATTGCATTCTCGTGTAGCCAAAGTAGCAATTTCCAAAAGTACTATAGTGAGTTGATGGTATGGAACAAGAAATTTAATTTAACACGCATAGTGGACTATTCTGGTGTTCAAATCCGACACTTTTTTGATTCCCTCACTATCGTACAGGCACTAAATTCAGAACTACTTAAAAATGGGCATTTTTTAGATATTGGGTCGGGGGCTGGATTTCCAGGAATCCCTCTAAAAATTATGTTTCCAGGTATAAAATTGACTTTGATAGAAGCTACACAAAAAAAGGCCATATTTTTGAATCATATTGTGCAAACCTTAGAACTTGATTCGGTGAGTGTTTATAATGAGCGTTCTGAAATTTTGGCACATGACCCTGTATTGAGAAATAATTTTGATGTTGTATTGTCTCGGGGAGTCGCTTCGCTGCCTACACTTGTTGAATTAACCCTTCCTTTTTGCAAACTAGGAGGGCTAGTAGTCGCGCACAAAGGGACTAACGCTATAGGGGAAATACAAGATGCTTCGAATGCCGTTGGGACCTTGGGTGGCAAGATACTGGAATGCATACCAACAAATATCGATAAAGGTAAACACCCCAAATATTTGGTAGTAATCACCAAGGATGCGCCTACGGCTGAGGCTTATCCTCGTAGAGTAGGAATTCCACGCAAACGACCCTTATAATAAAAATGTTCATTGCTCTAGCACTCTATCTGTGCTAGCATTGGCCCTGCTATAAATGTTAATAGGAGTTCGAATTGCGAGTACCAGGACCTTGGGAACTAGCTATAATTTTAGCCATAGTATTGGTAGTTTTTGGAGCCGGAAGATTACCACAGATAGGCTCATCTCTTGGACGAGGGATGAGAGCTTTCAGGCGGGGTATTAACGGAGCTGATGATTCCATTGATGAAACGTTAGAATCGACGGATAAATCCGAAAATAAAGATTAGTTTCTTAATCATTGACGAGGCCTTATATTGCATAGGGCATAAGTCCTCCCACACGGTATACTATCGACATCGGCCCACCGATAAATCAATCGACAGAGATTTAATCATCTTGGTGAAGTAGACCAAGTCAAACCGACTCGGAGTTGCCAAACTTTTATTTCCTAAATCAATTTCTTTTGTTTAGCCTGTCTTTTATTTATTACCAGAAAATCTTGATAAAATAATTCCGATTTCGAATAAAGCGATTAATGGTATAGCTACAAAGGCTTGGTTTATAGGATCAAATGTAGGTGTAATGAACGCGCCCAATACAAAAGCTACAACTATCCAATAGCGTCGCCAACTGCGAAATGTTGATGCTGAAACTACTCTTGTTTTAGCTAATATAAACATGACGATTGGTGTTTCAAAAACCAATCCCAACCAGAAAATTAGCATTATTACCAGGTTTATATAATTACTTATTCGAATCATTGGTTCAGCAATATTCCCACCAAAGTTAATTAAGAAATTCATTGCTGGTGGTATCAATATGTAATAAGCAAAGGCTGCCCCAGAAAAAAAGGATAGCAAGACACCAGGTAGGAAAAGGTATAAATAGCGCTTTTCGCTTGTCGTAAGACCAGGTGACACGAATAATATTATTTGAAACAGGATTATGGGAGAGGCTAGTATAAAACCAGATAACATAGAGACCTTCATCATTACGCCGAACATTTCTGTAACATCTACGAACACTAATCTTCCAGGTGTAGAGGTTATAGCGTCTGCTGGTATCAAAAGGAATTCCAATATTTGTTTATGGAGAAAAAACGATAAAGCTGTAGTCACAACCAACACAAAGGAGGATATTAATATTCTCTTTCTAAGTTCTTCAAGATGACCACGGAATGATAAATTTTGATTTACGATGGGTGTTCTTCCTTTTCTGAATCGGTTCTGTTTTCAACATCGGTTTTGTTTTCAGTGGTGTCTTCTTCTATTAGTCGAGTGAATTGGGTCACCGTTCCGCGAACCTCCCGAATTAATTGGCCAATTTGCTTAGACATAGTTACTAATTTGGTAGGACCCAGCACGGTAAACGCCACCAGTATTATCACAATTATTTCTAAAGGACCTGTGCTAAAAAAATTCAAGGTGCATTTCCTTCTTTAACCAGATGAGTTTTACAGTCTTCCGGAAGGCTGTAATCTCGGCAGTCATACCCACCACTATCAAGAATTTGTATTAAAGAGCAAACTGGCAGTCCAATGGCGTTACTTATACATCCTTCAACAACTTCTGCAGGTCTCAAGGAAAGATCTTGTATAGCATAACTGCCTGCCTTATCCATAGGGTCACCTGAATCTATATATGATTCGATTTCATCATCAGATAAAAAGCGCATCTTTACGGTAGTTTCTTTACATTGAACCCATGAGCGTTGTTTTTTACGATCTACCACTGCAATGCCAGTAATAACTTGATGCATGTTACCTCTGAGGGCTTCTAACATTAGTTTGGCTTCTCTATTAGTTTTTGGTTTACCCATGACTTTACCGTTGAAGAATACCACCGTATCAGCTCCTACAATCAGGTGATTCGTATTATCAGGTACGACTTTGTTTGTTTTTTCTAAAGCTAGATGTTTCACCAATGCACGTGGGTCCTCTGATTCTATGTTTTCGTTAACAGATGGTTCTTTTACCGAGAATGGTATTCCTAGTTCTACTAGAATCTGTTGTCTCCTTGGAGAACTTGAAGCCAATATTAGGTTGTCTAAAGTCGTACGTAGACCTAGAGTAGATATAGATTCTACATGATGTGTTTGGGGGAACATATCTATAGGCTGTACCTCTTCCAAATAAAACTCTTCTTTACATAAAATATCTAAGTCTCTGGCTAAGGTGTTGGGATCACATGAAATATATATTATTTTGCAGGGTTTCAGTAACTGTAAAGCCTTCAGTGTATTTGCATGGCATCCTTTCCTGGATGGATCCAATATAACAGCGTATGGTTTTTCGTCGAGTTGACTTAGAATCTCCTCCGTTTTTCCAAGCATAAATTCAATGTTAGGATGGTTTGCACCATTAATCTTGGCGTCTTCAATTGCCGCAGAAGAATCCTCTATAGCAATTATTTTGCCTGCATGGGATGCTAATAATATTGCGAAGGTTCCCACACCGGCGTATGCGTCTACTATCACCTCTGAACCAGAAAGCTGGAGTTTCTCTTTAATTATCCCAATCATGGTATCTAGCTGTTGAATATTGACTTGAAAGAATGATGGAGAGGCTATTTGGAAAACATCTTTACTAATCGACTCTTTGTAATGCTTCTGGCCTGTTGGTATCTCTAAAGCTTGGTTTTTTAGAATAGGTTGAATCAGGAATTCGCCTGTGTTTATCCCATAGCGGATTGATAATTGGCTGGTTTCACTACATAATCCGTGTAATTGCTTCATAATGTCGTTTATACCATTGTCCATAATCATACAGTGCTCTATTGGTATGAACTTTCGGCTTTCACGATTAATAAAGCCCAAGTCCCCCTCACTCCCAATTGTGAATCTGGCATGATTTCGGTATTCGTAAATTTTAGGAGAAGGTATGGTTTCCAATACGTTAGGGTCAACAAACTCGCCTACTCTTTGCAGGGAATCTACTAATGTTTGCTGTTTTAACTTGATTTGATATTGGTAATCAATATGTTGGAGTTGACAACCTGTGCAGTTACCAAAATATTCACATGGTGGTTTTACACGTTCAGGAGATGGGCTTAGAATTTTCACGACTTCTGCGGCAATGTAATTCCTTTTTTCAGAAATAACCTTGGCAACAACTTCTTCTCCAGGGATACCTCCAAAAACGAAAACTAGTCTATTATCGAGATATGCCATAGCCGATCCCAATCTTCCCCAATTTTGAAGGGTTAGTTGTATGTTGGTGCCTATAATATCTTGTTTGGACATTGATACCTCACATAGCTACTATAAACCAAGGTTGTAATCGTGCCAAGGTTGATTCATTTACCGTGTGTTGACCCTTACAGATGCTAGGTATAAACTGACATGTGTCGTTCTAATGGCAACATTAGAACGACACATTTACCTAATTTTGGAGGACAAGGATGGCTGAGCCTTTTGCTGTAACTGACGCAGAATTTGAGGAAAAAGTTCTTAATGCAGAGATTCCGGTTTTGGTAGATTTTTGGGCAGAATGGTGTGGCCCATGTAAAATGATAGCGCCTATGGTTGATGAATTGGCAGAAGAGTTTGATGGACAAATGGCTTTTGCTAAAGTGGATGTGGACTCTAATCCAATCACTGCGGTTAAATATGGAATCAGAAGTATTCCAGCCCTTCTTATATTCAGGGATGGACAACCCATAGATCAAATTATAGGGGCAATTCCCAAGGGACAACTTAGAAAGAAATTAGATTCAGTCCTAGCATCGTAAATTGACTGCTGTATAGATTGTTGGAAAGGACGTTCGAACAGTTTTTGTCCGATTAGTAGCTTATTCTTGTAAGGATCCTATTTCCAGGCTCGGGAGTGGATGGGGCCCGGTGGCTCTCACGGACTTCAAATCCGCTGTATCCCGCTAGAACCGGGATGGGAGGGTTCGACTCCCTCCCACTCCCGCCAGAATATTGTTTCTGGATAACTGATAGGTAGTAATATGACGTTCGTTATGAGACCTACTAGGAACCCTGATGTTGAACAAACTCTGGTCGTTGGAGCTACGGTTTTAAATAGATTTACATGATTATTTTAGGAGATGGTTGATATATGCCTTTGATGATTGGTTTCTCAGAGCAGCGTTTACGCATTTTGCAAAGCGAGTTGGATAGTATTGTTGAAAGGTTACCAGGTCTTGGTGTAATCAAGGCTTTTTTGCTTAATTCACTATATCCAGGGGTTGTAGAGAAGGATACGTCTTTAAATTTGGTGATGATTATGAACGACGATCGTCCATTTGTTCGGAGACCTGATTTTTTTTATAGTCATCTTTCTCCCAGTGTTGGTGTAGAATTTCTTGTGTTGACTCCCGCTGAACTAGAATCCGAATATAAAGAAAATAGTTGCCTTGCCTTAGCTATAAGGAAAGGAGAAATCATTCATGGTGTTTAATAAGGAGAGAGAATCTGAACGCTGGATTAAGCAGGCGGAGCATGATCTTTATGATGCAAAGATAGCTCGGGAGAACGAACGACACAACCTAGCTTGTTTTATGGGACAGCAGGCTGGTGAAAAAGCTGTCAAAGGCTATTTGTATTTCCAGGGTGCCGAGGATGTTTGGGGTCACTCTTTGGCCGATCTATGTGAAGATGCAAAAATGTTTGACATGATGTTTGATGTTTTGAAAATTAATGCTATGTTCCTGGATAAATATTACAACCTGACGCGCTACCCGAATTATTTGCCAGGCGGTATACCTTCAGATCTTTTCGACGATCTGGAATCTGAACGTTCAATAGGATTGGCTGAAGAAGTACTGAAATTTGTTAAAGATAGAATATCTGAGGCTCAACAACTTTAAGTCTATTAGGCATATAAACAGTATCACATGTTTTAAATTCACTACTAGGGAAATCATTCAGTGTCAGTTAAATTTAATAGAGAATACGAGTTTTACACGGCTGATGTATTTACCGATCAAGCTTTTGGAGGAAACCAACTAGCGGTTTTTCCTCAAGCATCTGGACTCACTACACAGCAAATGCAGAATATAGCTGCTGAGTTTAACATTTCAGAGACGGCCTTTGTTTTTCCTTCTACTAATGATGATTGCACTAACTCGCTTCGTATATTCACACCTGATGCCGAACTCCCATTTGCTGGACATCCTACGATCGGGGCAGCCCATATATTGTCTTTAATAGGGGATGTTAACCTGGACAATAAAATTACCAAGATCGTATTTGAAGAAGGATCTGGCCCTGTGCCAGTACTAATTCATCAGTTGGATGGTTATCCTGCTTTCGTCGAATTGACTGCTCCTCAACTTCCAATATATGGTTCGGAACATCCTTCAGTTCAATCTATAGCCAACGTATTGTCGCTTGATATTGCAGATATACTTCATGAAAAACTAAAACCCCAGTCTGTCTCTTGCGGTCTTCCTTTTCTTTTCATACCTATTAGTAACAGAGCTGCAATAAAGAAGGCGCGTTTAAATAGAGAGGTCTGGGAACGTGAATTTATGGACTATTGGGCACCAGATTTCTACCTATATACTTTTGATCCAGAATCGGCTGGAGTTGATATTAGAGCAAGAATGTTTGGGCCATCTAAAGGTATAGGAGAAGATTCGGCTACTGGTTCTGCCGCAGTTGGGTTGGCTGGATACCTAGGATCTCTAGAATCAAATACCGATGGCACCATAAAATGGAAAATAGAGCAGGGTTTTGAAATAGGTCGACAAAGTTTTCTTAATATTGAAGTTGATAAAAAGGATGGAGAAATAAGCGCAATTAGAGTTGGAGGTTCTTCTGTGCTTGTCACTAAGGGTGTGATGTATATTACGTAGACCCTTATTCTTTTTTGTTATTCAATTGGTGTGTCAGTTCGGTTTCCCCATTCCCCCCAAGAGCCATCATAGTTGCTGGCATTGGGAAAGCCGAGTAATTTGAGGACAAAGTTAACGTGCGCCGCACGAATGCCGCTTTGTCAATATGAATGGATTCGTTTGTCTTTGGTTATACCGTGATTACCTAGCAACGAAAATAATTCCTTAGCCGGTTTGAGGAGATGGGTTTTTTCATCAACTAAGTTGAGCCATTCTAGATGTGTAGCCCCTGGTATGTGTCCTGCAAATTTATTGCCCCGGTCATTTTCACCTGTGTATTCTTCTTTGCTTCTAACATCCCAAATAATGACCTCTCTATTATTCTTAATATCTAGAATCTGGGTTGTAGTACTCATCAATGATTGATTCTCATGTGGTTCAAATTTAGAAGATGTGGCCTGAATTGTTGAGTCAGTAGTTATCGGGCGGCCTTCCGTGGTCCATTTTTTCCATCCTCCGTTAAGTACTTTTACATTGGTGTGACCGTAGTAGTTTAGGGCCCACCATAAACGTGCTGCGTAAAGACCACGAGAATTATCATAAGCTATAACTAGGGTATCTTCTCCTATTCCAAGAGACTTGGCCATTTCAGAGAACTCTGTCGGCCCCATTATATTGAGGTGGTTGGGTGGAGCTCCTTTTTGATAGTGATCCTTTTGGATTACTGCCCCTGGTATATGGGCTCTTTTATATTGTTCTAAGACGTCACAGTCGACAATCCTGAGGTCTTTTTGGCACATATGTTCGTTAAGCCATGCAGTATCGACCAAGAGGTTAGGATTAGCATATTCGTTGTTCTTGTTAATTTCCTTATCCATAACTTTTAGACCTGTTCTAGCCCTAATTTTGGAAACTGAGTTGGCTTGTTTCGATACCCTTATGGGATTATACTTTGATTGTTACCATGTCGTATAGGGTTATTTATGGAGATGGAAATGAAGGCAGATCTTTCTAAAGAAGTTAGAACTCTTATGGGTAGAACCGGGTTGGATTTAGATGATGATCGTATCCAGAAACTCACTGAAGCATACGAACAGATTGTTGCTAAATTGAATGATCTTCATGATATCGAAGTTGATGAAGAAGAAGTGTCAGGTATATTTGATCCTACGGCTTACAGTGCATAGGTTATATATATGAATGACAAAGACTTGGAATTGTGTTTTTTGACTATTCCTGAGGCTGCCAAACTCATTCAGGGCAGGAAACTGTCTCCTGTTGAGTTAGTTAGTGCCTTTATGGAGAGAATAGCTAGAGTAGATCCTATTATAAAATCCTACATCACGCTACTTGCTGACCAAGTAATGGAAGAAGCCAAAATTGCTGAGGCAGAAATATCTGCTGGTCAATACAAGGGCTTACTACATGGAATTCCATTAGCACATAAAGATTTGTACGATACCAAGGGTATAAGAACTACAGCCCAATCAAAAGTTTATGAGACACGGGTCCCAGATGTAGACTCTACCGTGATTGAAAGGTTGAACCGAGCCGGGGCAATGATGTTGGGCAAGTTGTCTATGTTTGAATTTGCTGCTGGGGGACCTGAAACTAGCATATTCGATTATTCGCGTAATCCATGGAACACGGATTATATTACAGGAGGGTCTAGTAGTGGTTCTGCTGCCGCAGTTGCTGCGTCTTTATGCATGGGCTCGATGGGTTCGGATACTGGTGGGTCAGTAAGAGGACCTGCCGCAGCTTGTGGCATCGTTGGTCTAAAGCCTACATATGGTCGTGTGAGTAGATATGGAGTAATCCCTATAAGTTGGTCTTTAGATTATTGTGGTCCAATGACATGGTCTGTTGAAGATAATGCTGTAATGCTTCAGGCTATTGCAGGATTCGATGAGAAAGATCCTACTACTAGCAGGTCTAGTGTTCCTAATTATATGGATTCATTAACAGGTGATATTAAAGGAATGACGATAGGTGTCCCCAAACACTTTTGTTTTGATAAAGAAGCTGGGGATATTGATATTGAAACTATAGAGGCTTGTGAAAAAGCATTAGTTGATTTGGAGGCCTTAGGGGCGAATATAGAGGAAATTCATATTGAGTCTTTGGAGTATGCAAATATAGCCAACAATGTGATATGTATGACGGAAGGATTTGCTTATCACCTTTCTGGCTTCAAGGGGCAACCTGAAAATTATGGAGAAAATTTTATCGGACACCTTTATACTGGAGGTCTTTACTCCTCTAATGATTACATCCAAGCTCAGAGAGTACGGGCTAAGATAACGCGTGAATTTGCACAGGTTCTTACAAAAGTTGACGCTATTGTTACGCCGACATCTCCCAGGCCAGCATGGCCTTTCAATGAGAAACCTGTTGGAGCTTTAATATCTGAACGAAGCTTTTATGCCCCATATAATCAAACAGGTATGCCAGCAATATCTGTTCCATGCGGCTTTAATGCAAATGGCATGCCTATAGGATTGCAATTTGCGTCAGGTCCGTTTGAAGAATCAACGATATTTCGAATGGCATATGCCTATCAACAATATGCTGAATGGTATAAATGTAGACCTGGAATTTAAGGTCAAATAACCTCATAAATTATTGAGACACTGTGGGCCATTTGGATAATCTATTGTTAGATGTGCTCATGTCTCATGAGTGCTGCTGAGGAGGTAAGGTTAATGTGTGGGAGATTCGCTTTATATTCCGATATAAAAGTCTTGGGCTCCAGGTTTAAATTCTCAGATTTAACAGGTGTTTACAAATCTAGTAGAAACGTTTCTCCGACTGAAAGGATATTGACTGTTGTAGACCATGGTGGCCGTCAAGCAATGATGATGAAATGGGGGCTTATACCATCTTGGGCTAAAGATTCCAAGTTTGGTGCAAGAATGATAAATGCCAGGGCCGAAACGATTGATCTCAAACCTGCTTTTAGGGAGTCATTCCATCGCAAAAGGTGTCTAATATTAGCTGATGGTTTTTTTGAATGGACTAGAATTAATGGAAAAAATACCCCTTATTTTATACAATTGAAATCAGGGTTAAGTTTTGCTTTCGCGGGTTTGTGGGACACATGGTCAGCCCCTGATGGTGAACAAATTGATACTTGCACTATTGTCACTTGTGAACCTAATGAATTAATGGCCTCTATTCATTTAAGAATGCCTGTGATATTGAATGAAGCAGGAGAAACCCTATGGTTGAACACAAAAAGCCAAGGAACTCGTTTGTTGAAAGGACTTATGGTGCCGTATCCGTCAGATCAATTATATGCCTCTAAAGCATTGATTGCAGATAGTAATGTGGCTAAGCAAATAGACATGTTAGATCTCGTTTAGATTAATAAAGAAAAAAGCTTCTATTTAGGATGGTGAATGGTGAAGATCTATTGGCAAGAAAGTAGGAATGGACAGAAATTGATTTTAGATATTGAGACAGGTGAAACTATAACACTTGGAGCAGTTAGAAAGACACGAAATGGCTTTGATGCTTTCGCAACAACATTGGGGTATGACCCTGGAAGAGCAGTAAAAGGAATCCCCGAATTACAGGGAGCAAAAGTTTTTGTTGAATCGTTTGAACCATGGAATTTATTCCAAGGGGGAGATGAATCCCTTCCTATCGAACCCGATGTTAGAACCATGTAAACCTAATGTTTATTACACAAGGCTTATTTAGCTAGGTTGTAATCCAAATCGTATTATGTTTTTGAAATAAAATTCATTCTATTTGATACTCCATTAGAAAGCACCATTTGTGTATTTGCGAAGACACTGATTCAGGTGGTCGAGCACAGAAGAAATTTTTAAAGGGGGTTGTGATGAGTGACGTTGTTATCAAGAATGGACGCATTATAGATGGTTCAGGTAATCCCTGGTACAAAGCTGACATTGCTATAGAAGATGGGGTTATCAGAGATATTGGCAAGATCGATGGTAGCGGTGACATTGAAATTGATGCTCGGGGTAAATACGTATGCCCAGGGTTTATAGATATGCATAGTCATCCTGATCTCACTTTGTTTTATAAAAAGGTGCAGGATTATAAATTACGTCAGGGAGTAACTACCGAGGTTGGAGGCAATTGTGGATTTACAGCTGCACCTCTAAATCCTTCTACTCGAGATGCACTTAGAAAATACATGGCATTTATTACTCCTCCTTCTGGTGTCAACTGGAATTGGCAAACCTTCGATCAATATTTGCAGGCGGTTGAGGATTCACATCCTTCTACCAATTTAGTTTTTCTAGTAGGTCAAGGCACCGTAAGAATCGCTGCCATGGGTTTTGAACAACGACCGCCCACAGATTCAGAAATACTTTATATGGAATCCTTAGTGAAAGAGGCGATGGAATCAGGAGCATTTGGGCTTTCGACAGGATTGGTTTATGTTCCGGGGGCGTATTCTGAGACTTCTGAAATTATTCGACTTGCCAAAGTGAGTGCGGATTATGGTGGCTTTTATGCTACTCATATGCGGAATGAGGGAGATAAACTATTGGACTCTGTAAGAGAAGCCATAGATATTGGAATTAGCGGGGGACTACCTGTGCAAATTTCTCATCATAAGGCAACAGGTAAGCTAAACCATGGCAGGGTTTCTGATTCTTTGTCCATGTTGGTTGAGGCTCGAAACAATGGTTTAGACGTTACTTTGGACCAATACCCATACATTGCTGGAAGCACGACCTTGCAGGCGGTACTTCCACCTTGGGCACAGGAAGGTGGAGTTGAAGATGTTGTACAGAGATTAGAGACTTTTGATATCCGATGCAAAATCAGAAGTGAAATTTTGGCCAACAAGGGTGAATCAAGAATGGGAGGTGATCTCGGTGATATTTTGATTACTACTTTGGCCACTGAACTCAATCAGAGATTCATAGGGTTGACGATTAAAGAAATAAGTGAGCTGAGAGGACAGGAATATATTGATACAATTTTGGACCTTTTGAAAGAAGAACAATGTGCCGTTGGAATGGTGGTTTTTTCTATGGCTGAATCGGATGTACGTGTGGTGATGTCTCACCCTTATACAATGATTGGATCTGACGGCCTATACTCCCCAGGGAATCCACATCCCAGAATCTATGGTACTTATCCAAGGGTATTGGGGAAATATGTAAGAGAAGAGGGTTTGTTCTCATTGGAGGAAGGGGTAAGGAAAATGACTTCATTCCCAGCACAGAGATTAGGTCTGCACTCTAAGGGTCTACTAAAGCCTGGTGGAGATGCAGACATAGTGGTTTTTGATGCCAAGACAGTTATTGATAAATCGACCTTCCGTGACCCGCATCAATACCCATTAGGAATAGAATATGTTTTAGTTAATGGCGTAATTAGCGTAGACGAAGGGGAGTTTACAGGTAATACAGCCGGCAGAGTTATTAGGAGCACTCAACTAAGTTGAGTTAAGTTAGGTGGTTCCCTTCGTGTGTTTTCGCTTTACTTCAAGAATCTTTACACATTCAGGAATGCAATCCAAGGAAATAGTCACCAATTTTGGGATCGTTAAGAATGTTTTTGGCATTATCAGTATGAACTACTTTCCCATTGGAGAATATGTATCCACGATCAGACCTAGAGAGTGATAATCTTGCATTCTGTTCTACTAGAAGTATTGAGATTCCTTTACTACGAAGAGCGTCAAGATTTGTCAAAATTTGCTGTTGATATTTGGGTGAAAGAGCTGCAGTCGGTTCGTCTAAGAGGAGGAAGCTAGGATTTGAAATAAGTGCACGAGATATGGCTAGCATCTGTCTTTCTCCACCAGACAATGAGGCAGCCAAGTCATTCATTCGGAGTTCCAATTCAGGAAACATGCTAACGGCTCGTTCTATACCCGGTTTAAGTTTTTTGGGGGCTAACCGTATTCCGCCCATTTGCAGGTTTTCGCGAACTGACAGGGAGGGAAAAATATTATCTACCTGAGGCACATAGGCAATCCCACGTTCAACTAACTTGTCTGTGCGCCATCCGGAGACATCTGAACTATAATGCAAAACGGTGCCTTTGTGGATCGTAGCAAGCCCGAAAAGCACTTTAAGGAATGTCGATTTCCCGCATCCATTAGGACCAATAATCGTGACGAATTCCCCCTCATCAACATATAGATTAATTCCGTTCAGGATCTGAACGGAGCCGTAACCTCCTTCGAGGCCTTTGATTTCAAGTATCCTATTCATTTTGTGGCTGCCCAGTGTCGCCGAGATAGGCTTCAACGACATCCCTACTCTGCCTGATTTCATCAGGTGCGCCTTCCATTAATATTCGTCCTCTATCCATGACGATAATTCTGTCAACATCACGACGGAGGATGAAATCCATGTTATGTTCGATCACTAACATGCCAATTCCTTTATCTGATGTTAGAGTTCGGAGGTTTTGAAAAATTCTTTCGGCAAGTGGTCCAGCAACACCAGCGACCGGTTCGTCGAGCAAGAGAAACCTAGGCGAACTCATCAAAGCACGGCCAATATCGACAAGCTTACTTTGTCCTCCGGATAGCTCGCTCGCAAGGTTGTGCGCCATGTGCGACATCTCCAACAAGTCGAGAGTAGAATACGCATCTATTACTCGCTGGTTTTCTTTGTATCGGGAACCGGGTCGCAGGAGCGCAGATAAAATGTTAGGAGCAAACTGATTTCGAGGAGGAACAAGAAGGTTTTCGATCACTGTCATTTCACGCCAGAGCCAGGTGTGTTGGAATGTCCTTGTTAATCCCAAACCCTGTATCTGATCGGGCCTCATGCCAGTGGCAATCTTGCCCAGTACTTCTATGCTTCCAGAAGTCACTTCTAACAAACCGGAAATGCAATTGAATGTGGTAGTTTTGCCACACCCATTAGGGCCGATTAGCCCAACAAGTTCACCTTCTTCAACCTGAAACGAAATTTGGTCAACCGCCCTCAATCCGCCGAAATATTTGGTCAGACCTGATATTCGAAGAGCAGGCATTGTCGTTATCATTTGTTACCCTCTTCTTCAATCGGATTTGAAGCTATTGTAGTGGGGCGTTGAGGCCTGCTTGGAACTTCTGGCAAAAGCCCTTTCGAAGACATAAGCAATGCTCCTACAATTACTGTCCCAATGAGTGCTAGCTTGAGGTGCGGCAGCGATATGAGAACATCCCCTTTAGCAAAAATTTCGGTAATAGATCGATCTGACCATATGATTCCCCCAACGTTTACTACCAACCATGAGAATACACTATCGAGATAAGCAGTCATGTTGTGGAACGGTAGGCTTGCGCTTCCTCTTGAGACGACCATAACATTAAAGAGGAATTCAACGATGACAATTACGAATGCGCCAATAATCATCCCACGGTTATTGGCACGCCCTCCAATGATGTAGGCAGCCCAAATGAGAAATGTCGTGCGAACCGGGTTCATGAATTCTGGCCATACGTTCGTGTTGAGCCATGCCCAAAGTGCTCCTGCAAGGGCTGCGATTGCAGCTCCAAGGGCAAGGCTTGCGGCTTTGTGCATGAGTATGTTGTGTCCGTGATGCTGGCTCACAACCTCATCTTCTCTGATTGAACGAAGAATACGTCCCCACGGAGAGGAGAGTATAGTATTGAGCAGAATCCAGACCGCAACCAAAGAAATAATCGCTAAGATAGCAAGTAGGACGACATATGGTGCGTCGACGTGTAGACCGAGCAAGTTGCCCATCGTTCCAGACGGTCCATTTTCCCACCAACTCTCCAGAGGCCTAGAAAATTGTGATATGCCTATGGCGGAGGTTACTGTTCCGGCTCGGAGCATAGGCTCGGCTTGGAGAGAGATTCTGAGCATTTCACCGAGCGAAATGGTCACTATGGCAAAGTAATCCATTCGTAATCTGGCCGTCGGATAAGCAAGTAACCAGCCTGCTATTGCCGCTATCAACACTGCAACAATTGTCGCCATCCATGGGTTCCAACCATATCCGTTCGTCTCTACTGGAGCGGAAAGTAATCCAACGGTGACGGCGCCGATTCCGACGAAAAATATCACACCGAAATTAGTCATACCTGTTATACCAGTATGGAGATTGAGTGAGAAACAGGCCAATCCAAAAATTCCCAGGAGAGAAATAATGCGAGCAACCTGCATGGTTTTGGTAAGCGCGGTTACGCTGGGAAGTAATAAAACTATGGTCACCAGGAGGAGGAAAAACAGTATAAATGCAATCCAGGATCCTCGCTCAGTATCCCGAGCTATTCGGATTGGATTCGTTAATGGGACACCCAACCTTGACAGAGTGCCAGGAATTAAGCTGCAAGCTGATCGTATAACTGCTGAGACACGGGACCAACATTTGTCTGGTATGGCCCAAGCGGAAGCGACCGTATTCACCATTAATCCGATTACCTTGTCTTTAAATTCGTTGATTTGGTCGATGTAGACCGATCCCCTGGCCAGCATGCTTGACACAGGTCCGAGCATATCCGATGTTGTATTCATTAGTGCATGATTGCTGTTTTGTTGAATCAAGCGTCGGTTCCTGATTCGTTCGATGTTCCAGTTTTCAATCGCGGAGCCAATGCCGCGTGGAGCTAACAGGAGTACTCCGACCAAAAAAACGAAGGGCATTACTTCGGCGAAGCCACTGGCTGTAGGGCGATCAAGGGCATTCCCTGCACCGACTAACACGGGTTCAGATATAGCTCTTAGAAGACCTACAATTAGGGCTCCAATGATCACACCCGGTATAGATCCAATCGTGCCGAGTACGATTACCGCAAAAGCTGGTAGCAGTAGCATAAGTCCAAGTTCAGGATTAATCGGTAAGATTGCTGCGAGCAGCGCGCCTCCAAGTCCGGCAATTCCAGCTGAAAGAAAGGCGGTATTGCTATAGACACGTTCCAGATGGATCCCACTTGATGCCGCCAGGTCCGGATTATCAGCTACTGCGCGCATCTGCCTGCCGAGACGTGTGCGATTTAAGAGAAACAATAGGAGCAAGACGGCGCCGAATACCCCTACAACAAGAGCTACCTTCGTATATGAGAATGCATATGCGTTAACGCTTGGAGCAAGTTCCATTAAAGGGGCGTTAACACGGTCACCTAGATGGAGTTGCAATCGCTCCGTAGGTATCTCGAATGTGGATGTCGTGAGCCTGAAGTCCCGATCTGGGACGAAGCGATGGGTACTTGCACTATATCGCATAAAGAGTATGGCACGGACAACCATGGATACTCCAAGGGAAGCAATCATCATAACTTGGGGTGTTCCCATCTTGTTTCGAAGTTTTCTGAAAACTGTTCTGTCGATAATTACGCCAACAATGCCACTGATAACAAAGGCGCTGATTCCAGCCCAGATTAACAGCTCCCAGTTGAGGACCCCGTCTTTAGGGGCATTTGATATCGGGAAAAACCTATCTGACCACATTAATGTAATGGCTACGTACGATCCCAAGAGCATCATTTCGGCCTGGGCAAAGTTAGCGAAGTGTTGGACCTTGTAAGTCAGGGTCAAACCAATTGCAATACTGAGATAGACAGCCGCCCAGTAGAGGCTACTTATTCCGATAGAAGAAAGATTGAAATTCATCGTTGCTGATCGACCTAAGCCAGTCAACAATAGTTCAAGAACTCCGAAAGCCATTAAAACTACGAGAAGTGGGATTGAAACCGTAACCAAACCCTTCCATTTGGGCTGTGTCTGACTGAGTAATGCTCGAACAAACATCAGACCACCGGCCATCATTTCAATCGATAATACTAGCCATTTTAATTCGCTTGTTAATAGGCCGGACCAGCCAATGATTCCCGCGGCATAAATCATTCCAAGATATGAGTCGCATAGAAGGAATAGCCCCAATACCATTTGACGTAGCCACAATGGACTGGTTTTAAATCGTTGCCATATTTCTTTTAGAGACAATCGTGTATGTTCAGGCACCACCCCTCACCTTGTGGGTTACACGAATCTGGCCTGCGCCGGTTATATCGCCGACTGCAGGCCAATCTCGTAACCAAAATTTTGGGTTTTAGGGTCTGTTACTTTAGTCCACCATCTTGGGTCCAGGTACGCGGACATGAGAATGCTGTGCCATCAAACTGGCAGACCTCGTATCCAGTACCAAGGACGTCGCCAGCAGCGTCAAATGTATGCGTTCCGCTGGCTCCGACATAATTTTGGCCTGTACTATTAATTGCTCCCACGAGGCTTCCATCTCCAGCGGAAACTATGGCTGCAGCTACAAGTTTGATTGCATCATAGGTCTCGCCGGTATAGATGGCTCCATCAGCACCGCCCGCAGCAGCGTAAGCTGCCTCAAAGGTGGACTTAGCTTCGGATTCCACACCTGGGCGAGGCCTGGTTGCAATGAGGCCATCAACTGCGCTTGAGTCGGTGAATGATGTGAGGAAAGCTGCGTCGGCCAGACCGTCAGCGCCGATGATCGTGCCTTTGAATCCTTGTGACGAAAGTGCTTCCATTATTGCCGCACCATCAGTGGCATAGGACATCAGCAGAGCGGAATCACAGCCGCCGTCAATCACGGACTGGGCTAAAGCAGAAGCATCATAAGATCCTTCAGAGGGATCGTATCCGACGGAAGTACAGACGCTTCCTGACCAGTTGGATGCAAAGTTATCTCCGAGCCCCGAGCCGTAATCATTTGTCATGTACAAGACTGCTGGATTACTTGCACCGGCTGCAGCTGCCACATCGGTTAGGGCAACGGCTTGCTGAGCATCGCTCGGAACAACGCGGAAGAAATGCCCATTATCGTCTGCCGTAGTTAGGGCAGGTGAGGTGCTTGCGTAAGACACCATCGGGACTCCTGCGGGAGCAGCTACCGCGATTGCGCCAGTAGTTGCACCTGAACAGGCTGCTCCAACGATTGCAGAAACGCCACTATCAATAAGTGTTTGCGCGGCTGTCGCGGCTTGAGTGCCGTCACAACCTGAGTCGCCAACAATTAACTCAAACACGAAATCCCCCTGATGCGTGGCGTTGAGTTCGTCTATAGCTACCTTACCTGCATCCTCAAATCCGGGTGCGTATTGTGCTATAGGACCAGTTTGGGGACTTAAAAGTCCAATCTTTACTGCCTGACTAGTGCTTCCGCATCCTACTAATAGAAAGGCTAGCATGGTTATGGACAATAACAATAAACCTATTTTTGTACTACGAACTATTCCCATTGATATCCTCCTTTTGCCTTATAGGCCCTGGTTCGCATAACTACGTCTTTCGTTAGACGTAAGACCGACTGTCGTTATTTGGGCGTCATTATGAACTCTATAGGCATATAAAGCAACAACATGTAGCTATTATTGTCTTTCTTTGGGCATAACTATTAAACTCATGAAAATGATAATTGACTATGGAATAAAATAAGCAATATGAATGAGAAACTGGTTCATACCCTATGGAACTAACATCATGGTTGCAATTAGCTCTGGTTTGTTTGCTTGGGGCTATGTCTCCAGGGCCTAGTTTGGCTGTGGTCATAGGGAACTCTTTGTCATTTGGCCGGAGTTATGGGGTTTTCACTAGTCTAGGCCATGGTGTAGGTATTGCTTGGTGGGCTATGGTGACCGCATTTGGATTAGTAGGTATTTTAGCGGGTCACAAAGGTTTATTAGTGACGATGCAATTATTGGGGACTGGACTAATAATTTACATTGGATTACGCTCGGTATTTTCAAGTAAGGTATTAAAAATAGTGGACACGCAAGATGGTCCATCCAGCCCTACTTTACTAATGCGAGCGTGGATAGAGGGATTTCTCTTAGCTTTGTTTAATCCCAAGATTGCTATATTTTTCCTAGCTATATTTAGTCAATTGGTTGATTCTAGTTATGGTTGGCAAGAAACTGGGCTTATGGGTGTTACCGCGGCTACAATTGATGCTTTATGGTACATAGTTGTATCTATAGCAGTAACTGGCGCAGGCGTTCTGGAGTTTATTAAGAAAAGACAGGTCATTATTAGTAGGATTAGTGGAACTATTCTTATTGTTATAGGGTTAAACTTTTTCTTAAGGATGGCAACTACGTTAATTTAAATTCTTTGGAATCTGTTTATTATGGCCATATCGGCCTTGTGACTAGACGAATGGACCGGAAGAGGGGATTCTAACCCCCGACCTTCTCCTTGGCAATAACAATGACTGACCCATTAGCTTGCAAATGGATGTAAACCTATGAAGCTATTCACGCCTAAATCTATAAGCCTATGTAAGCCAATGGCAATGGGCGTCTGCGACCAAGTCTGCGAATTTGGAATTATGAAAGCAAGATGTCTAGCTGTTGCTCTATGGCAGACCGGACGCGTCCTTCAAATGGACGGGCCATAAAAGGTAACTCGGATTCGATGATGATCTCATCATCAGTCACCAGGAAAGTGCCTTTGATATTCATGCCATAAGTGTGGAAGGCGAAGCGCAACACGTTACCATCCCATTGCTGTTGTATATTCGAGACATTATCACCAGCCTTTTCCATGAATCCTGGTAGGATCTGACCGGCCAACTGCACCGCAGAATCCATAGTCATGTTGTGATGGCGTCTGATTTCCATGTTTGCCTCTGGGGGCAGTATAGTCTAATGAACGACTTCCTTCCTTAATATTACTGAGTAATAATAGTAATATTAAGGAAGGCTAATTCAGGAGATCGAAAAATGAAGGTTCTATACCATGATGGATGTGATGATGGATTCGGAGCCGCTTACGCTATTTGGCTCAAACATGGGTACCAAGCCGAATATATTCCAGTCCAGCACGGGCAACCTTTTCCGGATGTCTCATTTGATGAGACTGTTTATGTGGTCGACTTCTCGTATCCGCGTGACATACTCCAGAGCGTTGCCGCTCGGTGCAAACTGGTTGTGTTAGATCATCATAAAACTGCAATGGATGACTTAGCAGATTTGCCATTCGCACATTTTGATATGAATAAATCTGGTGCTGTCTTGGCATGGGAATATTTTCATCCAAATAAACCCATTCCCCTGTTATTGGAATACGTACAAGATTACGACCTATGGACTAAAGAACTCCCTCATACTGAAGAGAATAAAGCCTGGAGGCGATCATTTCCAAGGACATTCGATAGTTGGAAGGAAATGGATCTAGTTGTTTCTAGTGATTGCAGATGGAAGACAGAAGGGGAAGCGATATTGCGCTCCGAGAGAATACAGATTCAACAGAGAGTTGCAAAGGCATTTGAAGTAACAATTGACACCCATGTAGTACTTGCAGTAAATGAGACACAACATGGTAGTGAGGTAGCCGGTGAACTCGCCAAGAATACCCGATACCCTTTTGGGGCATGCTTTTCTGTACAGGGTGATGGTCTCAAGGTATGGAGTTTACGCTCGGATAGGAATCTAGGAGATTTTGATGTGAGTGCAGTAGCCAAGTTAAGAGGAGGTGGCGGTCACCGGAACGCGGCCGGATTCAAAGAATCAGCCGAGCACCCAATATTGCTATCTAAGTCCAGTTGACGACATTGCCCTCTACTGACTAAGGGGTAAAACAATGGTTCCATAGGGGGCGACCCATCATGGAACCATTGCCATGGGATAGAAAGTCCCATGTGAATGTCCCATGTGATAGACGGGACAGTACAATTGTAACATCTTAGTAAATATAGTTGTTTTTGTCCTGCTCGCGGCTGAAGAATCAATTGGTGCACAAACTGGTGTGCAAAAGGAGCGGGCTGAGACCAAGTCTGTGGATTCGTGCCTAATAAATGGAGCGGAAGAGGGGATTCTAACCCCCGACCCTCTCCTTGGCAATGAGGGGGTTCCCTGTTTCAGTATAGCCCCACACGTTCCCGTGTACCAAGAAGAGTATCTAACCGTGCCACTTGTGGGGTTCGCTGTACCTCGGTGTTACTGTAAATTTTACTGTAAAAAGAATTTTGGTATTATTGGTAATGTCGGATAGTAATATTGTAATCGGTTCCCCGCTTCCGTTAAGATGTGCTTCCCCCAGCTTGCGAACTGAATGACCCATCCGGAAGTTCCAAAGTAAGAGAGACTCTCAACTCGGCTCAAAACCATCAAACAGAGGTAGTTTCATGAAAAGGATAGTCAGACAAAACAAGATTGCAAAACAGTTACTTAGTAGCACCAAGTTAGTCCGTATAATACCGGCTTTGCTACTTAGCATGATCCTAAGCATATCGATAGTTGCTTGTGGAGGAGGCAGTGATGACACTGAGCCTACAGCATCATCAAGTTCAACTGCGATCCAAACGACATCTGACTCCAACGGATCGACAGCTTCATCTCAAGCCGCTAAAGGAGCATCTGCATCAGACGAACCAGCCAGAGAAACGAGTGTGGGAACAGCTGAATTCTTTGTCTCTGCTGGCGAATTCGAAAATACGGAGATTGAAGTCAACGCAGGTGACCTGGTTCGAATTAGATTCCAAGCGGTAGGTAGATCCCAAGGTGAGGGTGATCCTTCTGTATTAGCAGCTTTTTGGGCAGACGAGTCAGAAGGTTCGGGTGCTAACCTGGGCGGAGGGGTAGGAGAAGGAGAGATTACCTTAGTTGTTTTGGATACCCTGAGTGATACCATTTATTCCGGAGATACAGTCGCTGCCGACACAGTAGACATTGATATTGAATTGTCAGGAATTCACATCATTAGTTTTGTAAATATGCATATCTACAAAGCAAATGATGTGTTGGTGGAATGGACTATCAATCCAACATCCCAATGAGAAGACTTAGGCCTCTCTGTATATCACAGAGTTTAGCAACCAAGGAAAGACGTCTAGCCTTATCATGATCCTCGGCTAGTAGGGTGCCAATCAACGATTTATCATCAGCGTGGCGGTACTTTTAAAGTAGTCCTCCATTTGTGTGGAGTCATCCACCGAAATCTCCATAGAGTCCAGTGCGGAGATCATGTGTGTCACCCATGTGTCCCTTTCTTCCTGGCCTATGGGAAATTGCATGTGGCGATGGCGAAGTCTAGGGTGGCCCCGCTCCAGGAAATATCGGTGTGGCCCTCCCCAGTACTGCGACAGGAAAGCGGCTAGGTGGGCTTTACCTGGCTCCAGGTCTTCTGGATAGAGGGATCGTAGAGAGAGGTCCGCTTCTACAAACTCATAGAATCGTTCAACAAGTTCCACAAAGAACTCATGCCCTCCCACTCGTTCGTATGTGGTGGCAACTTCATTTTGGAAACCTGAATTATCTTGAGGTGTATTCATACCTATAAAAAAGGAATTAATCCTCTCACCACTCCTTGTCTTTAGAACGAATCACCGAATAAACAAGAATCCCTACTATTAGAACAAATATACCTAATGCGCCCCACAGTAAGTTCATGATTTACTCCTTATGCTCACGCTCTTTGGTTAGCAATAACCCAGTAGCCTGCTAGAAAGATTACAGCTAAGCATGCAAACAAAGTTATCGTCCATAATATAAAACTTGGCTTGCTAATTTCTTCCTGTTTCCTAATTACACGACCATCCTCAATAACAACAACTTCACCATTTCTCCGTACGTTATAAAGGAAAAAAGCTATGCCTGCGACAGCTAAACTTATTAAGATTGTTCTAATCAAATCCCAATCCAATACAGTAATATTACTAGTAATACTTGTCAGTTGCTTTTGGGTATTTTGTCATTGCGTGAGTCTCTTCACTCTCATAGAAGCCTTTCTCAAGGATATTAGCATCGGCCGGAAGCTGAGTACGTTGTCTACAATTGGTTTGGAGATTTGACCTCGTTGCCACCCCAACAGTAGTTGCACCAGCACCTCTGTTATAGCTTCCTCATCATCTCGGCACTCCTGAATAGACCTTTTCCAACTTTCAACTTCGGAAGCCCTTTCACCAGCTTCTGCGCCCCGCTCTACGCTGCTATCTTCGTTAGACCTTTTCATGCCTCTATATTACACTAAGCGTCTACTGAACGGGTAAGCTGGAGTAACCGCCTACTGGCAGTCCTTTTCCTTGGTCTTACTGTAAAAAGAATGTTGTAGTAATATGTACCATGATAATATCTTAAGGCTAAATATGAAGGAGGAGTCATGAAAATTATAATCAGTTCGGAACTTACAAAAGGTTACGAGCTTTGGAAAAATCTTTTTTTGAGTACAGATTCTCAAAGAGAAAAATATGGGGTTAAAGTTTTGGCATATGGTCATGCCCAAGATAATGAAAATAAAATTTACCAAGTTCTTGAAGTAGAGTCTATGGAGAGAATGCAAGAAGGTTTGCAAGACCCTGAGATAGCTAAACTTAGAACAGATGCAGGTGTTAATTTAGATTCTCAAGAAGTTGTATTCTTAGTTGAGTGAGATAAGGCTAACAGGTATTACTCAGTAATTTTAGTAATTACTGAGTAATACTCGACAATCTATCTCGGGTCTTTATAATCTAAATTGAGAATAGGAAGGGAAAAGAAATGAGATTTCTGACAACATTCAAAAAAACCAAAGAATGCAGCTTTGAAAGCTGGTTGAAACTAGTTGATGACTTAAAGTCTCATATGCAAAAAAATGGACTAAAGCTAATAGTGGCAACGGAAACCGAAGATGGAACAAGAATTTATGATATAGCTGAAGCGGAAACTATGGAAGGCATCACGGCATTTATGTCTGACCCAGAGGTAATTAGAATGAGACAAGAAGCTGGTGTAGATACTGATAGCCAAGAAGTAGTCAGTGCCGTAAGTGAATATCACATCTTTCAGAATTAATAGCGTCTATTGAACGGGTCAGCTGCAGTAACCGTCTACTGGCAGTACGTATACGTTGAACGGTTATGCCTATACCGAATGTAAGCGTGATTAATGGCGATGCAGTTTGAAGTTTATGCGCTAGCGCCTTCTGAGTTATCAGTTCACTCTGCTCTTCTCATAGTGAATATTCCCAAGATGACTAAAACTAGACTATTAAGCATCCATAAAGGTATCACAATGCTTTCACCGTTGTTTGATAAAAACTCAGGACTCGAGATAGCAATAGAAGCAAACGTTACTAAGGAGACAACTGATAATAAACCCGATAGCCATTTAGGGAAAAGGTTGGTTTGTAAATATCCTATTCCAGTTATGAAATATCCAAGATACATAATAGACCAAGCTGTCATTCCAACCGCTTCTGCAATTAAGTCAGATTCGGCGCTTATTTCTGTACTGTTTATAGCATCTCCAACAAGTCCCATGGTCAAACCAACAACTATTATTAGTAATCCTGTATCAATGAAAGGATTTCTTGCAACATTCCTTGTCATCATAAAAGCTAGTGGGATAGTAACCAATGCATAAGCAGCAATTTTTTCTGTATGCGCCGTACCTAGAAGTCCTGTTTCGCCTAGAACCATATAAACAGCGATTGAACCAAGACCCGCGATTATAAACAATATTCCATTCATCATTTTAGCTGTCATAATTTACCGTCCTAAAACTATATTTTATCATTTCATAATAAGTCCCAGCTACAAGTTTTTCGGCTGTTGTTAGGTAGGTAGCGGATATATATCTATATCTCTCTAGGACAAATGACCCGCTTGATTGCGGATAACTCCTTTTTTAATAGTGTGCAATCGTGTACATACCCTATATATAAAGGTAGGCGTGAATAATGACGATGCAGTTTCAACTCTAGCGGATACCATTTATAATATAAAGACACGATATGAAAAGACTATTTGTTATAGCCATGCTGATGTTTACCGTGCTTGCCTGTTCGACTGGGCCTACTGAACAGGAAGTTGATAACCTAAAGAAAGCACACATTGCTCAGCTTGAAAAGAACACTGCCATCCAAAAACAAATAGATGTTCTGAAAAACCGAACTGAAGAGTTGGAAACTGAACTGAATAATTCTAAACTTGTTGACTTCATCGTAGTAAAAGAGATGAAAACGAATCCTGATTCAGCTTCAGGAAAGGACGTTGTCGCTATTACATACCAGGTCGGTGATAGCACAGAGACTATTAGGATGTGGTGGAATTCAGAATGTCATACAGATACCGTAATCGGTGCCCCACTTCCTTTAAGTTGTAGATAGTAACTCGCCCCTCATCTCTACTACCCTTTTTGTTTCCATAAGTCTGTCATGCATAGGCATATACCCATAAACAGAACTCCAAACCATACCCCAACGTCTTAAAACAACCAGAACAACCAACAAATACTAACGCCATCACTCACCCCTCAGAGACCCAACCCCACCCCGAAACCTCGAACTCAAACACCACGACATAAGCAACAATCTAGTGTCAGGTTTGGGTGCAGTGAGAGCAGTTTTCAAACAACATTGCAGTAAACTTTGCAGTAAAAAGGAGTCAGGAATTAGGGAATATACTCCATAACTAGGGCATTTGTGCCTAGTAAATGGAGCGGAAGAGGGGATTCGAACCCCCGGCCCCCTCCTTGGCAAGGAGGTGCTCTACCACTGAGCTACTTCCGCTCTTAATA
Source organism: SAR202 cluster bacterium AC-409-J13_OGT_754m (assembly GCA_009391235.1). Classification (GTDB taxonomy): domain Bacteria; phylum Chloroflexota; class Dehalococcoidia; order Lucifugimonadales; genus VEXD01. The sequence goes on from VEXD01000002.1 coordinate 64,938, forward strand.
TTGCAATGCCTACGAAGAAGCCTGGTGCCGAGGGGCGGGATTGAACCACCGACACGTGGATTTTCAGTCCACTGCTCTACCACTGAGCTACCTCGGCCGGCACTTTTAATACTAATTACACCCTTGCAGAGTGTCAAGTTTAGGTAACTATCTTTGGTTATACGTGCGTGCTAGAATACGCTGTCGTAAAGATTAATCATGCGTAAAAAAGCGAGTGGGAATGAATCTTTTATACGTTACTTCTGATATTCCTGGCTCTGGGAAAACGCTTCTGAGTCTGGCTTTAGCTCAGGAGCGGATTAGGTTAAATGAAAAAGTGGGATACTTTAAACTAATGTGGGATACGATTGATTCTGATGACGATGCGGAATTTGGGTATAAGTTGACTGGTCAAACTTCAAATGACTCCGTTTCAACACTCAAAGTAATGACAATAAGTGAGATGCTTAGTTGTAATGAGGATGATGTTGTAAATCTAGTACTCGATAAAATAGCGACTGTTTCCCAAACTTTTGAAACCCTGATCATTGAAGGTCCATCAATTTCTATAGATGGTAGAGACTTAACTAATATTTCCAGGAAAATCATAGAACAATCAGGGGCAAAAGGAGTTATTGTAATTAGTGGAGCGAAGGGTTTAGATAATATTGACTGGTTGGAGTTAAATAAAACCTTTGGGGGATTCCTGTCTGGAGTGCTCCTTAACTCGATTACTCGGTATAGATTTAACGAAACGGTTCGTGTCATGACTGAGCAATCACAAAAATCTAACATGAGGTTGTTGGGAGTTATTCCTGAAGATCGCCGCTTACTGGCGGTTACAATGCTAGAGATTAGTTCATATTTAAACTGCAGCTGGGTTAATGGTTGTGATAACAGCCGCCATTTAATTCACAATTTTCTTATTGGTGGCAATATTATGGATTCTGGTGAAACCTATTTTGGTGCAATAGATAATAAAGTTGTTGTAGTTAGGGGAGATCGTCCTGATATACAACTGGCGGCATTATCAACTTCTACTAGAGGACTAATCCTTACTGGTGGATTTGAACCTGTGGAGTATGTCCGACATGAAGCTTCAGCATTAGATGTACCCATGTTGATTGTGAATTCTACTACGTTTGAAACAGTCGAGGCTTTAGGTGGATTGATAAAAGTTGCTAATTCTCACCATGCAGAAAAAATAGAAATGTTTAGGGATTTATTATTTGATGAGGGTGCAGACATTAATTTAAGTGGTCTATTTAACTAGATTTTCGCGGGGTAAAATTCATAATTTTATTTACTTACACTAATTCCCTATTGTCTCCTAACAAATTAGGAGTTAGAATTTGACAAGACATCAACTATTCCAAGGGGGGGCAGGTGATTGAATGTATTGTGTACCCATCTATTGCTAGAACTGAGAGAATGTAACTCAGTTCTTTTGAACGATCTAGATTTCGTTAGAGAAACAATCATAAAAGCGGCGGATGCGGTTGGGGCTACTATAATTGGGGAGTCTTTTCATAGCTTTGAGCCGCAGGGTGTAACCGGAGTACTGGCCATAGCTGAATCCCATATAAGTATCCATACATGGCCTGAGTATGGCTACGCTGCTGCGGATATTTTTACATGTAGTTCTTCCATAGAACCAATGGATGCTGCTCAACTGTTGATTGATTCCCTTGAATCAAAGAGACATGAGATCTCCGAGATTCAAAGGGGTGTTGAGTCAAATACATCCGTGAGTCATTCCTAAAAGGCAAGCGAAAACCGTGACTTTTCCAGGGAAGTGGCTTTTTGAACTTATTAGTCCTGATATGATACTTGGGTACAGGATAAAGAAAATTCTGTATTCTGGAAAAACTGAGTATCAATCTGTTGATATTATTGAGACAGATACATTGGGTACGTCACTTGTATTGGATGGTAAAACCCAATCAACTTCTGTAGATGAATACATCTATCACGAATCATTAGTTCATCCAGCTATGATTGCACATTCAAACCCTCGTAAAGTGTTTATTGGTGGGGGCGGAGAAGGAGCTACTCTGAGGGAGGTTCTAAATCACAGATCAGTTGAAGCCGTGGTTATGCTAGATCTTGATAGCGAAGTTGTTGATCTCTGTCGCAACTATTTGGCTAAGCATAGTGATGGATCTTTTGATGATAATAGACTTACGTTAATTCATGCTGATGCGAGGGAATACCTACTTAATTCAAATGAGCTTTTTGACGTTATTATATTGGATTTGGTAGATCCGTTAGAAGAAGGCACAGCTTACACGCTATACACGAAAGAATTTTACACTATAGCTAAAAATAGATTGAATGCCGATGGTATTCTGGTGACTCAATCGGGACCATCAGGCCTTTTGCATTACAAGGAATGTTTTAGCCCAATCTATCGTACTTTGATGACTATATTTCCTGACGTTCGTCCTTACAATATACATATTCCAGCTTTCGGCACAATGTGGGGGTTTTCCTTGGCTTTTGCTGAACGTCAAGAATCCGAAGTGTTTGATTATGAAGCCGTTGACAGAAAGATAGAGGAACGGATTATATCGACTTTAAAGGCATATGATAGTGTAACTCATAAACACATGTTTTCATTGCCGTTATACCTTCGCAATGGTCTCGATGAAGAGACTCGAATAGTGAAAGATGACAACCCAGTTTTTATGATTTAAACCGATTGGTTTGTCATAGGTATTCTTAATGTAAAGTTTGAATGGAACGGCTAGTTATGAATAAATTATGTGTATTGCCAATAAATTCTTGTAACGAATATTAAATACTAGTTAAAAAGTAATAATATTGGCTAAATGAGAAAGTTAATTATTTATGCCTGTGTGATGTTCATGCTCCTAATAGTTGGCCAAGGTGGCTTTTCTTTTTCTCAAACTGAATCAATGTCTAACAACTATAGGTGGTCACTACTTAAGTGGGAGGTGGCAAACCTTCCAGATAAATGGGTTTATAAGGTCAAACAGTTAGTGCCTTGGTATAACATTACCTTCAGTGATAAAGATGATTTACAACGGTTTTTTGATGTTAGCACTGAAATTAGTAGAGTGAAAGCCTTGAATGTTGGTGGTATCGCAGATAGAGGCATAGTAAGTGCAACAGGCATGGCTGATACTGAACGACTGGATGAAATGATTTCACTGCAAACTCGACTTAAACCTAGGATAGAAGAAAGCCTTGAAACCCATGTGAGTGAAGCCCTTGAAAAAGAGGGCCTCGAGTCCAATTTAGGTATTTTGTGGCCTCCCGTGGATGTTGCGCTGGAAAGGCCGCCTTCTCTGTTAGTCATATCCCCCAGGAACATTATACGAAGACAACAATCATTGCTTTTGAGACCTAATATTATTATCAGTCAGAGAGACAAACTTGAAAAAAGGATCACCAGTGAGGAGAATCTGTCAGCTTTGGTTATTGATATCGGGGGCATAGCGACATATCCCAGTATTGTGGCACCCACACATGGGCTTAGAGAATCATTAGTTATCATTGTTCATGAATGGTTACATCAGTATTGGTTTTTCAAACCGTTAGGGCGCAACTATTGGCTGGATGACAATACTACCATCCTTAATGAATCCGCCGCTGATATGATAGCGGATGAGATGGGAGGCCATATTTTTCGAAACATTGTGGGACTTGATGTTGACGTGAGCGATCATGAATCTGATATAACTGATCAGAGTGGCTTTGTTTTTCCCGATGAAATGCGTGCAACAAGACTTGAAGTTGAGCAACTATTGAAACAAGGAAGGGTACAGGACGCTGAGTTGTATATGGAACAGAGAAGGCGGCTATTCGTTGACCAAGGTTATCAAATACGAAAGCTAAATCAGGCTTACTTTGCTTTTCATGGCACATATGCGGGTACCCCTGCCTCAATCAGCCCTATAAAAGAAGAATTGCAATTTTTTAGATCTAGTACATACGATATAGGAGACTTTGTACGGCAGTTGGCACAATTTTCCAACTATGCTGAATTTAAAGAACATATTGTTATGATGAGTAATTATGAAAATGCCGAGGAGGTCGGTGATTGAAATACCGTCGATTGCCCAAAACTGACTTGAATCTTTCCGAGATCGGTTTCGGTGTTTGGACGCTAGTTTCCAATTCGGTGGTTCGGATAGATGAACGAGATGCTTCGGACTTGTTATTGAGGGCATATGATCGAGAGATTAATTTTTTCGATACCGAGGATATTTATGGAAGGGGCTATGGTGAAGAATTACTTGGCAATGTATTTAGAAAAAAGCGACATGAAGTAATCATAGCTACTAAGGGTGGATACGATTTTCATAACACTATTCCATGGATTGAACAACCAAAGCTTACACAATGTTTTGATCCTGGTTTCATTAAACTTGCCTGTGAACAGAGTCTAAAGAGACTTAAAACAGATTACATTGATATTTATCAACTTCATAATCCCGAATTGACCGTGCTAGAGAAAGAAGACATTTTGGAGATATTGGAGTTACTTGTTAAGGAAGGGAAAATTCGGTATTACGCATTTGCGTTAAGTTCTGATATGAGCCAGATTCCCTACGAGGAAAGAGAACTAAGCCTAGGAAATATCAGGTCACTCCAAATCGATTACAGTATTCTGAATCAAGAGGCATCACGTTACCTCTTTCCTATTGCCAAAAGAGAAGGCATAGGTTTAATTTCAAGAGAACCACATGCTTCGGGAATCCTTACGGATATGATTGTTACTCCTTATCAATTATTTGATTCAGACCAGTTTATTCATACACACGAAGATTTGGGTGGCAAATATATCAATAATCCAGAAATCTTAAGATTCCTTGGAGAGGATAGCGGTAGAAGCTTATCTCAATCTGCTATTAAGTTTTGTTTGGCTGAACCATCCATAATATCTGTATTGCCTAACATAACTAACACAGAGAATTTAAATGACTATATACTTTCATCAGATTCTGATGATCTTTTAGATTCTGAATTGCTTAGAATAAAAAAATTATGGCAATCTGGATTTGAGGTGATAGGATCAGAATATTATTAGGTTTAAATTGACAGGGGTTATTAATACATAAATCAGGTCCCATAGTATTAATAGTTTGCATTGACAACCTATTGAGGCTGTAATATAATTCAGCGACTTTTAGGCGGTAGTCCTTTTTGCGGGGAATTTAGGTGATCTTTTAAAGAGAACTAGGTTGTTCAGCCCCGGTGTATCTCCGCGAACTAAAGGGTATAAACGTAAATCGGAGGATATCAAATGAGTCGATTTTTGAAGATAAAGATGCCAGTTATGGCGGTAGTATTGTCGATGCTGGTTCTGACTATAGGAGTAACAGCAGTTATTGCTTCGTCCTCATCTGCCCCAAGTGGAGCTGCTCCAGTAGTGCAGGCTAGCCCGGTAGAGGTCGTAGTTGAAGATTGTAACGCCTCAGCCAACTTTAACATAATAGGAGCTGGGTTCCCTCCAGGGAAAGCAGTAATCGTTTCCGTCCTTCTCGAAAATGGTAAGCAGTACTATGTATCATCTGGTAGTGCTAATGCAGCTGGTGCTATTTCGATAGACACCACTTTGAGAGGAGAAGTTCCTATTTCTCGACGTCAGGCTGTTGTAGTTCCCGCAATCATCGATCATTGCCAGGTAGCTACTATATCTGCTAAGGATACAGCGGGTAACTGGGTTAACGCTGGAGTTTCGTTCATAGCAGAAAAGTAGTCTTAACAGTTGATGTGAAGGGATGACTTGTCGGTTACCCCCTAACATACTGATACTTAGCTATACGTTATAAAGACGTTTATATCGTCACCCCCGCTTTCAGCGGGGGTGACGGTTTTTTTTTAACTTGTGACCTTTGTGGAATTCCCAAAGAATGCGATAAGATTACAACTATGAGCTTAGAGTGAGGAAGTTAATGATAAGGTCAATAGAAGGTAAGACACCTAGAATTCACCCGAGTGTATTCGTTAGTGAATCCGCCTACGTTGTGGGCGATGTTGAAATTGGTGAAGGGTCAAGCGTTTGGCCGGGTGCTGTGGTTAGAGGCGATTATGGACGAGTGGTAATAGGGCAAGGGACTAATATTCAAGATAATGCAGTAGTTCATTCAGATAACTATTTAGAAATAGGAAACAATGTATCCGTCACTCACGGAGCAGTTATACACTGCTCTAAGGTTGGTAATAATGTGATGGTTGGGGTTAATGCAGTTCTTTTGGAAGATGCCGCAATAGGCGAGAATTGCATCATAGGTGCAGGATCGGTTGTATTACCTAATTCTATAGTGCCTCCTAATTCCGTAGTAGTAGGAGTTCCTGGAAGAATTATGCCCTTAAAAAAAGAATTTGTTGAGAAAATAGCCGCTACGGCAACTAGATATCAGTATAATGGCAAGCGTTTTCTTAATCAGGGTTTGGATTGAATTGCTGATATAAAAGAACTTCTATATAAATTCACTTGCAACTTTTTGGAAACCTTCCAGAGATCCATTCAAAACTCTGTCATCCACACAATAGGATATGCGAAAATACCCCGGTCTTCCAAATCCATGCCCTGGAACAGTTAGAACATTGTACTCTTGTAATAGGTTAACAAATTCTATGTCATTCTCTATCGGAGACTTTGGGAACATATAAAAAGCTCCCTGTGGCCTAGTAACTTGATAACCCATAGAAGTGAGTTCTGAATATAAAAGATCGCGTTTGTCTTGGTATTGTTGGATGTTAACAGATACTCCTTGTAAGGCTCGAATGGTGTTTTGCATTATTGCAGGTGCATTTACGAATCCTAAGCTGCGATTCCAAAAAATTAATGCCTCCATAAGTTGAGATTTGTGGCCATACTTCGGATTTAAAGCGATGTAGCCTATCCTTTCGCCTGGTATAGCTAGATCTTTCGAATGAGAATGGATCGCTATACTGGCATGGTGGTGTTCAAAAACATGAGGATATATTAGATCGTCAAACACTATCCTACGATAAGGTTCATCGCTTATCAGGAAAATTTCACTTCCAAGCTCAGATTCCTTTTTTGAAATCAAGGCCCCTATCTGTGAAAGAGTTGATTTAGGGTACAAAACCCCAGAAGGATTATTAGGTGAATTTATCAGGATTGCCCTTGTTTTAGGCCCTATCAAATCGGCTAAAGATTCTAGGTCTGGTTGGAATGATTCGTTTGTTTGAGATACAACTGGGATTCCCTGATGGTTCTCAATGTAGAATGTGAATTCCCCAAAATAGGGTGCTAAAATGATTACCTCGTCTTGGGGATTAAGTATTGATTCGAATACCACGTTTAAGGCGCCTGCTGCACCACATGTCATGAGAATTTCATCATGAGAAAAACCAAGTCCTGATTCTTGGGTAAGTATTTGAGCTATAGCATCTCTAGTGGATTCATACCCTGCATTGGGCATATATCGGTGATAGCCATGAGGAGGAGAGTTGATTAATTTTGCGACTTCTCCTGTGAATTCCTGAGGGGGTTCGACTATGGGATTTCCCAACGAAAGGTCAAATACATTGTCATCTCCGAATCTTTGCTTTAATTCGATTGCCACCTCGAACATCTTTCGTATCCAGCCGCCTTGCTTGATTGCTAATTGTGATCTATTAGATATGGCCATCCTGTTACCTCCTGATTCAGCCGTTTGCCTCAGTTAAAAGTTATAAACAATCCTAGAGCAAATCCAATAATTCCTATGACTGTTTTGATAGGATTATTTTTTGCATACTCCAACACAAATATTACCTCTTGATAAGTAGTTGACTGGTATTTGATAATACAAGTATCTTCTATCATAAAGATGAGAATAATATAACAGTATAGTCACAACAATTTATAGGGTGTTTATAAAAAATGTTATTTTGGCTAGTTTTTATATGTGGTGTGGGTTTGGCAGCTTTTGTTATTTACAAAGCTTTATTCAGAGAACACGGTAAAGGTGGAATCGAGTAACTGTTATAGCATCATTTTGGTAGCACTTAATTTCCATAAGATATAATCATATACGGAAGAAGGAGAAGTGGTAGTGGCAGACTTTCTTGAAATTGCAGGCAAAAAATTTACTTCGAGGCTTATTGCCGGAACCGGTAAATATCAAAATATGGATATGATGGTTGAAGCGATCAAGGCTTCCGGAGCGGAGATAGTGACGGTAGCTATTCGAAGGCTTGATTTAGAAAATCCTAATGAAAAAACCATTCTGGATTATTTGGACTGGACCAAATATAGTGTTTTGCCTAATACGGCAGGATGCCGCACTGTAGAAGAAGCTTTATTTGTAGCAAGATTGGGGAGGACGGTAACGAAATCAAATTGGGTTAAGCTTGAAGTGATTCCAGATCCAAAATATCTGTTTCCAGATCCGGTAGGCACTTTTATGGCGGCAGAGCAACTGCTCAAAGAAGGATTTGTGGTATTACCGTATATTCATGCGGATCCGGTATTGGCTTCCAGATTAGAGAAGCTAGGATGTTCTACTGTTATGCCGTTAGGGTCAGCTATTGGGTCTGGTCAAGGTATACACACAGAAGATGAAATTAGGATGATTGTTGAACAAAGTGCGGTTCCAGTTATAGTTGATGCGGGTTTAGGAGTGCCATCCGATGCATGTCAGGCTTTGGAAATGGGAGCTGATGCTGTTCTAGTTAATACAGGGATTGCTCAATCTACTGATCCTGTACTGATGGCTACTGCATTTAAGGAAGGAGTGATAGCCGGTCGTAAAGCTTTTATAGCTGGTCGAATGGGGAAAAAGTCTTATGCGATAAGTAGTAGTCCAGATGAAGGTGTGCCTAGAACAATCCATGGTTCGTTAGATGATTACTAGGAGTTTGCCTCAGCCAATTTTGTGTCTTATTACGGATAGTAAACGTTATGGATATTCTAATATTGTCGAGACCGTGAAATTGGCCGTCGAAGGCGGGGTCAACATGGTCCAAATCCGGGAAAAAGACATGTATTCTCCAGACATGTTGGTTTTGGTCGAAGAGTTGACATCAATTATTGATGGTAGGGCATTGATATTGGTGAACGAGCGGTTAGATGTAGCAATTGCAAGTGAAGTTGATGGGGTTCATTTAGGAGAGAATTCTTCCGATCCATTGTTTGCAAGAAAGTTGATTGGAAAAAACATGTTGATTGGGAGGTCTGTGCATAGTCTAGAAGGTGCAATGCATGCACAAGAGCAAGGAGCGGATTATTTAATTGTTGGTTCCATATTTCATACCAATTCGCATCCTCATGTTAAGCCAATGGGCCTTCAGTTTTTAGAAGAACTGCAGATGAATATTTATATACCATTCATGGCAGTGGGTGGTATAAATGAATCTAATGTGTCTGATGTGATGCAATTAGGAGCAAATGGGATAGCGGTAATAGGGGCTATATGTGATTCAGCTTCTCCTGGAGAAGCTGCTCAAAATCTGAGAGTGATTCTAGATAATGTTTGGAGTTCTAATACTTAGAATGTATGGGATTAATCATGATAGATGTTACGGTAAACGGAAAATCAATCAAATTAGACTCGTCAATGAATCTTACTGACCTGTTGCGATTTTTGAATGTAGACAGTCAGTATGTGGCAGTGGCCCATAATGGAGAAGTTGTTCAAGTATTAGACCTGATGTGTATTGTTGTAAATGATGGTGATGAGGTGGAAATAGTACGCCCTGTGGGTGGTGGCTAGGGTACAACTTTTATTAGATGATCTGTATGGTTCTTTACTTCCCCGATTATAACTGAATGTTCACAACCATTGTTATGTAGATCATTAATCAATGTGTCTGACTTCTCTTTGTCCACGGAAATCAAGAGACCGCCCGAGGTTTGAGCGTCACATAAAAACAATTGTTGCTCGAGATTAATATTTGTCCAATCAACTCGTTGATATGAGCTTTCGGCGTTGCGGCGACTACCACCTGGTATCATGCCGTCTGAAATATGTTTCCATACTCCCTCGATTGCTGGAACGGAGGAAAGCTGTATGGTTGCTGATGTGCCACTTTCTTTCATCATAGAGCATAAGTGACCAATTAATCCAAATCCTGTAACGTCAGTAGCTGCATTAACTCCTATTTCCACCATGCATTTAGAGGCATTAGAGTTCAAAGTGGCCATGAGCTCGATGGTACTACTTATAAGTTCGGGGGAACATTGTCCTTGCTTTGCAGCAGTTGTTATAATCCCCGTTCCTAGTGGTTTAGTAAGGATAAGTTTATCACCCGGCTTAGAACCTGATTTGGTTACTTCTTCTCCGGGTTTTACTATGCCTAGTACAGCCATACCGTATTTTGGCTCCTTGTCATCTATAGTATGGCCGCCGGCTATCAAACATTTGGCTTCCTGAGCTTTGCTATACCCACCTTTTAGTATTTCCCCTAGTATATCTTTAGGTAATTCGGCGGGGAATCCTACTATATTCAATGCGAACAGAGGTCGTGCTCCCATTGCATAAACGTCGCTTAAGGCATTAGATGCAGCAATCTGTCCAAATGAGAATGGGTCATCCACTACAGGTGGGAAAAAGTCTACTGTAAACACAAGACCTATATCTTCGCTTAGTTTATATACCGCAGCGTCATCTCCGGTTTCCAACCCTACAAGGAGGTTTGGATCGGTCATGACGGGTAGTTTGCTCAGGACCTGCACCAGGTCCTCATGACTGAACTTTGAAGCTCAGCCAGCACAATTGGCAAGATCGGTTAATTTAACCTGATTATATCCCATGTGTTGTTCCTTGGTCATTTGATGGGTTGGCTCCCGAGGTAGGATTCGAACCTACGACCTAGCGGTTAACAGCCGCCCGCTCTACCGCTGAGCTACTCGGGAACGATGTTTGCTAATAGGATTGTAACATCGTCTAGTATTACCTCTCAACTGGATGCAGCTACTATTTAGTTAGGATTGTAGATTGTGTTTCTCCATAATAGGCATACAATAGATTCTTGTAGAATATATGGCATATAAACCGGAACACTTTATATTTGCGTATAGTAAAGAGACCCACTCTAATAGGGGAGGCAAAATGTCAGACTATTTGGATGATCTAACTAATTTTATAGCAGAGTTTAGATATGCTGATCTGTCCGATTTGACAAAGAGTTCCATCAAGAAAGTTGTTATGGATACAATTGGTGCTATGTTGGCAGGTAGCCGTCTTTCAGAAAATAAGAACTTAGCTCATCTGGTTGGCAAAACCTTTGGTCCTGGCGATTGTACGCTAATTGGACACTCTTCAAAAGTTCCAGCCATAGCCGCCACTTTTTCGAATGCAACAGCAGGTGTTTCGCTGGAAATGGATGAAGGAAATCGCATGGGTGGTGGACATCCTGGAATCCACGTAGTTCCTGGTGCCCTTTCAATTGCTGAAGAAATGAATATGGATGGTGCGAAATTCTTGGAAGCTGTAGCCGTTGGATATGAGGTAATTTCACGAATTGGAGGTGCTACTAAACCAAGAGAGAATGTTCATTCCCATGGTACTTGGGGAACTATAGGGACTGCAGTAGCAACAAGCAAACTCATGGGGTATTCCCCTACAAGAACGAGAAACATAATAAATTTAGCTGCCTCTATGAGTCCTGCTAACTCATGGTCTCCCTGTTTTGAAGGGGCTACCGTCAGGAATTTGTATCCAGGCAGGTCAGGGATGCAAGGCATATTGGCCGCTCAACTTGACGGTTGCGGATTCACTGGATTATATGATGGGCCGTCTGATGTATACGGCACCATATTAGCAGACGAATTTATTCCAGAGGTAGTTATCTCTGGGATTGGTGTAGATAATCTGCGAATTGAGCAAAACTATTTTAAGTTTCATGCATGTTGCTTATACAATCATCCTGCCTTGGATGCTGTATATAAAATGTGGGATAAAGATAAGTTTACAGTTCAAGATATTGAATCTATACGTGTTGTTACAGTGCCATTCGCTCAACGAATGGCACAGTCTTATCCGGAAAACATTTTATCTTCTAAGTTTCATGTGCCATTCGCAATAGCATTGTTTCTGATTACAGGACAAACTGATGCTGAAGCTTTCACTACCGCTACACTTTCTCGTATGGATATAAAAGAACTGGCTCAGAGAATATTCATTCATGAAGATACTGAAATGAACATTAGAAGAAAAGATTATCCATTAGCTAATGTGTCCATAATGTTCACAGATGGTAGTTTGATCGAATGTGATACCAACTACATATATGGCGACTTTATGAATCCTAGAACTGATAAGGAACTTGTAGATAAATTTACGTCTTTAAGCCAACAGACGATAGGTGAACAAGGAGTTAGTAGTGTCATCGATCTTATACAAAGATTGGACCAATTAGATACGATTAAAGAACTAACCAATTTGCTGGGGAATCATAATACCACCGCACCCTATTGATGGGATCAAATGGTAGTGCGTTAAATATAGTAATTGCAATGGAGGAATGGATTATGGAACGGTCACCACACGGTATAAACTACCAGGCTTTTCGCCCTGTAATAATGGGGCGAAGAGGGATGGTATGTTCAGCTCATCCATTGGCATCTCAAGCTGGTATTTCCATATTAGAAAAGGGTGGGAATGCAATGGATGCGGCAACAGCTGTGGGAGCAGTTCTTAATGTTGTGGAGCCACATATGTCTGGGATTGGCGGAGATGGCTTTATAATGATATACGATAAAAGCCAACAATTTGTTACTGTTGCTAACGCTACTGGAGCGGCTCCTTATATGGCAACCAGAGAAAGATATCTTCCAAAAGGAATTCCGTTCAAAGGCAGCATGTCGGTTTCTGTACCTGGCCTACTTAAAGGTTGGGTGGAAGCGCATCAACGATACGGTAAAATGAGTCTGTCAGATGTGTTTAATGCTGCAATAGAGTTGGCAGATTTTGGATTTCCTGTTACGCACAAGCTTTCTTCCGCCATAATGACTGACAGTTTACTTCGTGAATTCCCTTCTTCGAGAGCCATTTTTACGCGTGATGGTGTGCCACTAGGTCCTGGAGATATTCTCTATCAACACGATTTGGCTAAAACTTTATGCAAGATTGCTACGGAGGGCTCTGATGTTTTCTATAGAGGTGAAATAGCTCAGGCTATTGTTAATTTTGTTACTGAGCAGGGCGGCATTTTGTCGCTCAAAGATATGAGAGATTGCAACTTGCGATGGGAAGACCCAATCAGCACAATATATAGAGGACACACTGTTTTTGAAGCACCTCCCAATTCGAGTGGCCATGTTTTGTTACAAGAACTTAACCTTATAGAAAATTTTGATATGAGTGTTTTGGGATGTAACACTTCTGTAGCTATACATGCCATGGTAGAGGCAAAGAAACTGGCTTTTGCTGACAGAGAGACTTATTTAGCAGACCCTGAATTTGTCGATGTGCCTATTGAGGGTCTACTATCTAAGCAATACGCTAAAGAGAGAGTTGAGCTAATTGACCTTGAACGTGCGTCCAAAAATGTAAGCTCTGGTTTTCCCGTAAATCACCAAGCAGTTAATTATAAAAATGGAGCTAATATAAGCCGATCTCAGCCTCAAGAGGAGGATACCACATGTTTTTGCGTTGTTGACCGATGGGGCAATGCTGTGGTTCAACTCCAAAGCCTCCAGAGTGGATTTGGCTCAAGTCTGGTAGTTGAGGGCACAGGAATTCTTCTTAATAACCGCATGACGTATTGGCACCTTGAAAAGGACCATGTGGATTGTCTTCAACCTGGGAAAAGGGTACGACATACCATGAATCCAGTTATGATCTTTGATTCTATAAATGGCAATCAAGAATTGCAATTAGCTTGTGGAACACCGGGAGCTGATACTCAAGTACAAACTAATCTACAGGTAATTAGTCATGTTTTAGATTTCGGAATGAATGTTGTAGAGGCAGTAGAGGCACCGCGTTGGCGACATATGCAAAACCCTACAGAATCCACTTATCCTCATACCTGTGATGACATTCTTCAAGTTGAAGGTAGGTTCGCAGAAGATGTGATTAGCGGACTTAGCGAAAGGGGTCATGATTTGGATATTATGGGCAATTGGGACGCTGCAGGTAGTGAAATGATGATACAGGTTGATTCTCAAACAGGTAGTTTATTTGGAGGAGCTGATCCACGACGCGATGGTTATGCGCTGGGGTTATAGGTGTAAAGTAATAAGATTAATGATTAAGAGGGAATATTGTGATTGACGAACATAAAAGAATTTTGTTGGTAATACCACATGAAGACGATGGAGAGGGAGGATGTGGTGGATCTGTTGCTAGATGGGCTCTAAATGGTGCAGATATCACGTTTCTATTGTGCACCAATGGAGATAAAGGCACGAGTGAACTTGAAATGACTAGCAAACGATTAGCTAATATACGTCAAAAAGAACAATTGGCAGCGGCACGTGTGCTTGGAGTAAAACAAGTTTCTTTTATGGGTTATCCTGACGGTGAATTGGAAGATGAAATATGGGCAAGAGAATATATTGTTAGGGAAATAAGGAAGCACAAGCCATCGTTAGTCATGTGTATTGATCCATTTAGGAGTAAAAGGCATGCACATAGGGACCATCGTATTAGCGGATTGTTAGCTTTAGATGCAGTGTTTACATATTCGTGGTCGGAGACCTATTTCCCTGATCAGATTCAGAGAGATGGATTGGAAGCACATAGAGTCAGTGAAGTTTATTTATGGAGCAGCGAAAATCCTGACATGTGTGTAGATATAGGTGACACAATGGAGTTAAAGGCTGAAGCATTAGCTGCGCATGCCTCTCAAATGAAGGAACCTGACAAAATTCTTCAAAGAACGATAGATCGCGCTAGAGCTGTTGGAAAAGATTTCGGTGTTTCTCATGCAGAGAGTTTTCGTAGAGTTATAGTTCACAAAACTTTATCTCATTGGGCAGAATATTGATATATTTCCGTGTCTTGGAGTATCCTTTCCGAGATTATTTACAGATATTGCTTTATTTAAATTAGGTCCAATAATATTTCAAGAAACTTAATGTAATTGCCATGTTAAAATAGTAGTCACAAATTGTTATGAAGTTTAGAGAATTACCAAGTGTTGATAAGATTTTATTGAACAACGATATAAAGCCGTTGTTGGAACAATATTCGCGTGCTTGGGTAACAAGCATTATCAGAGTTGTGCTTCAAGCGGCACGACTTGATATAAGTAATGGTTCTGAGCCCCTAACCTTGGATCAAATAGTGCAGTTGGTTTATGAGAAGTGTATAGAACTGGTTTGTGTAAGACCTATGAAAGTGATTAACACTACCGGGGTTATAATTCATACGAATTTAGGTCGTTCTCCTTTAAGTCAAGACGCTTTGGATGCTATGGAGAGTTCTGGTAAAGGATACGGTGATCTCGAATTTGATATTAAAGAGGGGAAGAGAGGATCTAGGGATACTTATATTCTGGATTTATTGAAATATCTAACCGGAGCTGAATCAGGTTTGATAGTTAATAATAATGCCGCAGCTATGTTATTGGGCCTTACAGTTTTCGCTCAAGGTAAGAATGTTGTTATCTCAAGAAGTGAATCTGTTGAAATAGGTGGGGGTTTTAGAGTACCAGATGTGATAGAACAAAGCGGTGTTAGAATCAAAGAAGTTGGGACTACTAACCGCACTTTCATAAAAGACTACGAAAATGCTATAGATGAACAGACCGTTGCCATAGTCAAAATACATCCGAGTAATTTTAAGGTTATGGGGTTTACCGCTTCTCCTGATTTGCCTGAACTAGTTGAATTTGCGCATAAACGAGAATTATTAGTTATGCATGATATAGGAAGTGGTTGTTTATTAGACGTTACCAGATTTGGGTTGGCTTACGAACCTCTTCCCATAGACAGTGTAAAGGCAGGGGTAGACTTAGTGTTCTTTTCAGGAGACAAGTTACTGGGTGGCCCACAGGCTGGGATAATTGTAGGTAAAAAGAGTTTAATAAATCGCATGGCCTCCCATCCAATGGCTCGTGCACTAAGAATGGATAAAACTAGATTGGCTGCTCTTCATGCTACCTTAAACCATTACATTAAAGGTGATGTATTGGAGAAAATTCCTATATGGAGAATGATAACTGCAACAAGTATTGATATTAAGAATAGAGCTATACGTTGGAAAAATATTATTGGGGATGTAGCAACAGTCAAATCAGCTTATTCTACAATTGGAGGTGGAAGCCTTCCTGGTGAAACACTTGAGACTTGGGTTGTAGCTATAAATTGTAGCGGGTTTAAGGGTGGGGCTGAGGCAATGTCGTGTCTTTTGCGTAGGCAGGACCCACCTATACTAGCCCGAATTGAACAGGAACAAATATTATTAGATCCCAGAACTGTGGATAAACATGAAGAGGATACTTTAATATCTGTTATTAAAGATGTGATAAATGGATGATATAAATTTCCTAAATCGAATTCAAGACAAGATTGAACGGGCAACTGGGAAATCTATAGAATTACTGATAGATGAAGAAAACTCTAATTCGTTAGAGGTGGAATTAGAGGATTCAATTCCTAGGTTAATTTTTGGGCATGCTGTTTTACAATATCCAGGTTTTGCTAGGTTATGCATTGAATATTCCGTTGCTTGCATACGTGAAGGTAGACAGATAAGCACCTTAGAGTTTCATGCTGTGCTTGGGAGAAATTAATAATCAATACCTTCACTTTGCTCGTCTGAATTTGAAAACATGAGTCATTTGAGGAATGAGTGTTCAGGCTAAAACTGTTCTACCACTTCCATTAATGCAGTTAGCATTTCGTTCTCAGGTACGATACGCGTTTTTTTCCCCTTAACGAATATGATAGCTCTGCCGGCTCCTGCAGCTATTCCTACGTCAGCGTCTTTGGCCTCTCCTGGTCCGTTTACCTCACATCCCATTACTGCAACTTTGATATTCTTATCCATCTTTTTTAGGAGCTTATCGACGCTGTTGGATAATTTTATGACGTCGACATCTGCACGTCCGCAGCTAGGACAGGCTATTAGCGTTGGTCCCCTTTGACGGAGATTTAAAGATTTGAGTATTTCGTGGCCAGCTATTACTTCCTCACGAGGGTCGGCACTTAGCGATACGCGTATTGTGTCTCCGATACCTTGATATAAGAGATATCCCAGTCCTATAGCACTGCGAATTGATCCAGCCATCGCAGTCCCAGCTTCAGTGATACCTAAATGTATAGGATATGGCACCATTTTGGACAAACGTTGATATGCAAGTATCGTAGTTGGTACGTCAAAAGCTTTGAGTGAAATTTTAATAAGGTCAAAATCTAGTGATTCAAGTAAATCCATTTCCCATAAAGCGGTAGCCACCATGTGGTCCACTACAGTGTATTCTTCTTTTCGTGAGGCTAATCCTTTAGGTAGGGAATTTACCATATCAGAAACTCGGGAATATCCTCTGGATTTTCCAATACCACCAACAGGGGGCAAGCTTCCAAAATTGACGCCTATTCTTATAGGGAGTTCTCTTTCTTTGGCAGATCTAACAATTTGTTTTACCTGTTCTGAGTCGCGTATATTGCCCGGGTTTAATATTAATCCATCAACACCAGATTTTATTGCTTCCAAGGCTAAATGGTAATGAAAATGTATATCTGCAATGAGGGGTATTTTGATTTGCTTTTTGATGTCTCGTAGTGCAATAGCTGCCTCTTGATTAGGCACAGCACATCTGATGATGTCACATCCAACTTCTTCTAATTGTTTGATTTGTTTTACGGTTGATTGAATATCCCGTGTATCTGTCTTAGTCATGGATTGCACGCTAATTGTTGCATTTCCACCGATTTGGACATCACCAACTCGTATTATTCTAGTTGCTCTACGTTGTGTCATTAGTTAAGTTCTTCGATTAGTGACCGTATGCCTAATCACCTGATAAAGCTATCTCCTCTAATTATTCTTGAGACGTCATTGTAGCTTATTACTACAATGATGGCGATTAGAATAGCGAATCCAATCATGTGAAATTGGCCTTCTTTTGCTGGAGAAATCCTCTTCCCTCCTCTTATCCATTCAATGAGAGCAAAAAGAGATCTTCCTCCGTCCAAACTGGGTATGGGTAACATGTTAAATGCAGCGAGACTTATACTTAATAAAGCGGCGATAGGTATCAACGCGGTTACACCAGCTATTGATACCACTTCTTGTGTTCCTTTTACTATGCCAACTGGACCAGAGCCTGGGAAAGGAGCCTCCCCGATTAGCCATTGAAGCAATGCCTGCCATGTAAAGAATAAAACATTGCGTATTTCGATGACTGCCTTAGGTACTGCTTTCCATATAGGGTATGATTCTTGGATGATTCTTGCGTTTTCTAGGGATAGTTTTATGCCAACAGGACCTTCATCAATTGGTGGTTCCCAACGGGGTATCAACGATATTTGTTGCTGAATGTCGTTACGTTGAATCGTTATAGTTATTTGCGATCCAAGATTTCTATATGTATTTTCTCTAATGGCACCAATATTATGGATGTCCTTGTCATTAACATAAACTATCTGATCTCCTGGGAGAAGGCCAGCTAATTCCGCTGGAGAATTCGTGCTGACATCTTGTATTATCACATTGCCAGTCGCAACGTCTCTTGGTGTCATAAACATACCTGTAAAAATTGCTAGTGCTAATAGCGCGTTCATAAAAGAGCCCGACCCTAGAATTATTAATCTTATATACGGCTTTTTGTTGGCCAGGCTTCTATGATGAGTGGGATTGTTTTCACCTTCTAGTTTGACAAAACCTCCGAGAGGAATGAGGTTAAGAGTATATTCCGTTTCCCCTTTTTTCCATCCAACCAATTTAGGTGGAAACCCTATGCCAAACTCGTTAACCTTGACCCCAAAAAGTTTGGCCGTTAAGAAATGCCCTAATTCATGTATGACCACTAGGGCAACTATCATAATAATTAGTTCTAGTGCTAGGATCATTGTGTATCTCCCGCCAAGGCTAGAGCTTTGAGCCTGGCCCATCTGTCTGCTGCTTGTATGTTTTCTAAGCTATCTGCCTTTGAAAACTTGTGGTCAAAGAGTACTGAATCGACGAGCCTTGGTATGTCCGTAAATGATATGCGGTGATTTAAGAACAAATCGACGGCGACTTCGTCGGCAGCTGTTAACACAGTGGGATAAGTTCCTCCTTGTATTCCAGCTGATACGGCAAGCGTGAAGCATGGATATCGTGATTTATCTAAAGGTTTCAATTCCATATTTGTCGCTACATGTGTATCAAATGGGCGCAACATTGGATTTGCTACTTTTTCTGGATAAAACAGTGCGTGTTGTATCGGCAGCCGCATATCCGGAGGACTTATTTGTGCCTTTATTGACCCATCTGTTAGTTCTATCATCGAATGTATCAAACTTTGAGGATGTATCATGACTTCTATATTTTCAAACCCAACATCAAACAGTATGTGAGCCTCTATAACTTCGAACCCTTTGTTCATTAGAGTAGATGAGTCAACGGTTATTCTCTTGCCCATATTCCAGGTGGGATGTTGTAAGGCTTGTTTAGGAGTCACGTCGTCCAGTTCACCAGGATCAATGTTATAAAATGGGCCTCCGGATGCTGTTAGAATTATTCTTCGTATGGGCTGAGATTCACCTTGCATGCATTGCCATATAGCGCTTGGTTCACTGTCGACAGGCAGCAATAGAGCACCAGATTTTCTAGATATTGTCTTTATTAATTCTCCGGCCATTATGATTACTTCTTTGTTGGCTATACAAACCGTTATGCTCTTTTCAAGAGCTTTAATTGTTGGTATTAGACCGATGTTCCCGCTGGTTGCAACCATCACAATGTCCACATTTGGCTGAGACACCATTTGTTCCATGGACATTAATTGAATATTCTTGTTTTTGATTATTGAATGAGAGGGTTCTATACAATATACGGACTTGGGTTGAAACTCTTCTATCTGACTTTCTAGGAGATGGACGTTGTTGCCTGCAGCTAGACCAATCAATTCAAATTTATCAGGGAAGGTTTTGATTATGTCTAAGGTTTGGCGTCCAATAGAGCCTGTTGAGCCCAGAACCACTAGTCTCTTCTTTGCCAAACTACCTCCGTATGCCCATCGTGTTGTTTCATAGATCTCCTAAATTGAATCCCTAGATAATTATAAGTGTCAAAAGATAATACGTCACTGGGATAGTGAGCAATAGTGAATCAATCCTGTCTAACATGCCTCCATGCCCCGGCAAAAGAGTTCCAGAATTGCCAGTGTTTGTGGCACGTTTGATTATGGATTCTGCTAGATCCCCAAATACTGCAGTAACACCTAAAAGCATGCCCAGAAATATTTGTTCAATTTCAGAAATTGGTAAGTCAAAGAGTGCCGACAAAGCCAAGGAGGCTATAATTGCTGCCGTGATTCCACCTAACACTCCCTCCCAGGTTTTATTTGGACTTATGGATTCTGCTAACTTATATTTACCAATGCTAGTTCCAATACAGTATGCAGCTGTGTCTATCGCGAAAGTTAGTAATAATACGTACAAAAGCCAGTCTGTGCCGTTGTAATTTAATTGGTTTATTTCTCTCAGTAATAAAGCATGAGATAGCAAGAACCCTATATAAATAGGTCCTATACAGGTTAACATCCAGTTTTTAAGGATATCCGTTTTGTTATTAGACTGATTGATAATTGTTAACGTAAGAGTAAATAGGATTCCTATTACTATAATGTGAACTGAATAGTTACCTATTTCATGCGCGAATTGCGCATTAAATACAAATATGGTTGTCCAAATAACGGTTATATAAAAGTAGTCTTTTTGGGTTATCGTGCGGATCATGCGGTGGTATTCTATTAGTGACCAAATTGCAGCTATGGTAACGATTGCCGTAGTTAGTGGATACCCGGAAATTATTATCGCAATAAGTGCCGGGATACCAATTAGGCTTACCACCAAACGGGGCAAAAAACTTTTGGATTTAGGGAACCACCTTTCCAAATCTTCTCCCTCTATTCCTATAGGCAGCGATAGCTTTCTCTATATCTAGTGGCCCTAAGTCTGGCCAAAATGTGTTAGTGGAGTAAAATTCGCTATACGCGGATTGCCATAGCAGAAAGTTGCTCATTCTTTGTTCTCCGCCAGTTCGTATGATCAGGTCTGGGTCAGGGATTCCTTTAGTGTACAGATAATTAGCAAATAATGTTTCATTTATCTCACTTGGGGTTATACCGTCTATTATAATTCTTTTGATGGCTTCCACAATTTCGTCCTTACCACCGTAATCGAAGGCTACGCAAAGGGTTATATAATTGTTGTGTTTCGTTAACTCTTGAGCCTTATTAATCGCGTTAAGTAAATCCGGATCCAGTCGGTCTCTTCTTCCTAAATGAATGATACGGGCACCTAGTTTATGTAGGGATTGTGATTCTAAATCTATTACTTCCCGAAGCATTCCCATGAGTCCTGAAACTTCTGTTTGTGGCCTGGACCAGTTTTCGGTTGAAAACGCGAAGATAGTCACATATTTTATTCCAAAAGAAGCTAGTTTTTCTAAAACTAAGCGTATTCGTTTCACACCTGCACGATGGCCATCTAGGCGGGGCAGTCCCTGGTTGCTGGCCCATCGCCCATTTCCATCCATAATTACAGCTACGTGTAAAGGTACGTTCAAATTATCCATAATTGATCGTCCAATGGGGCTGATTGAATGTAGGGTTTCTGTTGGTTTCAAATTAGAGAATGCCTACAAAGGCAGATCGCATCTCCAGCAAAGTTTTGGCTAAACTTTCATCAGTTCAGTTACTTTCGACGTCCATATAGTGTCTATTTGTGCTATATGATTATTGGTTTGTTCCTGTAGTTTGTTTTGGGATCGTTGTTCCTCATCTTGGGAAATCTGCTTGTCTTTTTCTAGACCTCTAATCTTATCTTGTACGTTACGTCTAACATTCCTAACTGCGACTTTTCCATCTTCGACTAGTTTTCCTAGCGACTTGACCAACTCTTCACGGCGTTCTTGGCTGAGTGGGGGTATTGGGATTCTTATAACTATTCCATCGTTTGAGGGATTCAGCCCAGAAGGTGAGGTTAGAATAGCTTTTTCAATGTCATGTAGAGCACCTTTGTCCCATGGTTGTATCAGCAAGAGTTGTGCGTCTGGTGTGGTGATGTTGCTCAACTGATTGAGGGGCATGGATGTACCATAGTAACTTACGGGGAGATTCTCTACTAAGGACGGACTTGCTCTTCCAGTTCTTACTGCGCTCAATGACCTTTTAAGGAATTCAATAGCTTGTGTCATGCGATGTTCGGCGTTAGCTATTAAATCCTCAGGAGTTGCATTATCTTGTAACGTTTCATCGTTCATCTATGAAATGGCTCTCCTATTTGTGTCCCTATTTGATGTCCAGACAGTATCGAAACTATGTTGTCTGGTTGAAATATGTCAAATACTATAATCGGGAGATTGTTATCCATGCATAAAGACAAAGCAGTATTATCCATAACATCTAGGCGTCTGTTCAGGGCTTCCATATAATCAAGATGTTTTATTCGTTTGGCATCTTTATTGCTATTCGGATCTGAATCATAAACTCCGTCAACATTATTTTTAGCCATTAGGAGTACGTCTGCCCCTATTTCTATTGCGCGAAGAGCAGCAGCTGTATCTGTAGTCATATATGGATTGCCGGTTCCAGCTGCAAAAAGCACTAAACGCCCTTTTTCTAGATGTCGCATAGCTCTTCTTCTAATATATGGTTCCGCTATTGCTTCCATCTGCAATGCGACTTGAATCCGGGTTATCATGCCATGTTTCTCTAGGGCATCCTGTAGAGCTAGCGCGTTTATAGTAGTTGCTAGCATCCCTGCATAGTCTGCAGTAGCTCTGTCCATGCCGTGGGCTGAGGCCTGTTGTCCGCGCCAAATGTTCCCCCCACCTACGACGGAAGCTAACTGGACACCTAATTGGGTTGCTGCCTTGATTTGCTGAGCTATATAATTGATTGCTTTCAAGTCAATAGAAGATGAGGAGTGGCCTTTTAAAGCTTCTCCACTGAGCTTTAATAATGCCCTTCGATAAACGGATCGTGCCACGGCGGGCTTAGTCTCCTAAAGCGAAACGAGAAAAACGATTGATTCTAATGTTTTCTCCAACTTTGGCTTTCACTTCCTGAACTATATCTTCCACTTTGCGACTTTGATCTTTGATGAATGTTTGCTGAAGAAGGCACACCTCTTCTGGCGGCCGCTCTTCTTGTGGTTCTCTGTCGGCACTGCTGATATATACGGGTGACATAGCAGCAACCTGCATAGCTAAATTGTGAGCTAGTTCCTTCATTTCTGTCGTTCTTGCTACAAAGTCTGTTTCGCAGGCCACTTCTACAAGTGCACCAATACGATTACCACTATGAATATATGATTGGATAAGACCTTCTGATGTTGTTCTGTCGGATTTCTTTGCTGCGGCAGCGAGCCCTATCTCTTTTAATATCTCTTCTGCTTTTGCTATGTTGCCTTTAGACTCTTCCAAAGCCCGTTTGCAGTCCATGATTCCGGCGCCGGTTCGTTCTCTTAGCGACTTTATTTCCTCTACTGTAACGTCCAAAAGCAACTCCTTCAGTGAAGGCTATTTTTCTGAACCCTGTTTCTTTTCAGCATCAGTTGTGTCGTCTGTTGATGCAACAGTTTCTTCGGCAGTTGTGTCGTCTGTTGATGCAACAGTTTCTTCGACAGTTGTGTCGTCTGTTGATGCAACAGTTTCTTCGGCAGTTGTGTAGTCTGTTGATGATGCCGCAACTTGTTGGGTACTAGGATCGTTGATTGTTCCAGTGGGAATGGTTTCCTGAATTAGTGCCATTCTTTCTTGCGTGCCTTGGATAGCTGCTGTAGCGATACGAGATGAAATCAGTCGTATTGAACGTATGGCATCGTCGTTTCCAGGTATATGGTGGTCTACAAGCTCTGGGTCACAGTTAGTATCTATAATCGCTATTATAGGTATACCAAGTTTTCTGGCTTCCGCAATGCAAATGGTTTCCTTAGGCATATCCACAACGAATAGTGCATCGGGTACCCGTTTCATATTTCTAATGCCGCGAAAATATTTGTATAACCGCTCTAGTTTTACATCAAGGACCAAAGCTTCTTTTTTAAGCATGTGGTCCCATTTACCAGATAATTTAGCATCCTCTAGCTCAATCATATAGTCTGCACGGCTTCTAATGGTCGCAAAGTTAGTGAGAGTGCCTCCGAGCCATCTTTGGTTTACGAAGGGCATACCGCAACGAATCGCTTCTGCCTCAATAGCCTCTTGAGCTTGTTTCTTAGTACCTACAAACAAGATCTCTCCCCCGGACAGAACTATTTCTTTTGCCGCAGCCGCACTGGCTTCAAGGCAACGCAAGCTTTTTTGCAAGTCTATAATATGAATGCCATTACGTTCAGTGAATATATATGGCTTCATTCGTGGATTCCAACGACGCGTTTGATGTCCAAAGTGCACTCCCGCTTCCAAGAGTGCCTTCATCGAAATTTGCGCTCGCTCTTCTTGAACTTGTTCAGTTTCCTGAACCATATGCTATTTTCCTATAAATATAATTTTGGATGGTCCGACGGCTGAGTATAGCATAGGGCCAATTATTGAGCAACGACAACGGAGAGGTAAATGAGGCATTTGCAGTTAGTATGATTGATAGTATGCCTCTACTTAATTAAGTTTAGAGCATAGCTGTTAGAAACAGATTGCGTTGACAAAATATACTTAATCATGGCACCATTATGCCCAGAAATTTGTCCTGAGTGTATTGTCGGATGATATAATAATCTACTTACTCTATGTATATGGGGAAGTAAGTCTCGTTTTTGATAAGTACGGGGTTTTCGTCTTGTTCAGTGACAAAGTGTAGAGTTGTAAAGTACGAGGTTAATCATAATGTCCAATCGAAATTTGTTTCCAGTAACTGTAGTTGGTAGTTGGGCCAGACCAAGCTATCTAATAAAGGCTTTGCGGAGCAGGCAAGCAGGTGAAATATCTTTTAAGGATTTCAACGATGTAGCAGATAAAGCTGTACTTGAGGCGTTAGATCTACAAGAACAAGCTGGGGTGGACCTACTCACTGATGGTGAACAGCGTAGGGATAACTTCTATTCGTTTGTAGTCGAGAAACTTTCTGGGATGAAACTCACGAAAGTATCTGAGTTAATGGATTACGCAAAAGATCGAGCGCGCTTTGAAGAAGTTCTTCGTGCTTTGGATGTTCCTGCCTTTGCCATAAAGAGCCCAATAGCAATTGATAAGATACAAGTTCAAGAGCCGTTGGCTTTGGATGAATTGTCATTTGCAAAAAAACATACTAATCGTGATATCAAGGTAACTTTACCCGGCCCATATATGCTTACTAGGGCGAGTTGGTTTGAAGGACTGACTGATAAAGTTTATCCGGAACCCGAAGACCTTGCTAAAGATGTGGTCAAAATTCTCAGAGACGAATTTGAAATTTTGAAGAATGCAGGTGTTGATTTCATACAGTGGGATGAGCCTACATTGTCGCAAGTGGCATTTGGGGAAGAGACCAAGGAGACGTTCATGTGTGCAGCTTTGCCAAATAGGCGTGACCCTTCTGAAGAATTGGAATTTGCAGTCAGATTAATGAATGAAACCATGTCTGGATTAACTGGTGTAAAAACTGGTGTTCATATTTGCCGCGGTAACTGGAGTAGAAGAGAGGATGTTTTGTTAGAAGGCAACTATGGTCCTCTATTGCCATATCTTGTAGAAATGAATGTAGACCAACTTGTGTTGGAATGTGCTACACCTAGAGCAGGAGATTTGGACGTGTTTAAAGAGTATGGAAATGAAAAAGAGATTGGATTTGGTGTGGTAAATCCGCGAACAGATGAAGTGGAATCTCCTCAACAAATAGTGTCTCGTGTTGAAGAGCTGTTAAAGTATTTTGATCCAGATAAGATCTACCTAAATCCTGATTGTGGATTTGGAACATTTGCAGAAAGAAACATAAATACTAATGAAGTGGCGGTTAATAAGCTCAAGTCTGTATCTGCAGCGGCAGATATTTTGAGAAGCAAATATAGTTAGTAGAGTATGCCAATATACGGTAACGGGAGGATGAAATGGCTGATAATGTAATAATTAACGGGTTGGATCAAGGTAAACTTAACGAAGTCCTAGAATCCTTCAAAACCCAGGAGGTATTTGAAGCAGTAACGGGTCCATGGAAATCGAGAGTGGTTTGGCAAAGCGGTTTCCGTGTTAAAGCTTACATGCGTCAGCATGTGGTAGAAATGGATGAACCTGAGGGGCTCACCGCGACTGATACTGCGACTAGTGCACACGAACAACTTTTGTCTGCTATGGGTAGTTGTATGGCTGTTGGATTTGTATTGAATGCTACTAAGAGGGGTATAGCCATTCATGATTTTGAGATTGCCATGGAAGGCAGTTTCGATAATATCAGAAAATGGGCCGGAGTAGAGGATAGTGGTAATCCAGGGTACGGTGGGATTACTGCTAAAGCTTTTGTTAGTGCTGATGCAGATGCCTCTGTACTGCAGGAAATATGGGATCTGGCTGTTGAAGGTTCACCTGTAACCCAAACTGTCAAACGAGGTACTACTGTAACTGCGGACTTTGAGGCAGTTTAGCAATTTAGTAGAGATCGAAACGAGATTTCCTGAGTGTAGACAGTGTCGTTTAAACTAGTTAATGCGAACTAGTTTAGCAAGCATTCTTTGCGGGGTGGGTTAATTAATTTAGTATTAGCCTGCCTTAACCTTAACTGCCATTGTATTAGGTACGTTATGTGTTTTTTATAGAACTCAGATTTGGAGATGTAATGATAACTTTTGAATCATCTAATTGGGTGGAACAGAAAATAGGGCAAGATGGATTTCTTATTCTGGACCCGCGTAGTTCCATGCAATATTTAAAAGGGCACATAAATGGAGCTATCAGCCTTCCAGTAAAGAGGCTATTTGATGCTAACGGTATATTGCTAGGAGTAAGCGAATTAGAACAAGTATTAGGATCAGTCGGACTAGATAACAATATAGTCCCTGTTTTGTATGATCGATATGATGGTCAATCGGCTTCTATTCTATCTTGGGCAATGGAATATGTTGGTTGTAATGACTTACGAATTATGGATTCATTTTTTGAAGGATGGGTTTCTGAGACTCGCGAAACATTTTATCGACCAGTTGCTCCTGTGGAGCGAAAATTTGTTGCTAACATCAAGGCCCACATACGAGTTTCCATGAAAGACGTTGTAGATGATACTGAATCAAAATTGATAGATTTCCGTTCTTACGAAGAATTTGCTGGAAATTCTGAACTGGATAGTAAGCCGGGTCATATACCTGGATCTCAAAATATAGAATGGAATAAATTAGCTGGTATTGATGGACAATTCCTAGTTTCTGATGAAGAGTTAGTTAATATCTTTAACCAAGTTGGATTGGATAAAAAAGATGAGATTATAGCCTACTGTCGCTCGGGCAGACGGGCTTCGCTAGGATTTATTGCACTCAATAAATTGGGTTACAAAGTAAAACTTTATGATGGCTCGTTTTTGGAATGGTCGACAAACGATCAACCTGTGGATGCCACATTAGCGTAGACCAATTGTTAATAATTCAGTAGGGAATTTATTACTGGACTATCGGTCCCAAGACCTAAATTGGATGCCTGTTTATGCGAGATTCAACTTCACAGCCCTTTTATGGATCTTGTATTCGCCAGATTTGGCTAATGTTTGTTCCACATACTGTTGTGGCACATCAACCAGTGTATGTTTATCCAGAATACTTATAGAACCAATGGTATTGCCAGGAAATTTTGCATGGTAGGCGATCGTGCCTACAACATCAGCAGGACGCACACCATGGGATCTTCCCGCGCCAAAAGTCAGCCGAACCATTCCCTTTTCGTAAGAACTATTGGCGCCATTGCGATCCTTCCTTTTTTTAATGGATTTGATCTTACGCCGAGAATTCTGTAACCGCCTAGTCGGGCTGTTGCTAAGTGGTGTCCTGCGCCGGGAATTCTGGAACCTCTCTTCTTGTACTTCGCTAATCTGTGCAATAGGGCGCTGCTTCTCCTCTCTACGGACCATTTTAAGGGCTATTGCAGCAATTTTAAGCGGATCGTGCCCTATTTCTACCAGTTGGGTAACCATCTGTAATTCCCTGCGACAACGACCGCGGTCCAACCAGGTTGTCATCTCCTCAAGTAACTGCGTTTTCCTATGCTCCTCGATTTCCTCCGTTGTGGGAATTGGTTTCCTCGTGATCTCCTGTTTGGTAAATCCTTCTATCCTATGCAGGCGCCACAGTTCCCTCGTTGCCAATAGGGAAATGGCAATACCCGTTTTTCCGGCTCTCCCCGTCCGTCCAACGCGATGCACGTACAATTCCGGTTCCTCGGGTAAGTCATAATTGAACACGTGCGAAATGTCGTTAATGTCCAATCCCCGGGCTGCCACATCCGTAGCGACAAGTATAGTAGTTTGATTACTCCGAAAGCGATTCAAAACCTGTTCTCGAGTCTGCTGGTTCAGGTCACCATTCAAAGCCTCGGCAGGAAAGCCGCGTCCCGTAAGCTCATTCACCAAATCACTTGTTCCAACCCGCGTCCTAACAAATATGATCGCGCTGGTGATATCCTCAATCTCAAAGAGGCGTGTGAGAACAGCTAGTTTATCCTCCTTATTAACCAGACAATATTGATGTTCAGTTGCATCAACCGTGAGATGTTTGCTTTTAATGGTGACCGACTTTGGAGAATGCATGTATTTGTTAATCATTCTGCCGAGTTTCGGCGGGATGGTGGCAGAAAAGAGAGCAGCTTGACGTTCTGATGGGAGTGTACTTAGAATCTCCTCCATATCCTCCATGAAACCCATGCTGAGCATTTCATCAGCTTCATCAAGAACGACGGTGCGCAGAGAACTTAGGTCGAGTACTTTCTTATTTATAAGGTCCAGTAAGCGCCCAGGGGTACCTACTACAATATCCACTCCCTGCCTGAGACGATTGATCTGCAGGTTATACCGTTGACCTCCATATACTGCAAGAACACGCACATTCAGACGCTTTCCGTATTCATTTGCAGCCTTGGCTACCTGTATAGCCAGTTCCCGTGTCGGAGTCAGGACAAGAGCCTGTATTCCAGAGTGGTTCCGTTCCAAGGTTTGAAGAATGGGCAACATGAAGGCGGCGGTTTTCCCGGTACCTGTCTGGGCCTGACCGATCACATCATTACCATCCAACATCAACGGGATAATCTCCGATTGAATCGGTGTTGGGGTGATATAGCCAAGATCAGATACGGTCTGATCCAGTTGCGACATTAAACCCAATTGGGCAAATTCGGTTGTCATTGTACTCCTACCTACGTTGTTAAAAGTTCACTGCATTACCTGTCCCGGTTCCCTGGTTTCTTTCAATAGTTGATCCTGCTTATAAATAAAAATCCGCTGTCACAACATAAAACCGCTCATTCCTCGTATAAAGGTCAGGCGGTATTCATTTGGCCTACCAAAGGGAACGGTTCTATTTGAACACATATCTCGACTCAGTTACCTATAAAAAGGGTCTAATTATTCACTGTTTTATTAATATCCGGTACGGGTCATTTAAATAGTTAGGCATCTAAGTTAACCAAACACAGACCATTACGGAAGTGCTCAATCATTTCTCTGAACTGGTACAGGGTCGCTAACTAGATAGTCACGGCTAGCAGTGACTATTTTTAATATGTTGGTTCGTTCATGCCATAAAAGATTGCTTGCAAATTCAGTTAGGAAGCTACTTTATCAAGCATTGCTCACGGACATACTGAAGTCTCTTTCGATAAATTCGGTGTCTTCTGAGCTTAAAGCTTTGTTTACGCTAAAAGAGCCTTCAATACTCAGATCGTCTCTTCTTGTAAAAGGTCGGTTGGGATCAGGGAATTCAGGGTCATATCCTTTTCTATCCAAGAATCTCTGAAGCAATGAAGAACGTTCTATAGCTATCTTAGTGGCAAGACTGCCTGTGGATGCGAAATTGTACAAGACTCTAGAGGTTTCCGCCATTTTGCACCAATCCTATACTGAAATTTTGTAGTAGACAAGGTGAATTGTCTTATTAATCTCTTAAGCAATTATACACAGAAATGCTAACTACATGTCACATCACTTCGATATTCTATTATTGGTGAGCAATTAGGGTTGTCAGATTGCTAAGAAACTAGAGCATAGTTATAATGCATCTTTGAA
Source organism: SAR202 cluster bacterium AC-409-J13_OGT_754m (assembly GCA_009391235.1). Lineage (GTDB taxonomy): Bacteria > Chloroflexota > Dehalococcoidia > Lucifugimonadales > VEXD01. The sequence continues at coordinate 95,175 of VEXD01000002.1, forward strand.
ATACATTGGATCATATAGGAGGTGCTGCCCTGCGAAACTTCAAATATTTCTCACCAACTACTCTGGGTGAAGCTATACGTTTAATGGCGGATCAGGGGATAAGCACAAAGATATTGGCTGGTGGAACGGATATATTGGTTCAGTTGAGGTCTGATAGATTTCAGGTTGATCGTTTGATTGACGTGAAAAACATTCCAGAGATGAATGAACTTAGCTATTCTACTACGGACGGACTTCTTTTGGGGGCCGCCGTTCCTTGTTACAAGATATATGAACATAATGATGTTCGCGAGATGTATTCAGGGGTGGTTGATGCTGCCTTTATTATAGGAGGCATACAGATACAGGGTAGAGCAACTATAGGAGGTAATCTTTGTAACGCTTCTCCCAGTGCTGATGCCATACCTTCTTTGGTTGTTTTAAGTGCTATATGTTTGATAGAAGGCCCAAATGGGCGTCGCGAATTAGCTGTCGAGGAGTTTTGCACGGGACCTGGCAAGAATGCACTTGCCCCCGGAGAGATTCTAGTAGCTCTAAGATTCCCTCCTACGGTAGCCTCGTCTGGTGCGCATTATCTTAGGTTTATCCCTAGGAACGAGATGGATATTGCTGTTGCAGGAGTGGGAGCATGGGTTTCTTTAGATGAAAAAACTCATCGAGTAAAACAAGCTCGAATTGCACTATCAGCTGTGGGGCCAACTCCAATATTTGCTAAAGAGGCAAGTGAAATTCTTTCGGGACTTGATCCCAACGAAGAATCATTTGAGCTTGCTGCTCAGGCAGCGCAGAAGGCAGCCAGTCCTATAGATGATATGCGGGGAACGGTTCGTCAGAGAGTTCATTTAGTTGGAGTGCTTACTAAACGTGCTTTACGTAAAGCAGTTAATAGAGCAAAGGAGTCTTAAGGAAAATGAGTGAGAAGGTGCATATTGAGACCAATATCAACGGTTCGCAAGTGGAGTTCCTTTGTGAACCTAGACAGAGCCTCTTAGAAGTGTTACGTGATGTATTGGATATGACTGGGACTAAAGAGGGTTGTAATGACGGCAACTGTGGGGCTTGCACGGTGATCGTTGACGATAGAATAATTGATTCGTGCCTGATGCTTGCCGTTGAGTCTCAGGGCAAGAAGATAACTACGATTGAGGGTGTGGCTTACACTGATCGTCTGCATCCCTTGCAGCAGGCTTTTCTCGAGAATGCTGCTTTGCAGTGTGGTATTTGTACGCCTGGATTTATAGTAGCAGCGAAGTCCTTGTTGGATAGGGAGCCCGACGCTGATGAAGGACGTATACGGCAATGGTTAGCTGGGAATCTCTGTAGGTGTACTGGGTATGACAAGATAGTACGAGCTGTTCTTGCAGCGAAAGAAACTATGAAGAATGAATAACAATGAATAACATGGAGGCTAGCAAATTTGAGAAACTAAGATTTGTGGGTAGTCGTCCCATACGGCATGATGGTTTAGAAAAAGTTACAGGTCAGGCTCGTTATGGTGCAGATATAAGTTTCCCACAAATGCTTTATGGAAAGATTCTCCGAAGCCCATATGCGCATGCCCGAATCAAATCCATAGATTTTAGCCGTGCCTTGGCCCTAGAAGGGGTACAAGCTGTAGTTACTTCGTCAGATTTCCCCAAACCTTGGCTTACTGATGAGACGGGAATTGATTCTAAATTAATAAATATCAAGTTTTCGAGTAATAACGTATTAGCCGGGGAGAAGGTGCTCTATAAAGGGCATGCTGTTGCTGGAGTGGCCGCCTCTAACGCGTATATAGCTGAGAAGGCTTTGGATTTGATAGATGTTTCCTATGAAATACTCCCACCAATTTTGGATGTTATGCAGGCCATCAAAGTAAATGCTGGAATTATTCATGAGGGGATGTTCCCTTATCCTGAATCTGGGTTGATCGCTTCTGAGTTTAATAGCAGTCTAATAAGTAATTCTACATTGGATATGTCTAATCATCATCAAGGTGATGACAGTAAATATTCCAATATAGCAGGTTATTATATTCAGGAAATCGGTGATATAGATAAGGGTTTCATGGACGCTGATGTAGTAGTGGAAAGAGAATACAATACTGGCTCTGTTCATCAAGGATATATAGAGCCACATAGTGCTACTGCAATATGGAATAGGGATGGGAAAGTCACCATTTGGTGCAGTTCTCAAGGACACTTTGGAATGCGGGACCAAACAGCTGAGGTCGTTGGTATTCCCGCTTCAGATATCAAGGTTATCCCTATGGAAATTGGTGGAGGATTTGGAGGAAAGACGACTGTTTATTTGGAACCTGTGGTAGCAATGCTATCTAAAAAGACGGGTCGTCCAGTAAAAATCACAATGACGCGCCAAGAAGTATTTGAAGGAACGGGGCCAACGTTGGGATCATATATGAAGGTTAAGATTGGAGCCACAAAGGATGGGATGATTACGGCGGCGCAGGCTCTTTTGGCTTACGAAGCCGGGGCTTTCCCGGGCTCCCCCGTTAATATGGGTGCTCAATGCATTTTCGCTCCATATGATATTCCCAATGGGAAGGTAGAGGGTTTTGATATATTGGTTAATAAACCAAAAGTTGCGGCTTATAGAGCACCTGGTGCTCCCGCGGCTGCGTTTGCCGGAGAAACAGTAATAGATGAACTCAGCTGTAAATTGAATATAGATCCTCTATTGTTCCGTCTCAAGAATAGTGCGAAAGAAGGGACTAGGCGTATTTCTGGACCTGTTTTTCCTAGGATTGGATTTCTGGAAACTGTAGAAGCCAGTAGAATTCATCCGCATTATTTATCTGATTTTGGCGGCCCCAACCGAGGACGTGGTGTAGCAGCAGGGTTTTGGTTTAATGGATCAGGTCCTTCCAGTGTTATAGTTAATGCTAATGCCGATGGGACGGTTAGTCTGATTGAAGGGTCTCCAGATATTGGAGGTACCAGAGTAGCTGTTGCCATGCATGTGGCTGAAGTTTTAGGCATACCTATTGCTGATGTGCATCCGTCAATAGGAGACACTGATTCGATTGGATTCACATCCATGACAGGTGGAAGCAGTGTTGCATTTAAAACGGGATGGGCTGCTTATCAGGCTGCACAGGATTTAAAAGCTCAAATGATTGAAAGGGCTTCTGACATATGGGATGTAGAAGCGGGCGAAGTTAATTTAAAGGATGGGAAATTCAACCATTCAACAAATCAAGATTTGCAAATGGATTTCAAAGAGCTAGCGGGCATGTTGAACGCTACTGGTGGCCCGATAGTTGGTAGGGCCGCTATTAATCCAGGTGGAGCAGGTGCAGCAATATCTGTACATATTGTGGACGTGGAAGTAGATCCTGAAACTGGCAAGTTAACCATTTTAAGGTACACCGTTGTACAGGACGTAGGGAAAGCTATCCACCCAGATTATGTAGAAGGTCAAATGCAGGGCGGAGCTGTACAGGGTATTGGCTGGGCATTAAATGAAGAATATATCTTTGATAAAGAAGGTGTTATAAAGAATCCTACATTTCTAGACTATCGGATGCCTACCAGTCTAGATTTGCCGATGATAGACACTCATATTGTCGAAGTTAACAATCCAGGCCATCCATATGGTGTGCGTGGAGTGGGGGAGGTTCCTATAGTGCCTCCCATGGCTGCTATTGCGAATGCTATTAACAGTGCAGTAGGAATTCGCATGAATACATTGCCAATGTCTCCTCCTGTTTTATTGGAAGCTTTATGGGCCAATAATGGAGCAGGCAAGGTATATGGTGATTAAATGGCTAGGGTATTTATACCAACGATGCTTAGAGCTCTAGCGGATGGGAATGCGGAATTGAAGATTGAAGCAAGTAATGTTAGAGAAGCAGTTGATTTATTGGACGTAAAATTTCCAGGTTTCAAACTGCAGATTTTAGAAGATGGAAAATTGCGTTCAAACATAGTAGTAGCTGTGGACGGAGAAACTAGCAGGCTTGGTCTTCTGGAAAAACTACATACTGATTCTGAAGTTCATTTTATCCCAGCTATAGGTGGTGGGGCACAATAGAACAAGTTGAGATTATAAATTTTCCTTGCCCGTGTTAGATATTGTTTAGAATGCTATATCGGTTGTTTGTGACTATTCAATATGATACAAGCGAGCGCAGTTCTCACCAGCTATCAGTCTTTTTTCTCTTTCTGGTATGCCATTTAGTATTTCATCAACAATCTCTCTAGATTTTGGAAATGTTGATTCAGCGTGCGGGTAGTCCGAGCCCCAAACAAGCGTTTCAACTCCTACGTGGTTTCGTAATTCGATTCCAAGTGCGTCTTCTTGGAAGCTTATAAACATATTCTGCCGAAAAAAATCGCTTGGCATCATGTTTTTATCGAAACGCATACCATCGAAGCGTACGGGTCTTTCTTTATAAACGGTGTCCATTCGTTGCAAAAAATACGGAGCCCAAGATATTTCGAACTCTACAATTCCTATTTTTAGGTTAGGGTGTCTTTCGAATACTCTGGAGTAAATGAGGGCGGCTACGTTATCTTTCATGTGATATTCCTGGTTGGTGAATTCGACCAATCCCTTTCCTTCACCGTGGGTGGGGATGTCACTAGGGCTCCACCTTGAAGTGCCTATATGGATACTTAGTGGCACATCTAGTTCGGAAGCGGACGCCCACAAAGGTTCATACATTGGACTGTCGTAACGCCCGAATAATGGTCGTTGAGGAATCATAGCTCCCACCAAACCCATTTTCTTTGTCCTTCTCATTTCATTGACGGCGTCTCCAACGCTGTCAACATTTATCATTGCGATACCCTTTAGCCTTTTAGGATAGTGAGCGCAAAAATCTGCTAGCCAATCGTTATATGCCCTGAAAATAGCGGATAATAAGTCAGTAGATGGTATAACCCAGACAGTTAATCCCATAGAAGGGTACAGTATCCCGGCGTGAACTGTATCGATGTCTAAGTCCTTAACATGTTCATGCGGATCCATTCCTCCTAGCCTTACGTCTTCATATGTTCCTTCAGTTACTATGGTTTCTGGTGCGTCAAATCGCCTTCCAGCTTGCGTATTGGATCCAATAATTCCAAATTTTATATTTCCGTCTGCGTACCATTGATCATTCCCCCCTTCCCTTACGACCCTAGGTGCTCTGTCTCTGTATTCGGGGTCAATTCTATCTGTCCATAGGTTAGGTGGTTCCATGACGTGTGAATCTGATGAGATCAGTTTATACATAGACATTGTTATACCGTCTCCTCCTAGCATCCAACAGGCTAATATTTGTTCACGATTATGTGATTCTATCGATTGCGTGTCAATTGAAGCTTATTATTTTACAAGTGATCCAGACTTGAAAACTGCGGCTACTTTGGATAGGTTCTTTATATCCTGAATAGGATTTCCATCTAAGATTAATACGTCCGCTTCTTTCCCTGCCTCTAATGTGCCAACTAGGTTGGAGACTCCTGTTGAAGCGGCTGCATCCTTAGTAGCAGATATAATCCCTTGATGATTACTCATGCCTAAGCTAGTCAGAGCCTCAACTTCTCGTTGGAATTCCCCAAGTGGATAATTCCCCCACCCGCTATCTGAACCGGCAGCAAATTTCACTCCTAATTCGATCATTCGGTTACATGCATCGTGGTGGATGTCTCTTCTACGCATGGCTGCATCCAGTCTCTCTTGTTCTTCTGCTGTGAGTTTTCGTGTGCGCTGGATTGCTTCCAACAAAAATATCCTTGCTAGTCCTACGTGCAGCGTTAGATTTACCCAAGCACCCTTCTTTGCGATTTTCTCCGCAACAGCTTGATCGAACTTATAAGTTCCATCGGGCTGGAAATAAGTACAATGAATTATCATATCCGCTCCGGCTTCAAGAGCACTGTTTATACCTGCTGTTGCCTGGCAATGAGCGGCTACTGGTTTATTGAACTTGTGTGATTCCCATGCTAAAGCATTAAGTTCATCGTCATTAAAAGCAGGAAGATAAGGGAAAGTGTTTTCCGTACCTCCCCCGTTAACCATTACCTTAATGAAATCCGCCCTTTCTTTAACGAGTTGCCGTACGGCTGCCCGTACACCTTCGATTCCGTCGGCCTCACCTCCCATCATCCAGCAATGACCTCCAGTCACGGTAATTGGGCGTCCACTTAAAAGCATTCGTGGGCCATTAACAAAACCATTTTCTATTCCCTCTTTTAATGAGAAGCTGGTGCGATCTTTCGCTCCATTATCCCTGGCCGTTGTTACTCCACTTTCCAAATGAGATGCTGCATTTTTTACAGACTGAAGCAAGATAAAGTCATTATGGTTGGCATATACTTCCTCTGGGGAACTTCCATCACCCGGCATGTTCATATGAGTATGGACATCCACTAGTCCAGGCATAATAGTCTTGTGAGGAAATTCAAAGACGGTCGGATTCAATCCTTCCGGGAATTGCAGATCTTTGGCCGGTCCTACCCATTTAATTGTAGTTCCTGAAATGATTACTGCTGCTTCCTCGATAGGGGGGCCTCCATTACTGTCGATGAGTAGGCCTCCCTTTATTACTTTCATATCCTCGTTTCCCTGTTTCATATATTTCTCCTTAACCTTGTACTATTCAGATATCAAAGTGGTCCGAAGCGGGTTCAAGCCTTAAATGCATTCGAAAAGAAAGTTACTATGGGTCGTGCGGCTGTTTCTCCTAGGTCGTATGTGGCATGACCTATCCCCTTAAACGTATGCAAGGAGTAGTCAGCTCCCCATCGATCAAGGATTTTCGATAGAGCTATAGGGTTCTCTAAATACAGCATGTTTTCATCTTCATCTCCATGTACGAAAAGGACTTTTGGCAATAAATCAATTGCCTTTCCAGGATATTCTTTTGCTAGTATTTGAGTACGCCTGATGGGATCGTTATATGATAATGTCTGGATAGCCGTTTCATCAGAGGTGGATGCGGGAATTCCGTAGGCTCTGAGAAGAGGTCCTTTGAATTTCCTGTTTCGGATTACACTTTCGTAAGATAGTGTAGCTTGTTGTAAAACCACGGCATTAACTTTGCCTAGCAGTGGCCCAGTGACAGTGTTCCAAATTACTGCTCCTCCTAGACCACCCCCCATGAAACCTATTTTACCTTGGTTTATGCTAGGGTGTTGAGCTAGAGAATCGAACAACATTGCGTTGGCCGTCACAGCCGAAGGTCGTCCCCAATGATTTCCAGTTGCATGTGAACCTGATACGGCGAAGCCATGTTGGTTAAGAAAATCCAAGAAAAGCTGTTTCTGCTTTTCGACTAGCCAATCCGCTTCACCATTTTTTACATAACCTCTATTGCCATGGCACTGTATCACGCATGGTATAGGCGGATTATCCAGATGGAAGGAACTTGGAGTACGCAAATAGCACCATTGACCTCCAGCTTTGAAATAAACGGTTTGTGCACCATTTTTGAGCTTGCAAGGAATGTTTACCATAATGCCCCTCTAGTTGTTACGATATTTATTCGACGTAGAATTGACCGTACATTCCAGACTGATAGTGTGCTGCCACATTGCAAAAAATGACGTATTTACCTGGGCTCATATTTAGTGAAAGGGAGTAGGTGCTAGAAGGGCCCAAATTCTCTTGTGGGATTCTTCCCAGAATTTCCCCAACGGTCTGTTCATTCACCTTGGCTTCAAATGAGTTCACTTCTAAAGAATCTGCCGTCAGGTTAGTTTTGACTACAATGAAATCGTGGTTTAATAGGCCCTTATTTTCTACTTGAAATGCAATTGTTCCTGCCTTAGCTGGTGAATTGGAGGACCCGCGGTCAAGAAATGATAAAGAATATTCCTCTAACTTCACCCTGGCTGTGCTTTCATTATTTGCAGATGATGAATCGTCTCCTCCGCAGCTACTGGATACAATTGCGAGGCACATCAACACTGACAATATTAAGATATTACGATTCATTTGGGCACTCCTTTTAGCAGTTGCATCTATTATACATGTTGGTGTAGTAGTTGACCAAAAGGTATAGAAATAGTGCTAATATGTAGAATGCAGTGCAATTTGGCGACGTTAATTTTAGTTCAGCCAGTTTAATGTCGGGGACCATTAAGGATATTAAGAGAAATTTGAAGAAGCATAATCAGGACAGGGGATTCATATTATCAATTCTTGCTTTGGGTCATGGTGTATCGCACTGGATAGACCAAAGCTTTCCAGTCCTTCTCCCTACTATAGCTTCGTCTCTAGGGTTAGGAACTTTCCAGATTGGAATTATTGCTTGGGTAAGACAGATTGGCTTTGGTGTTGGAAGTATTCCTGGTTTGCTAGTAGATATGTTGCGAAAATATTGGGGAATTATGCTTGCAGGATGTTTAGTTTGGACATCCATTTCTTACGTTCTGGTTGGAGCCTCCTTTTCATATTACATGTTGATAGTTACAATATTTTTTGCTTCTTTACCCGGAGCATTGTGGCATCTACCTGCTGCTGCCTCTCTATCTCGGAGATTTCCTGACAAACGCGGCTTTGCGTTGTCTATACATGGTTTGGGCGGGAATATAGGTAATGCAATTGGACCCTTTACGGTTGGTATTTTACTTAGTGTATTAGCTTGGAGAGGCATATTACTGGTACAGGCATTGCCAATTTTGTTGGTAGCTATAATTATCAAAGTATTCCTGAAAGATTTGGGCATGGACAGTGGGAAAAAGGATACATTTTCTCTACGCGGTCAAATACAAGCTTTCTACACCGTATTGCGGAATAACAGGGTGATGGGATTGACTGGCGTAGGAGTCATTAGAGAGATGGCATTAAGCTCTATGTTTCTGTGGACTCCGTTTTATTTAACTGAGCAGATTGGCATGGGGTCTTTCCAGTTAGGAATCCATATGGGTCTCCTAACTGGGATGGGTATAATTTCCACACCATTTCTGGGAAGCATGTCTGATAAATATGGTCGGAAAATCATACTTATCCCAGGGTTTATAATTAGTGGTATTCTTATGGCGCTCACCGTCGCAGCTGGAAATGGAGTTTGGCTAACCGTGGTAATTTGCGCGCTTGGTCTCTTTTCTTTCTCATTACATCAAGTAATAATGGCTGCTGTTTTGGACTATGTACGTGAAGGAACAGAAGCTACTACTGTTAGTGTTATGTTCGGAGTAGGTGGAATATTGAGTGCATTTTCAGCTTTGATAACAGCAGCAATAGTTGATTCTTTCGGCATTGAATACGTTTACTATTATCAAGCAGTTTTGACAGGATTAGCATTATTGCTTTTACTCGTTATACCAATGAATGTTAGTAATTATAATCCTTACAGGCACCAAATTGAGGAACCTTAGTAGATCGAGATAAGGTGTTTTTAGAAAGTTTATATTGGTGTTTATGAGTGTAATTTTCCAACCAGTTGATTGGGCAACCCTCGCAATAGTGAGTGCAGCCCTATTTGGCACAGTCAGCATCGTAGACAAATTCATTATCGAACGACAGGTGCAAGACGTAAGAACGTTCATACTGATCATTGGTATTCAAGCGTGGATACTTGGCCTGATCATCCTGTTAAATCAACCTATAGAAACAGGTACATCTTTTGGGTCGGTAATGCTGGCGATAGCAGCCGGTTTGACGGAGAGTGGCGGGCTTATTCTCATGTTCTATGCTCTTCGCACCGATGAGGTTTCAAGAGCTGTTTCAGTAACCCAAACCTTTCCTATATTTGTTGCAATACTGGCAGTCCTTTTCCTAAATGAAACACTTGGGACATTGGAATGGATGGCCATAGTGGTAACAGTTTTAGGAGCCGTAATATTATCGACACGACGCACATCCGAGGGAAACCTGTTACTAACTCGCTCCTTCTTGCTGCTGATACTAGCAAGCGTAGCTATGGCCTTATCCCGTATTCTGGCTAAGGAAGCCCTAACCGAACTTTCTTCCTGGAATATGCTAGGTATATTCCTAATCAGTCTTACCCCAGGCTTTCTTGTTGTCTGTTGTCGGCGCACTACTATTAGAGAAGCATATCAAATCGTAAAGAGGCCAATAACCTTTTCTTTTTTTATAGGTGACTCAGCTATAGCCATAGGGGCTCTATGGGTCCAGTTCGCTGCCTTCGCAGCAGGACCTGTTTCTCTCGTATCTGCCTTAGTAGCCACTAGACCCTTCTTCATTTTCATGTACACTATTCTCTTAAGTCAATTTATGCCCCGTTTCCTTTCAGAGCCACTGAACCCCCGTATTCTCGTAGTTAAATTTCTCGCGATCGCCATGATAGTAGGTGGTAGCAGTCGTATACTTATGAACTAACGTGAAATTTAATGCATTATAGCTGAGACAAAATGCTTGCAATAACTTTGGGGTTAGAGAAGCATTGACATTATAGACTTCTGTTACAGGCCCTTGTTTACTAATGGTCAAGGGTCATTTGGGGTCGAAGTTTAAGGTGCAAACAGTACTTTTACGGGTAGATCCCACGTATATTAGTAGCAGTAGCTACTCTGTCGATGGCGTTAACCATTGCCGCGGTTCTCATGTCAACATTGTAGTGTTGTGATGTGTTGAACACTTCGTTAAAGCTTCGAGTTAATATAGAATCCAAGCTTTTATCTACTGCTTCTTTTTCCCAGAAAAAGCGTTGCAGATTCTGTACCCACTCAAAATATGAGACTACCACTCCCCCTGCATTGGCTAGTATGTCAGGGATAATCAAAGAACCTTTATCGGTTAGTATTTTATCTGCCTCTGGTGTAGTAGGCCCATTTGCGCCCTCTACTATGATTTTTGCACTAATTCGTGAGGCATTATTACCTGTTATTTGTTGTTCTAGTGCAGCAGGCACTAATATGTCGCAACTTGTTTCAAGAAGTTCTTCATTAGTGATAACGTCGCAGTTCGCGAATCCAGATACAGAGCCCGTTGAATTCTTTTGTGCTAATAGTTCGTTTGAATCCAATCCGCTGGTCCGAGATATGGCACCACCACTATCACTGGCAGCAATGATTTTACAACCTAGTTCCTGCAAAAGATGAGCAGCCCAGTATCCTACATTACCGAATCCTTGGACTACGACGGTAGCTCCGTTTAAGTTGAGTCCTATATGTTTTGCTGCTTCTCTGGTGGTTATCATTACGCCACGCCCAGTGGCTTCTGTTCGGCCTAAGCTTCCTCCTATCTCAATTGGCTTACCGGTCACAATCCCCACTTCGGTGAATCCCTTATGCATACTTATAGTGTCCATAATCCAAGCCATAGTTTGACCGTCAGTATTAACGTCGGGGGCAGGAATATCAGAGTAACTACCAATCAAAGGAGATATTTCTGTGGCGAATCTTCTTGTAAGTCTCTCCATCTCTCCTGAAGACATAGACTTTGGATTGCAAGTTACCCCTCCTTTACCACCTCCGTAAGGAAGGTTAGTGACCGCACATTTCCAGGTCATCCAACTTGCCAGAGCTTTAACTTCATCTAATGAAACGTCAGGATGAAATCTAATTCCACCTTTTGCTGGCCCTCTAGTCATATTGTGCTGGACTCTGTGTCCAGTGAAAACTTGGATCTTTCCGCTATCCATCTTTACTGGAAAGTTTACCGTGAATTCTCTTTTGCAACTGCTAAGTACTTGTCTCATTCCCTCTTCAAGATTTAGCACATCTGCTGCAGCGTTGAATTGTTCGACTGCCATAGCAAATACGGAATCTTTCATATTTGATGGATCAAGGTTTTCCTGTATCAATGTGTTCCTCCGTAGGTTTCACGCCTATTTATGACGCAGTAATTAATTTGGAAGGTCATCCGAGTAGCACTGGTAACTTGATTTGTGCATATGGGGCCATCCCAGCTTTTGAAATTATCAGGGTGGCGATGATTTTCATTAGTTCTATAGTCAGTTTACTATATAGAGTATGTTCTAGCTGAACTAAAACCTTCGCTGCTTTCGTCTAGCTCTTCGGATTGCACGTTGCGTTGCTTCGCGTACCTTTTCACTTTTCGTTCTAAAAAAGCGTCGCCTCTTTACCTCTCGTAGGATCCCTGAGCGTTGTACCCCTGACCGAAACCGGGTTATTAGGCTCTCTGTTGACTCTCCCTCATGGAGTGTCACATGTGTCATCTATTTCTCCTTATGGTTACACTAGTCATCACTACGATGATACCGTAGTCATTATTTTATTGATACTAAATATAGCAAATACGTGAGCAACTGTACAACAATTAAACGGTATATTCGCTACTCCATTTAAATGGTTACTTCCATTTGCAATAAATCCCAGTATTTATTAATCGTTGCTCTGACTGAAAGGGGCTTGTTATACTTCGCAGTGATGAGGTTATGAAGTTGCGGAACATTACAGTTAAAATTCCGGCTACCAGCGCTAATCTTGGTTCTGGCTTTGATTGCTTGGGGTTGGCTTTAGATTTGTGGAATACTGTCAGAATTGCTGTGAATGAGGGCGCGGAAAATTCAGAGATTAAGATAACTGGTTATGGTTTGGGAGATTTGTCGACAGACAATACGAATCTTGTACTGAAATCGGTATTGAATGTTTATGAACATGTTGGAATTGCCGCACCTAATTTTCTAATTCATTGCGACAACTTGATTCCATTAAAAAGGGGATTGGGAAGTAGTGCTGCGGCAATTGTAGGGGGATGTGTGGCTGCAAATCAGCTTCTTGGTGAAATTCTGTCTATTGATGAACTCCTAGTAAGGGCCTCGGAAATTGAAGGTCATTCAGATAACGTAGTAGCTGCTTTGATGGGTGGGATAAAAATTGTTGCAAAAGATAATGCAAGCCTAATGACAGCCTCTGTTCCAACACCCAACAATTTGAAGACCGTATTATTTATTCCTGATACCAGCGTTTCCACTCTTAATGCGAGGAATAGCCTACCCTCCATGGTCCCTTATGATGATGTAGTATTTAATTTAAGTAGAGTAGCGTTGTTGGTGAATTCGTTGGCGACAGATAGATTAGAGGGTTTAGTTGTGGGAACCCAAGATAGGCTCCATCAACCACATCGAATACCCTTATTCCCTCCTGCTGGGTTAATTATGAAAGAAGCAATTAAGGCTGGGGCTTTAGGTGCCTTTCTCTCAGGGAGTGGCCCTACTGTATTGGCTCTTGCAAGAGGTAGAGAAATGACAATAGCTTATGAGATGGCTGAAGCTGCGCGAAAGGCTAATTTAGATGGCAACATTATGATCACAGACATTTCTGCCAGTGGTGCCTATGTGGTTAATGATTCCGATGAAGAATTAAAATGACATTGGTAGTTCAAAAATATGGAGGCAGTTCTCTGTCGAACGCTTACAGGATTAAGCACGTAGCACAACGCGTTGTTGATGTGTGGAAATCAGGAAAACAAGTAGTAGTTGTTGTTTCAGCTATGGGAGATACGACGGATAACTTGATTGATCTTGCTACTGAAGTTTCTGTTGAACCTGAACCTAGGGAACTAGATCTGCTTCTTTCGTCAGGGGAATTGGTTTCGTGTGCATTGTTGACAATGGCAATCAGGTCTTTGGGATTGGATGCTGTTTCTCTTACCGGACTTCAGGCTGGAATTCACACTGATACTTCTTACGGTAGAGCTAGGATATCCCGAGTGGATTCAGCCAGAGTCTCACGGGAAATCAGTGAAAACAAAATCGTTGTTGTGGCAGGCTTCCAGGGAGTTAATCAGTATTTTGATGTTACCACTCTGGGTAGAGGAGGGTCAGATACATCCGCGGTTGCATTAGCGGTTGCTTTAAATGCAGAACGTTGCGAAGTATATACAGACGTTGAGGGCATATATACGGCAGACCCCAAAATCGTAAAGAGTGCGAAGAAAATTGATAACATCACATTTGAAGAAATGTTGGAACTTGCTGCTTATGGAGCAAAAATGCATCCTCGCTCTATTGAATTGGCAGCAACAAATAATATGCCGATATACGTGGCATCTAGTTTTAATGAGACCCCTGGCACCTTAATTTATGGAGATATTACTATGATGGAACATAGTGTCAAAGTTACTGGAGTGGCCTACGATCGCAATGTCGCTAAAATAACATTAAGAGGAGTACCAGATCACCCAGGGATAGCTGCTAACCTCTTTGAGCCTTTGGCTAGTTTAGGTATTAGTGTGGATACTATTGTGCAAAATGCGAGCATAGATGGATTCGCAGACCTTAGCTTTACTGTAATAGGTAGCCAACTAGACGAGGTAGTTACCCAAATAGAGTCTCTGAAAAGTGATGTTGGAAATGTGGAAATTGTTACTGATAGAAACCTGGCTAAAATAAGCATTGTAGGGGCTGGGATGTTAGATTCGCCTGGCTATGCCTCGCGTATGTTCCGCGCATTAGCAGATGCATCGATTAATATTGAAATGATCACTACGTCCGAAATACGGATTACCTGTATTATTTCTGAAGATAGCGTTTCGAAAGCTGTTAATGTATTACACCAAGCCTTCGAACTAGAGATTCCTTAATGATTGATCACCCATTCCTATCTGTAATTATACCTGCTTATAATGAACAAACTCGTATAGTGTCCGCAATCACTTCTGTAGCAGAGTATCTAAGGTCACAGAATTACACCTGGGAGTTATTAATAGTTGATGATGGCAGCACTGATGAAACTGAGACAATTGTCAAATGTCATCCGGATTACGGAGAATCTGTTCGATTGGTATCAGTGATTCATGGTGGAAAGGGTTGGGCGGTCCAAAATGGGATGCTTAATGCTAAGGGGCTCTATCAATTTCTCTGTGATGCGGATCTATCGATGCCAATACAGCATCTACAGGATTTCCTGCCTCCTAAAGCACCAGATGGCGATATCATTATAGGCTCTAGAGAGATGCCTATGTCATCTCGTTTTGGTGAACCCTTTATTCGGCACCTAATGGGAAGAATTTACAATTCGATAGTGCGCTTTGTAGCAGTTTCAGATATACGTGATACACAATGTGGATTCAAATGTTTTACAAAAGAATCTGCAGAGAAGCTTAGTAGGCTTCAAACTATTAAGGGATTTGGATTTGATGTTGAGCTTCTATATGTAGCAAGAAAACTAGGTCTAAAGATCTCCGAAGTTCCTATTGATTGGTACTATAATTCTGACAGTAAAGTAAGGCCTTTTCACGACTCCATCCGGTCTATTGTTGATCTTTTAGTTATAAAGTGGAATAACATACGTGGAAAATATCTTCCTACCACTATCGATTGAAATAGTGCCGTTAGGTTTAGATTATTTTATTGACTTGTTTATTTTTACTGAATCGCTTTTATGCCAATTTATTCCATTGATACTCGGCATTTGACCTAATATGTTTCAGTATTAGGAGTGATTGTCTTAAATTGGTGCAGAAGTAGTCTGGAATCTGCTTGACCGAGAAGCCTGAATTGTAGTAATTCTAGTGTAAATTTCAACTATTAATTGAATTTGCACAAAGATCAAGTGGAGAAATGAATTTAATTACTTTAATAGAAGACGGAAGTAGGATAAAGAAAGAAAAATGCAAGGAAGCCATCCAATTGGCCTTATCCGGCAAATGGAGGGAGGCAATACCAGTTAATCAAATGATACTTGCTTATTTTCCGGAAGATACCGAGGCACTTAGTAGAATAGGTAAGGCTTATTTGGAGTTAGGTGATTACACCAAGTCTAGAAAAAACTTCCAGAAAGTTTTGGAAATTTCGCCTTATAATTCAATTGCCAAACGAAACCTGAACAGACTGCAACGTTTGCCTGACACGAATGGAAATGTTATTAAAGGAAGAGAAGTTAGACCACAGCTATTTATAGAAGAAAGTGGCAAATCTGGGATAACTCATCTTGCTCAGACTGCTGGTGAAATAGTTTTAGCGAAGATAGCAGCTGGTGACGTGGTTAATATGAAACTGCATGATAATAAATTGGCAGTACTTAACCAGGAAGGGGATAGGCTTGGTTTTGTAGAGACCAGGTTGGGTAGTAGGCTAGTGAGACTTATGAAATTGGGCGTTTTATATGATGTAGCTGTTTTGAGAGTTGATGGTGATAATGTCACTGTGATTGTCCGCGAGACTTTTCGGGATTCCAGTGTCCTGGATACCCCCTCATTTCCAAGCATCAAACCTATTGACCATGGTAGAAATGTTGTAGATTCTAGACGAAGATATAATATTGATAATGATTTAGATGACGGTTATGGTGACGATTCTTTAGGAAGGTGGGAATTAAATTCATACGACCCGATTCAATCTAATGAAGGAAATGCCGTATCAAATTCAACCTCTATAGAGGACGAAGATGAAGATGAAGATGAAGATATATAGATTCACCATGCTAATTAATCGTTGTAATGTCTTTCATCGATTGACATTTAAAGGTGAGCAGTGCTAGGTTTATACGGCTAGTCAGGATGGTGTAGTTATAATGCCAGATAGATTCGTTAGAGAGATCGAAGAAATTCTGAAAGAAACTGAAGATTCGGACTCTTTAGATTCTCGAAAAGACCCTTCAGAAAAAGATTTTGGAAGCAATGATTCCATAGGCAGACCTGCTGGGTTTTTGAGGTCGAGCAACATGATGCTAGCAGGAATTGCATTTTTGCTCATTGCGGCTTTGATGAGACAAATTTTCCCTGGAATGGTTCAGTTATTGTTATGGACTGGAATAGCAATGTTCATTGGTGCATATTTTCTTTTCTTCATTAAACCGAACAGCAATAAGTATCAAAAAAAATGGAGAGGGCAAGTAATAGATATAGAAGCGGATGTGTCTATATGGCGTAGGTTTATAAATTCTTTTCGTAGAAGAGTTTAGAGAACAAATTATTACTAACTAGTGATTCGACAAAAAAAGGGAAATACCCTTAATTTAATTCTACCAGATATATTCTTGACGCAGACCCAAATCCCAATGCTGATTCGCTACTAGACGTTTTAAATGTGATAACGTCTCTATAATCTCCAATCTCTAGTATTTGAATGGAATTTCCTGGCAATAGATTATTGTTAGATAGGTATTTAACTAACCTGCTATCTTCATCAGGTATGCTTTTAACAAGGTATTTCTTGCCGGCTTTCGTCTTGTCCATGGATAATACGCTTCCAGTTGGCGGTTTGTAACCACTATTTGGAATGGGCTTGCCGAAGGGACACGTAGTAGGATTATTTACAGCTTTACAGATATATTCCTCTAAGAAACTGGTTATGCCATGTTCTAGCATATGGGCTTCTTGGTCGGCTTGAGAAAGTTCTACTCCTAGAATATCAACGACCAACCTTTCTGCTAATCTATGTCTACGGGTGATTGCGGATGCGATTCTGTCACCAGTGGCTGTAAGATGAATTTCTTTCCTAGAGTTGATGTTAATAAGTCCATCTCTAGACATGCGACGCAAAGTCGCCAATATAGTAGGCAAGGAAGTTCCTAATTCTTCTGATGCTGGTAGCATGCGTATGTAGGCAGCCAACTGACTTGGCACAGGATTAGTTTGTTCTTCTCTAAGTATGTAGAGAGATAACAGGTAGTTTTCCACTACTGGAGATAGTCGTTTAGCATTTTCCTTAATTGTAGTTTTTGGTGCTGCCATTTTGTGGAAGAAAGATATATATGGAATTTCTCTAAAACGCTCTTATTTTATTACTGCCGGATAAAATACCTTATGGTTTAAGGGTTTCCTTAAGTATTTACGCTAACTATTTCAAATGCTTGGATAAAGCAAATGGATGTGGTGCTGAACTATAGACTCGTTTTTAATTCAGACAGGTCTCTGTCTTTGAAATAGTCATAATTCATTTGTGTGTATAGTCCCCATTGTTCTGGTACTGTTTCCTCTGGGAAAATAGCTACCACTGGGCATACTGGCTCGCATGCAGCACAGTCTATGCATTCATCAGGGTTAATGTAGAACATATTATCGTCATCGGTAGTATAAATACAGTCCACCGGGCATACGTCTACACATGAGGCGTCTCTAACATCTACACAGGGTTCGGCTATAATATAGGTCATAGAGTCTTACATTCCTCCTTGGGCATTATAGTAATCGTAAAATTTAAATAATGGATTCTGGGTTGGCTATTATAGCATAGTGGCGAGTGGTGATGTAATGAAAAAAGGGCTCTACACTGACGGGTTTAATTGATAAGTTCTTATTCACCATTTGGACCAATAAGTTTGAATTTATATATTATAAAACTAAACCATAGGTACGTTTCATAATATTTAGGTTGACGAATGTTTCAGTTCGCGTCACTCCAGGGATAGCTCCAATTTTTTTGCGTAGAAAGTTACCCAAGTCTTCAGTGGATGTCATTCCTACCCAAGTGAATATATCGAATGCTCCAGTTGTTATAGCTACATAATGAGCTTCTTTTAAAGAAGCGAGAGCCTCCGCCACTGAGTCCAATTTGCCGGGCGCAGTCTGGAGCCCAATTAAAGCGGCCGTAGAATACCCCATTTTGTCGAGGTTTGGGACTGCTATTATTTTAACCACACCGTCTTGGGTAATGCGACGTAGCCTTCTCCTTACCGTTCCCTCACTTACCCCGACAGCCCTTGCTATACGAGCGTTGGATCCTCTACCGTCTTTTTGAAGGATTTCTATTATGCTGCGATCCAATTCGTCCATTGTTTACTCCTCCATCAAGAATCCGGGGATAGTATGATATATTACGATACGAATACTGTCAATCTGTTACTACCTGCAACTGATCATGTATGTTTTAGAAGCCTAGTGCGATCGGTTTACATACAAAAACAGGATTATATTGGGCTTTCAGAAATATAGGGATTTTCAATATAGCTAAGCTTTATTCTCAATATTTAGTCACATTGTTGTTGTTTTTCAGAAAGCTCTGCTATAGTTGGATTCAGTTGATGGAGGGATCGCATAGTGGCCTAGTGCGGGCGCCTGCTAAGCGCTTAGGCCGAGTTAATCGGCCTCGCGGGTTCGAATCCCGCTCCCTCCGCCAGGAATGTTTGTAAACCTATGAATAAATATTACATATGGACAATTGGATGCCAAATGAATACGGCGGATTCAGAGCGCTTGGCTAGCGCTTTAGAGTATTCAGGGCTAACTTCCGTTGATACTCATGATAAAGCAGATGTAATTGTTCTGAATTCTTGTGTGGTAAGGCAGTCTGCAGAGGATAAAGTCGTTGGGACGTTGGGTATGATGAAAGCGATTAAGCGGTCTAATCCTGACAGAGTTTTAGCATTAATGGGATGTATGGTGGGTCCGAAAACTGATGAACTCAAGGCAAGATTTCCTTATGTAGATGTTTTTATGAAGCCACAGGAGTATGCGCCTCTATTGGATTTGCTTTCATTAGATACGGAAGGATGCTTAGCTAATTTAACTCCCATACGACCTGATATTAGCGGCTATGTTCCAGTCATACATGGTTGCGATTTAATGTGTACATTTTGCATCATTCCTTTTAGAAGAGGACGTCAAGTAAGTAGGCCTATGTCGGATATTGTTAGAGAAGTAGAATTGTTAGTGCAAAGAGGGATGAGGGAAGTAACTTTGCTGGGTCAAACAGTAGATGCATACGGACACGATTTAGTAGACGAAACAGATTTGGCTGATTTGTTATATGAAGTAAGTAAAACCGACAAACTTGTAAGGCTAGGGTTTCTTACATCACATCCCATTTTTATGACCGAACGAATAATTCAAGCTGTAAGAGATATAGATAAAGTAGCCGAACGGATTAACCTGCCTGTTCAATCAGGGGATGATAATGTTTTACATAATATGAGAAGAAGATATGATTTAGTTCAGTATAGGAACTTAGTAGAAAAAATAAAGTCTATCATTCCTGATGTGTCATTAAGCACGGATATAATAGTTGGCTTTCCGGGCGAATCCAATGAGGAATTCGAGAACACCTTGAAGCTAGTAGAGGATGTGCAATTTGATAAGATTCATATATTAAAATATTCTGAGAGGCCAGGGACTTTGGCAGCTCGTAAGATGGTGGATGATGTTTCTAAGGAAGAGAAGCAGTATAGATTTAAGGTGCTAGAAGAAACTCAAAAGCAAATATCCTATAAGAAAAACATGAGTTTAGTGGGTAAGACATTGGACGTACTTGTTAATGGCCAAAAAGGTGAAAAATGGGAGGGTAGGACAAAGTCAGATAAACTCGTGGTTTTTGATTGCAACAAGGATTTCTTAGGCGAGATTGTTAACTTACGTATTGAGTCTGCAAGTGCCTGGTCCCTTAAGGGTGCTTTGGTTTGATAATAGATGTTACTTTTTGATTGGAATGATGGTTTCCAAACTTGAGACAGTGTAATACAATTGATATCGTAAATTCGTATATAATACTTACTCGTAGTTAATACCAAATCTATTAGGGAAAATCAGCTCATTAGAGTTGATGCTATCATCGAAACAGGAAGGTATTTTATTGACCACTGGATTAAATAGAGATAGGAGAAGAATTCTCCCAATAACGGAGATTGAGCACTCGGCTTTCTGTAAGACTGAGGATGAACTTCCTTCGAAGCCACTAGTCGAAGAGTTCAATGTTAATATAAGGTGGCAGCAAATCCCTGTGGAATATCTTCACCTGACTGCTGATGAACTTGATATTAGAATTGGAGAGGCTAGAGCAAAACTAGGTGATGAAGTCATTATTCTTGGACATCATTATCAGCGAGAAGAAGTTATAAAGTATGCTGATTTGCAAGGCGACTCATACCTCTTATCAAAATATGCGGCGTCGCATAGTCAATCAAAATATATAGTGTTTTGTGGTGTGCATTTTATGGCAGAAACTGCCAGAACTCTTTGTTCTGATAGCCAGCAGGTAATTTTGCCGAATATTACTGCAGGTTGCTCTATGGCTGATATGGCACCAACTGAAGATGTATTAGATGCATGGGACGATCTTAAACAGATTTTGGATGAGGATGAGTCTATAGTTCCCATAACCTATATGAACTCTACTGCTGAAATCAAAGCTTTGTGCGGGCGGAATAATGGCATTGTATGCACTTCATCTAATGCTGCTGCTGTAATGAGATGGGCATTTGAACGAGGGCGCCGTATTCTATTTATGCCGGATCAACATTTGGGTCGAAACACTGGAATAGCTCTGGGGATTGGGCTAGATGAAATGATAGTGTGGAATCCGTTTAAACCATTGGGGGGTCACACTCCCGAAGAGATTAGGAATTCTAAAATCATATTGTGGCAAGGCCATTGTTCTGTACACACTAGATTCACTGTAAGGCAGATAAATTCTGCTAGAGAGAGACATCCAGGTATAAATGTGATAGTACATCCAGAATGCACTATGGAGACAGTCCAAGCAGCAGATATTAATGGTTCTACAGAAACCATAATTAAATCGATAAATGAATCTGCACCTGGTAGCAAATGGGCTGTAGGTACAGAGATAAGTCTTGTTAATAGGTTAGCTAAGAATAATCCTGATAAGACTATATTTTGTCTGGATCCCGTAGTGTGTCCTTGTTCGACTATGTATCGGATACATCCCGCATACTTATCTTGGGTGTTAGATCGATTGGTTGAAGGTGAGGTTGTAAACGAGATTAAGGTGAGTAGTGAAACTAAAAAATATGCGAATATTGCTCTGCAACGAATGCTAGAAGTCACCTCTGCTTCGAATTGATCCTTAAGACTCTTAATTTGCTCCCTTGAAGTCACATCTTTAGTTATTTTGATAACCACAGAGACACAACGCTTAATTGATTTGGCCCTGGATGAAGACCAGGTTTATAATGATCTGACCACTGATTCTTTAATTGACCCTAAGGTTGTTGGAACCGCTAGGTTTATTTCTAAGCAAGCTGGGGTTTTATCGGGTATTTATGTTGCCTCTGAAGTTTTCCGTAGAATCGATCATTCGATTAAGTTAGAAATTCATATTGATGATGGAAACGAAGTGCAACCGGGTTCTATCTTGGCTGAAGTTTTTGGTAAAGCAGGAACCATTCTGAGAGGGGAAAGAACGGCTTTGAATTTCTTGCAGCATATGAGTGGTATTTCTACTGAAACTTCAAAATATGTAAATGCTATTAAGGACTATAAAGCTCTGGTGCTTGACACCCGTAAAACTATTCCAGGATTTCGAATGCTCGATAAATACGCGGTTAAAATGGGAGGGGGAGAAAATCACAGGTTGAACCTAGCTGATGGAATCCTTATAAAAGATAATCATATTGCTATATTAAAAGATAGTAATATGAATCTTTCCGACATTGTGAACATTTCTAGACAGAATACAATTACCCCTAACAAAACAGAAATAGAAGTTACTAATTTGAGTCAATTAGAGGATGCATTATTAGGAAATCCTGACATTATATTATTGGATAATATGTCGATTGAAGATATGCGTAAATCAGTTAAGAGAGTTAATGGCAAACTTTTACTAGAGGCATCTGGAAACGTAACTTTGGAGAATATAGCCAGCATAGCAGAAACAGGTGTTGACCTAATATCCGTAGGCGCATTAACCCATTCTTCGAAAGCGTTAGATATTAGTTTAGAAACAGAATTCTAGTTATATTAAGTTTGTTCTGGTTTGAATTGCTCAATAAGTTGGAACAATTCAGTACGTAACAAATCATCTATCGGCCCAGCTGGATGTCTCACAATGGAATTCGATATTAAACCTCTAGCCTTTATGGCCTCTTTTCTGATACTCAGATTAATGCCTTCTTGGTTTTCAAAAAGTATCAGTGGCAAGAATTTGTTAAATGTAGCCGTTGCTTCGGCATAGTTTTCATTAGCGAAAAGGCTAACGATTTTTACTAAGACTTCTGGGTATGCAAATCCCGTCATCGCGCCCATGCTGCCTCTATTGAGTTCATCTATCAGGAATGCTCCACCTAGTCCCCCAAAAACTCCTATCTTGTCACCCAAAATATTCCGGATACGCGTAAGCTTCGTTGGCGTAGGAGGGTCTTCCAATTTTAAATATTTGAAGTTTGGGATTGTGTTTGCCATATCAGCTATAAGCTGTGGTGACATATGTACCCCGGAAGATTGAGGAAAATCCTGGACTACTATAGGAATACTCACAGCATCTGATACGCGTTTATAGAAATCCATTACGGTATCGGGGTTCGGTTTTGCTATAGGGGGTGGTGAAACCATGATTGCGGAAGCTCCCATTTGTTCTGCAGTTTTTGATTGTGATACAGCTACAAATGTGCTCGACCCGGTAGTTCCTACTGTTACGTGTATGTCTTTGTTTGCCTCATCCATAACGGTTTGCAAAACAACAGAACGCTCAGCATCATTTAACCGTCTCCACTCACCCATTTCACCTAAAGCTACTACTCCTACACAACCTGACTGTTTAGCTTTGTTTACTAAGTTCTTAATGGATTTGCTATCAACACTTTCATCCTTATTAAATGGTGTGACTAACATCCAGTGCATTCCAGAGAATGAGTCCTTCATGAATTGTTACTCCTTGTCCCGAGTTTTGGCTTGCATTTTGATTTAGCAGAGATAGGTGATATGACGGTCAAATGTTTACGATACTAATAACTTCTTCTACCAGTTTATCGCTATTTAGGCTCATTTGACTATCATCAGAATTTTGGAATGATTCCAATGGTATTAAGGTTACTTTGATATTTGTTTCTGATAATGACCGGGATATTGTTTCACTAAATTCAACTATGGCCTGATGTGAAGCAGCTGATTGTACTGGAGTTGTACTGTGGTCCGTTACAGCCATCAACAATATGTGTCCTAAATCTTGAGTTTTCATTTGTGTTATCACTGTTTCGGTGAATGTGGTGATAGACTGGACATTAGCTTCACCTATCTCTTCAATGTTTAAGCTATTAATCAATATATCCACTTTCCCCAATATGGCTTCAACGTTAGAGAGAATAAATCGGACGTCGTTTTTGTCGGCAAAATCCCCTCTCATGGGCAACGCGTCCCCTCCGAAAGTTTCCACATTCCTTAGAACTCCCTCTGTGCCTTCCACGGCTATTTTGGCACCCGATTTTGCCAAAGCAATAGCTATTTGACTGCCAGGTATTAGTCCACTTCCTGTAATGACTGCAACTTTACCTTGTAGTGTCATAAAATCTCCTTAATTGAATACCCTTTTTATACACCGATTCGAGTTAAGATCCAACTTTAGCATTGGAGGAATTGATGAGTATGGTGCTAAAACCCTGATAATGGTAAAGGATTGCACTCATTTGACCTTAGTGCTCAAATATAGAAATGCTAGAATAGGCCTAATAAGATTTGCCTATATTTTTATAGAGACTGAATAAATTGTGCAGACGAAGATCATAGATCTAATGGGACCACGGCCGACTTTGTCTTTTGAGTTTTATCCTCCTAAACTACAGGAAGGAATACCTTCTGTATTTAAGTCGATCGACAAATTGAAGGAATTTTCCCCTGATTTCGTATCCGTAACTTATGGAGCTGGTGGCTCTACACAGTCTTTAAGTGAGCAAATATCTATCAGAATAAAGGAGCAAACTGATTTAGTTGTTATGGCGCACTTGACCTGCGTAAGTCAAACAAAAACTGATGTACATAATGTACTAACTAGATTGGCAGATGCAGGAATTCAAAATATTATAGCTTTGAGAGGCGATCCACCTCTCGGACAAAATGAATTTATTGCTAATAAGGATGGGTTTTCGCACGCAAATGAACTTATAGATCATATACGAACCAATTTTGAATTTGGAATTGCTGCAGCCTGTTATCCAGAAGGTCATAGTGAATCGACTAATTTGGAATTAGATTTGGAATATACGAAACGTAAGGTGGATGCAGGGGCCCAATTTTTGGTCACACAACTGTTTTTTGACAACGCTTACTTCATTAATTTTTTAAACAGGGCTCGTCAGATAGGGATCAATGTTCCCATATTGGCTGGTGTGCTTCCTATACTCAGGACTGAACAAATTCGTAGGTTCACTGCTTTTTGTGGTGCAACTATTCCTGATTCATTGGGTCAACAACTTAATAACCTATCCCATGATGCTGCTGCTGTTAGGGAATTAGGAATAGAACAATCAACTAATCAGGTTATGGATCTCATGGAGAAAGGAATTGATGGTATTCATTTTTACGCGTTAAATAGAAGCTACTCTATATCAAGAATTTTATCTAATATTGGATGGGTGAAATCTGCAAATATCTCACGATAATATAGCTCTGATTTGTATTAATAGGTTTGTTACTAATTTATGAGGCTGCTAAATCACAATTAAACTATGGATAATAAACAACTAGAGGAAATTGAGTCATTCGCGACACAACTTTGTTATGATGCAGGGCAAATTTTATTGGACTATTTCCAGAAACCTATTAGCGTGGATTATAAATCAAAAGATCAGACGAACCCCGTTACCGAGGCTGATAAAAGGAGTGAAGAATATCTTAGGGAATCGATCATAAAGGCATTCCCGGGACATGGTATTTTAGCTGAAGAGGGTTCACAAGTTAATGCCGAAGATTCTGATTGCATGTGGGTGATAGATCCTTTGGATGGAACCACCAATTTCGTAAATGGTTTTCCTATGTTTGGAGCTTCAATTGGCGTGTTAGACAAAGGTGTTCCTGTCGTTGGATGCGTGTTTTTGCCTTCTCCAAAGGATGTGAAGGGAGATGTTTTTCACGCTAGGAAGGGGGGAGGAGCATTCCGTAATTCAGAATCTATTAACGTCTCTAGTGATAAGAAACCAAGGAGAAGCCGAGTGAGTGTATTCCCTGCAGCTTATCAGCAGAATTTCAGATTCAAAGATGAATTTAGACAATCATTTGGGGACTTACGGAGTCCTGGAAGCACTGTGTATGAAATAGCAATGACTGCTTGTGGTGTAATGCAATATGCAATGTTTGCCCATCCTTGGATTTGGGACGTAGCCGCAGGAATTGTTCTTGTAAAAGAGGCTGGAGGAGTCGTCTTAAACCCTAAAAATAATTATTCTTCGTGGGAATCATTTGCGGGCTTTAAGGGATCAGATGGTATCGATCTGAGTCCTGCGGATTTGGAGTCGTGTCGTTCACCGTGGCTTTTTAGTAATTCCGATATTGCTTCATTTATAACTAGGAATCTGATACCCAGAAGTAGTCTAGGTAGAAAGGTTTCATCTATCATGAGGCGTTGGTTTTAATGGCAGATAAGGTGTTGGAAATGGGGATTCTCATATACTCGATAGTATGATAACTGTTTCTGTTCTTATTATGTAAAACCCTTGAGTTTGATAACCTGATATATTTTATTTATCCAGAAATTTCTTATTTACAGGAGTTGCCTTGACATTTAGGGGTATCGGGCTGAAGATTGGAGGATACCGAGTAGGAGGATGGGAATATGCCTTACACCACAGATCAATATGAAGGAATGATAGCCGAAACTATTACTGTTCAGAGTGAAGATGGAGATAGAATTCATGCGTATATTGCTAGGCCATTAGGGCCAGGGCCATTTCCTGGAGTAGTGCTTATTAATCACTTACCTGGCTGGGATGAGTACTATAAAGAGGCTACTCGTAGATTTGCCCATCATGGATATATAGCCATTTGTCCTGATATTTATTGTCGGGTTGGCCACGGCACTTCAGATGATGTTGCCGCTCAGGCCAGGGCACAGGGCGGAGTGACCGATGATCAGGTAGTTGCTGATATGTCGGGTACTGCTGGTTTCATTAGGTCTCTACCTAACTCGAACAACAAGGTTGGTATAATCGGGTCTTGCTCTGGGGGGAGACACACCTTTCTTGTAGCGTGCAGAACAGCAGGTGTATTTGACGCTGCTGTGGATTGCTGGGGTGGAAACGTAGTACAGGACGCTGAAAAATTAACTCCTGCACAACCTGTTTCTCCCCTTGATTATGCGAAAGACCTAGATTGTCCTCTATTGGGCATTTTTGGCGAAGAAGATCAGAGTCCTTCTCCTGAACAAGTTGCTATACATGAAGAGCAGCTTAAACTCCATAATAAGGATTATGAGTTTCATGTGTACCAAGGTGCAGGGCACGGATTCTTTTATTATGATCGTCCTCCCTATAGGCAAGAGCAAGCTATGGATGGATGGGGAAAGATTTGGGAATTCTTTGGCAAATTACTGGGTAATTAGATTGCAATTCAGTCAGAAAGGGGTGAATTGGGATAATGTGTACAAATATAGCTGAAAACGCTTACATAAATGGATGGGGAAAGGGCGTTGATGGATGGTTTAATGTTTCACAAGTCTGTGTTTCTTTTGATCACCCGACATATGCTCCATTCGAACACGCCGTAAATATCGATTTCATGAATATCCAAAATGGTAATGCTAAACGAGTTGCGGTAGAGCTCGACACTGAATCCGCAAAGGAATTGATTGGGTTATTAGAAACTGCCCTAGCTAAAGGGAAGGCACAAAAAATCAGTTAGGTTTTAATTGAGTGTTACCGTTTCTTACGTCCAGCATATTCAGGGCAACCACTTCTTTTCGTTCTGGTTATGTTATGAATTGATGCTAACCATTCATGGTTTTTGTCACACAACCACCAGACTTTTCCCCACTACCTAGAGTATATTCCTCAGGTCTATTTACTCCATTCTTTGTAGGATGCCAATATTTAGCAACATCTGGAAAGTTGGTTAAGAAATTATATTTGGCCTGGAGTACTGTCATCATTAATTTCCAGTATTATTCCGTATAGTTATATTCTTCACGCCATTTGAAGTAGGAACTAAGACCTTTGAATATGTCATACTCAGGCGAAAATCCTAAATCTTTTTTGATTCTTGATGAGTCCATGCTCGTTCTAGGCGGGTCAACAGGATTCGGCTCCTGAGTTGGCATGGCCCCGATAAATTGGACACCTGGATAGACTTGCTGGAATGTATTTATTAATTTTTCTAAGGAAGTAGTATTACCGCTTGTTAGATTGTATAGGTTATTAGGTAAGTGTTTAGCATTTAGTACTTTACATATGCCTCCCGCTATATCGTGGACATACGTAAAATCCCATTGGTTCCGTTCTGGTATTTCTATTGGTTCGTTTCTTATTGCTTTACCTGTCCATTCATGAAGAATACTCATTACTGAACGTTTACTTGTTACTCGTTCCATCGGACCATATGGGCCGCCTAGCCTTACACTAGACGATTGGAATCCATGCAGGATTGAGTATCTTTCGGTCAGCAGTTCGCTCGCATATTTGGTAATGTTGTAGACCTGTCGTGGTGCTACTGGAGTCTCTTCGTTACGCGATTGAGTTGAACCTTCATACACACCGCCAGAGCTAACGTATACAAATCTCTTTACCTTCACTCTGCTTGCTAAATCAAGCAAATTGGTCGTGCCTATTAGGTTTATATCTATGATCCTACGACTGTCAGTTCTCTCTAGTTCTTCAGTAACTGCCGTATATACTGCAGCGTGGATAATATTCTCTATTTGATTCGAAGAAGCAATAGCAGTTAACGTCTCGCTATCTACAATATCTCCAACTAAAAAGGTTATTTTGTTGGACCAGGGAGACAGGTATTTTTGGACCAAAGCATCAGGGGGATGTAAATCCATGGATAATACATTGTGACCCTCTAATGCGAGTTGCCTTACAATGTTCGACCCTACAAAACCGTTACCGCCAGTGACTAATATTGTCATCAAAAACTCCTTGAATATAATCGGAGTATTGCAAGAGAGGATGATAAATAGTTGTTATGGATTATTAAATAATCGAACGACTTTGATAGGTCCGATAGCTTTTGCATCCTCTCGTCCATCAATCTGGTATATTGACACTTGGAGAATACGATAATACTCTCTATCTTTCTAGCCCTACGGGAAAAGTATTTGAATTTGAGTCATCAAAAATAATGTCTATAACCTACATTTAAAGGGGGAGTAATGGCTCCTAAAACACTAGCAACTTATGGTTCTTGGAAATCACCTATTACTACTGAACTTATAGTATCTGATGGGATAGGTTTTACTGGACTGACAGTAGATGGAGAAGATGTATATTGGATAGAAATGAGACCTTCCGAGGGAGGACGTAACGTTATAGTACGACGTTCTGCTGATGGAGAAATAGTAGACATAACTCCACCAGGGTATAACGCTAGGAATACGGTTCATGAATACGGTGGAGGAGTCATGATGGTGAACGAAGGCACCGTATTATTTTCTAATTTTGACGACCAAAAGCTATATATACAAAGTCCCGGTGATTCACCAAGACCTCTTAGTTCAGGTTCAGATATGCGATTTGCTGATGGGGTTATCGATTCTGATAGAGGCATTTTATTTTGTATTAGAGAAGATCACTCAGGGAATGGGGAGGCGGTTAATACATTAGTAAAAGTAGATATGGAAAGCGGTGGTATGGGTGACGTGATAGTTGAGGGGAACGATTTCTATGCTGCACCCAGATTGAGTCCAGATGGTAGCAAATTAGCTTGGATAACTTGGAGTCATCCCGATATGCCTTGGCATGGGACCGAGTTATGGGTAGCAGACGTAAATGCGGATGGGTCACTCGGTAGTAGGAGTCTAATAGCTGGGGGGAAAGAAGAATCCATTTTAAGGCCTGAATGGTCACCTAGTAATGATTTGTATTTTGCATCTGATGTCACAGGTTGGTGTAATCTTTATAGGTGGCGTGAAGGGGTTATAGATGCATTGTGCAAGATGGATGCCGAATTTGCTGGATCATCTATGTCTCTTGTTCCAAGTGAATACGCTTTTGAATCCGATTCCAAAATAGTATGCGCCTTCAATAAGCTTGGTACTTGGCATATCGCTAAACTCGATACTGAGTCATTGAAGCTGGAAGAATTACAGATTCCTTTCACTGATGTTTCTAGATTGGGATTACATGCATATTCCGGGAAAGTCGTGTTTAGTGCAGGCTCACCAACAGATGCATTATCAATAGTGGAATTGGACCTAGATTCTGGAAACATTTCCGTACTTAGGAATTCAAAGAATATAGAGATATCGGATGTATATCTTTCTGTTCCTGAAGCCATTGAATTTCCTACTGATAATGGTCTAACAGCACACGCATTTTTCTATGCACCCAAGAATGGGGAATTTGACGGTTTATCTGAAGAAAAACCTCCTTTATTGGTTATAAGCCATGGTGGCCCTACAGGAGCTACTTCATCTACATTGAAATTGGAGACACAATATTGGACTAGTAGGGGCATTGCTGTTGTGGACGTAAACTATGGGGGCAGTTTAGGGTACGGTAGGGCCTATAGAGAAAGATTGGATGGTAATTGGGGTATCGTTGATGTGAATGATTGCGTCAATGCAGCTAAATACTTGTCGAACCGAGGCGATATTGATGGAGACCGTCTAATGATAAGAGGAGGTAGCGCTGGTGGTTACACCACTCTGGCCGCGCTTGCTTTTACTGATGCCTTTAAGGCAGGCGCGAGCTATTATGGCTTAAGTGAGCTTGAAACTTTTATTGAAGATACTCATAAGTTCGAGTCGCGCTACTTAAATAGTTTGATAGGTCCTTATCCATCGATGAAGGAGACCTACTATGATCGCTCTCCTATAAATCACGTTGATAAATTGTCATGTCCGTTAATATTATTACAAGGACTGGAGGACAAAATTGTGCCCCCCAATCAAGCAGAATTGATGTTAGATGCCCTTAGGAAGAAGGGATTACCAGTAGCATATGTACCGTTTGAAGGTGAACAACACGGATTTCGACGTTCAGAGAATATTAAACGTTCGATGGAGGTCGAATTGTACTTTTATTCTCGGGTATTCAATTTCCCACTAGCTGATGTTGTGGAGCCAGTACATATAGAAAACATGGATTAAATTTTATAGTTAGGAATAGTTGAGAAGGAAGTTAAAAACTTATGTATAAAAAGACAATGTTGGGCCTTGAACAAAGCCAATCTGCGATAGACGCTATGATTAAGCATCACCAATCGCATCCTGAAATGTCAGCAATCGCTGTGGCTGTAGTAGATGATGTAGGGTTATTGATTGCCTATGCTAGGACGGATGGGAGTCGGACTAATATTTCTAAAAATGCGATCAAGAAAGCTTACACTGCTGCTATACGAGGAATGAATACTGAGGACTATGAAAAAATGCTAGAAGGTAGAGGATGGAGGGTAGCTGATTTCGGAGATCCTATGTTGATTGCTGTGCCAGGAGGTATAGCAATTCATGACCCGAGTGATGGTTCTGTTATAGGAGGGATAGGAGTAGCCGGACTTCCTCCAGGGTCTGGTGACGACGATATGGCGTTGATTGGCCTGAAAGCTATGAACCTTTAATAAACTCACGGAGGAACCGATTTATGGGGGTGATTGTCGGTATAGGCGGTGGTCGAATGGCAGACCTTGAAACTTTGACTATAGATAAGGAAATAGTTTCTTTTACAGGCCTACAATCTCCTAATGCTTTATACATACCCACTGCTAGTTATGATTCGCCGGAAAAATGGGACGAGTTTAGAGGGGTCTATGGAGATAAATTAGGATGTAAGACTGACGTATTATATCTTTTGGGTGAGACTCCTAGTTACGATGAGCTGACATCAAAAATATTATCTGCGCACATAATTTATGTAGCGGGAGGTAATACCTTAAAGATGATGATTCGTTGGCGTTTACTCGGGGTAGATAAAATTCTAGATAAAGCATTAGAGAGTGGTACAGTATTGAGTGGTACAAGTGCGGGAATGCTTTGCTGGTTCAAATTCGGGCATAGCGATAGCAGGTCGTTTTATTCGCAAGATAATTGGAATTACATAAAAGTCAGAGGCTTAGGATATATTAAAGCTATAGGATGCCCTCATTACAATAGTGAAAGTGAAGGAGCGGCTTTGGGAGCTCTAAGGAGTAATGACTTTAAGAAAATGATTCGGAGTAAACAAGATATAGGGATTGCGGTGGATAACCACGCTGCATTTATGGTTGTCGATAATAAATACAAGGTTTTGTCTTCTAAGTCTGGGTCAGGGGTTTACAGACTACGTAAATTGAATAACGAAATTGTTGAAGAGAAATTAGAACAAACTAACTCATTGCAGGATATTTCAACACTTATTAATTAGTAAGCTAAGTTTTCGATAACACTCGACTTTATACAGCATCTGGAATCAGTTGCTGGTGCGATTCGGCCTCTTTGGATATTTGATTCCAGTCATAAATCATTGGAATCAATTTGTTATCTGCCCAGATTGGTAACTGGTCAGTGTAGTGAGGGCTTGCGGGGTTCCCTGAGCTACCTAATGGCACCACCCATTTAGATTCGTTCCAATTTGATAAATCAAAGACGTATCTTAATACTGAAAGATTGGTTACCGAATATGGTTGTGACATTGGATATGCTGCTGCCTGTGGCGTATCTCCGTCACCGCCCATAGATACAGACGGTGGATTGAGATGCAATACGTAGTCTGGGAAAAAGGATGAAAGAGGATGCTGAGGAGCTGTTTTATGCAAGGTTCCCCAATGCCATGTATTCATGTCCTCTCCCATGAGTTTCTTTAGACTAATTAGAGATTCGGATAAAGCTTTACTCATTGTAGATAGCCAGGTTTCACCCTTTGGCAACACTGACAGGTCATCCTCAGAGATCAGTTTAAGTAAATGGGCTCTTAGACGACCAGCGTGCCCTGCTCCACCTCTTCCTGTTCCTCCTAGTGCTTCGTTCGCCAATGACCCAAGTAAAGGACGAATGATCATTCTATCCAAGTGAATTCTGAAAGCACTGTAAATGGTTGCGGCAACACTGTCCTTTTTCATATTTCCGTCCCACGACATCAATAGGGCATGAGCTTCCTTAGAAGGGTCGTCTATTGGCAGGGCATTTGCCAAATGTTTTAAATAAAAGAGTGCAGGTATAGAAATTTGGTCTGCCTGAATCTGTGTCATATCTTCAACCGTAACTTTACCCAACGCATTTATACGAGAGGTAATTCTTCGGGCACGAAACTCTGGAGCATTGTCTAGTGCTAGGTAATGAGGGTAGTCATCAGAAATTATTTTGTTATTAGCTGTTATTATATATCCATTCTTTGGATTATGAAGCCTTGGCATTTCATCGAATTCTACGTATTTTTGCCATTCATGTTCTCCAGTCCATCCTGGAACGGGTAACCAGGCATTCGCAATAGTTCTTATTGGAATTTTGCCTCGCATCAAATAACCAGTGTTTCCTTCTACATCTGCAAACACAAAATTGTTTGCAGGATCTACCCAATGATTCATGGATTGGTCTAGTTCTTTGGTATTCGTCGAACTCAACATTGTAAGCAACACTTCGCCGCTTTTGTTTGGTTCGGCAGTTTGGTTATATTTTAACGCTATGCCATATCCATTGGACGGGTTTCCTCCTATGATAGGCCCATGTCTAGTTACTATTATTTCAATTTTAACGTCAGATGCATCTTTAACTTTTATTAATTCTTGATAAACTTCCGCAGTTTCCCACGTGTTTTCGAATTTATATTTATTGCGGTCAGTTTTGTTAAATTGTTCTAGATAAAGATCTTGGTAGTCTGCGCCGGCATGTGTTACGGCCCATGCGACTTTTGAGTTATGTCCGAAATGCGGAAAGCCTGGAACTCCGGGAAACGAAACTCCTATCACGTCGAATTCTTTGCATGCCACATGATTTTGATAATATACATTGGGAGTCTCTAGAGCTCTATGTGGATCACCAGCTAGTAAAGGTTTGCCTGATAATGTTTTGGTGCCATCTATCACCCAGTTATTACTTCCCATGTCAGTGTCTTTGAGCCAATCAATAAGTAATGCCCCATATTCCAATTCACTAAGTGCGTCAATTACTGGGCCTTCATATTTAGCACCGGGAGGGAGTATAAGGAGATGTCCGGGTTGGTATCCTGGAAGCAAACTTGATGTTGTTTTTACACCTAATCTGTTGATTAATCTTGCGCGCCACGATTTGGCCTCAAATGTCCCCATGAAAATATGTCTAACTTTCAGGATCATTAATCCGTCCCACGGGTTCCATGATTCGGGTTGGATATTTAGGAGTTTATATTCAATTGGGAATGTCTGAGTTGATTCGAGGAATGAGTTTACTCCTTTCGCGTAGGAGTCAAACATCAGACGGCTCTCCTCAGAGAGTATATGGTAGTCAGCTTTAGCACTAGCTTCTAAACGGAATCTTCTCATTTCGGAATCCTGTTCTACAGCTGTAGAACCGAGTAATTCGGCCAATCTTCCACTAGCCCTAAATTTGTCATAGGTCATATGCCAAAGTCTATCTTGAGCTGTTGTAAATCCTTGTCCGAAAAATGCATCCTCAATGGTTTGCGCTTTTATGTGGGGTATTCCATATTCGTCTCGATAAATCTCCACATTAGATTCTATACCGAGCAGTTTTACTGGTGCGCTTGTTTCTGGAATAAACGAAGCTAATTCTGACTGGTTAATCATTACATTTTCATTAATCATTAAGTTTTCTTATCCTGAGAATACCATTTCAAAAGTTATAGGTAATTTATATGCCATCGTCAATAAGAATGTCTAGTATTGAATTAATTAATGAGATAGAGCTGTGGATTTAATCAAGACATGGTAGATGGCATGATTGGCTGATATTATTGTGTTAGCAAAGGAGTCCAAAGTGCTTAGAAATTTAGAAGCCATTAGTTTTGATTTGTGGCAGACTTTGATTTTGGAAAATAAGCAGTTGGGTCGATCCCGATCTGAATTGCGTATTAGAGAGATCAATAGAGTTTTAGAGAAGGATGGGCATGGATTTTCTGAATCTGTTCTTTTTAATGCATATAAAGGTGGAGCATCAGAATGTTCTGATATTCAATCACGAGGGCTGGATATCTCTTTTAGAGAGAAGGTGCGAATATTTGTAGACCGTATCGAACAAGGCCTATGGGATAATCTTTCGGATTCGACTAAATCAGATGTGACTATATCTTATGATCAATCGTTTTTTAACTGGCCTCCTCCAATTCGAATTGATGCTAAAAATGTTCTGGGTGCTTTAAGGGATGCGGGTTATTTATTGGCCATTGTCTCTAATACTGGTATGACATCTGGCATGACATTCCGCGAATATCTAAAGAAATTGGGCATTAATGAATATTTTCATACCATGATATTTTCTGATGAAGTTGGAGTTGCCAAACCGGCAACCTCTATTTTTGAATTAGCATTAAAAGATATGAAAGTAGAAGCATCTAATGTGGTCCACATTGGAGATGATCAGAAAAATGATGTCGCTGGAGCTAAATTGGCCGGGATGCAAACTATTTGGATTCCAGCCTCAGTTGGTCCAAATGGAGAGCCCGATTTCTATGATGTTCCCCCTGAACCTAAGCCGGATATTGTAATACGAGAACTATCAGAAATTATTGGGGCAATTGGATAAATTTATAGCTTTCGACTTACCGATATTCGTTAGCCAAAAAGAAACGCTTATTCGACACTGTCAGTCGCTTCATTTTCGACTTTCCTTCTCCGTGGTAATGGCAATCTTAGTCTTCTTCGTCTTTTAGGGGGTACGTTGATTTTCTTTTTAGTCCCATTATCTGTATGTTCTCTATTAGAGACCCAAAGATTCTCAAAGTAGGATTTATCTAAAAGTTCCACCACGTCTGCCACTTGAGATAATTGCATGGAAAGATTGCTTTTGAAAGCCGCTACGGCCACATGTTTGCCAAAATCCTTGACCGTTTGGACAGCATAAGCAAAATCTCCATCACCAGTGCATAATAAAGCTACGTCATATAGATCTTTCCAAGCATACTGGAGAATGTCTGTGGCCATCATGATATCAACGCCCTTTTCTACCATGACGTCCCCACGATATTTGGAGGTTCCTAATCTTACTTCAAGTTGATTAGTGCTATATAGGGTGGAGAGGAATTTTTGTTGTTCCTGAAATGCGTGGCCTCTACGATCGGAATCTTGGAGAATGTTGTAGTAGTAGGCTCTGAACAGTTGAGATTCACCACAAAGTTTGGCAATGAAACTACTGAAGTCTAGGTCCATACGACCACAGTTTTCCATCAGGGCATGATATAAATTGCTACCGTCAATAAATACGGCTATTCGTTGAGTCAATACAGATCACCTTTAAGTTTTAATGTTTAAATATAATATTTGCTTTAATATAAACGAGGATTTGATTACGGATGGATTTTAACACAGTATCTTTAGCTAAATATCGAAATGTAAATCCGGTTTCTGTGGAAAATATTGTTACCAATTCCTAGTTAATATATGTTATTAATCGAATAAATTTGCAATTTGATCCCCTACAGTCTAACAGATTTTCTTAGAATTCAATAACAACTCCTCTACCCACCAGCCCAGAGTTAAGATCTTGAAAAGCAATGTTAATGTCATCGAGGGAATATGTGCGGGTTATAAGAGAGTCTATATTTAGTTCAGAGTTAAGGTATTTATCGACAATCTGGGGAATGTTAATGTGAACATTTGATGAGCCATAGTATGTTCCCTTTATGGTTTTCTCCTGTCGTACTAGAGCGACTGGGTCAATGGTAGGTCGTTCATCATTTGGAGCTATACCAACCACAGTCACAACACCCCCTTTTCTGACTATTTCGCAGGCTAGTTCCACAGTTTCAGCGGAACCGTAAGATTCAAACGAATAATCTGGCCCGAGCCCCCCCGTTAATTCGGAAATACGAGTTTTAACGTTTTCTATTGATGCATTAATTGTATGTGTTGCTCCAAATTGTGCACAAAACTCAAGCGCGTCGTTGTTTATATCGACTGCAATTATTTTTGTTGCGCCGGCTATTTTAGCTCCTTGGATGATATTAATACCTACTCCCCCACAACCAATTATTGCTACAGAACTGCCTGATTCGACTCTTGCAGCATTACTAACAGAACAAACGCCTGTGGTTACGGAGCATCCTATAAGGGCTGCTACCATCGGTGATACTTTGGATTCGTATGGTATACAGGCGATTTCAGGTACTACCGAGTATTGTGAAAAACAAGCTACCTTACCCATAGGTGTAATAGGTTGGCCGTTTATATGAAGACGATGTGTCCCATCTAGCATGGAACTTGATGTGGACATGTGTAAATCACATATGCTTGGCCGGTTAGTTGAGCAGAAATAACATTTGCCGCAGCTAGAAACGAAAGAGAAGATCACGGTATCGCCTGGTTGAATTCTGGTGACACCTGGCCCAACCCGTTCCACAATCCCGGCACCTTCGTGTCCTAGGACAGCGGGGAGGCTTATTGACGATTCACCTGACATAAAATGCCAGTCACTTCTGCAAATTCCAGCAGCCTGTATTTTTACCAAAACCTCTTCTTGTTTTGGATCATCTAAATCAACTTCTTCTATAACTAACGGATTCTGAGGTTGGTAAAGGACTGCTGCCTTTGTTTTCATAACGGACTCCTTAATTAAATCCATCTTCTACTCGGTAAAGCCGAGTAATTCCTAGACTATTATAAAACCTATAGGAATATTATAGAATCTATATATGAAATTGCTTTTGTTATTTGCATACCCTGGTACTTCAATTTATCTTCATAATTCGCATACAATAGGGTTGTCATAAAATTAAGAAGACTTAACTATAGATTAGAACTAGAGTAAGGTTTTGGGCTACAACAATATGTTAGCAGTCGAGACATCACATTGTAGAATGTTACTGGTTGCGTTCGTCCTTTCCATATTTCTGATGGCTTGTGGTTCTTCAAGGGACCAGATTGGATTTATTTCTGACCGAAATGGGAATGATGAAATCTATGTTATGGGATTTGATGGAACTAACCAAATTGCTCTCACAATTGATGCTACTGCCAAAAGTCAACCTAGGTGGTCTAAAGATGGCGATAAAATAGCCTACTTAGTTAGTAATGTTGGCAAGACTAGTGTTCGGGTTATGGATGCAGATGGGTCCAATGTAGTAACACCATTCCTTAGCGGTACTGTGGTCCATGAATACCGATGGTCTCCTGGAGGTGAGCGATTGGCGATGCTTGCTGACAAGGACGGTAAAAAGGATATTTATGTTGCCGATTTCATAGATGGAGTTGTAGAAATCATTCGAGTTACCGATGATGAAGAAATAGAGAGTTTAGGGTCATGGTCTTCAGATAGTGAATGGCTATCATATTCTATTTTTGACGGCAAAAATCCAGGAGTGTATATAAGAAACCCTGATGGTGTGGATTTAGTACGGCTTACAAACACACAGGATTTAAGTCCGATATGGTCCCCAGAGGGGAACTTAATTGCCTTTGTTTCTCAAGGGGAAAAAGGAATGGAAATCCATACCGTTAATCATAAGGATTTAAAGAGAGAAGTTTTGACCGCAGAGGTTGATATCACGTCTCCTTTTAGATGGTCTCCTGATGGTAAAAAAATTGTCTATGTCTCTAATAGAGATGGCAACCTGGAGATTTATACTATGAAAGCAAATGGCTCTGAACACCGCAGGTTAACCCGTAATGGAGTCAATGACACTGAGCCTTCGTGGATAGATAATGGAGAAAAGATCACTTTTGTTTCTATGGATCGCGGTGATTCTGAGATATTCCTGATGGACGCTGATGGTTCGAGGCAATTGCGTTTGACAAATAATGCCAATAACGATTTTAGCCCTAATTAATCTATCAGCTATTTCGTTTCAAAACTTCTGGATATATCTTGTAACGGTGAAAATGAGTTGCAGGAATTTTTACCTGGTTAGCTCATGAGGGCCTTTTTCAATCTATCTGCGATTATGTTTTCGTCCCCTTCATTAAGCTCATTAACATTTATAATTAACGTTGTTGGATCTGACCCTCCTAGCCATATGCGAGGGTTACCTTGATCTAGCTCGTCTCTTATTTGATCTGCATTTTTAGCTATTTCCTGTGGATTTATCGTAACCTCTAGTCGAAATGGCCAGGCGGTTGGGTTTTGTGTTAGTTCAGTTTTGATACCCCGAACCGATTCCAATTCATCTTTGATAACTGAAAACTTGTCATCGTAACCTATAATTCTGTCCTCATGATTCATTGTAAACCAAGCTTTTAGAGCTGCGACTACTCCAATAATTTCTTGTCTGTCTACTTTCATGGGCCTTCCGATTGCCCTGCTTCCCAAACTTTCAAATCCTATAAATCCGTGTGCTGCTACGAGTTCAACGTATTCGCGTTTGCCGCATGCTATGCCAGTAGAGTTAGGTGCACCAAAATATTTGGCCCCGAAGCATACAAGGTCAGCTTGCTGGGATAGTGTTCTAAAATAATCCAGAGGATATATTTGGGACGCGGCATCTACTATTACAGGAACATTATTTTCATGGGCAACTCTTATTACTTCTTCCAATGGAAGAATGGAATCATCCCAGTCTTGTCTAGCTAAAAATGCTACCCCAGCTGTGTTATTGCCTATTGCTGAATTTAATTGTTCAGCTGAACAGCCAGTAGAGTCACCAACTTCGATTAGGTTTGCCCCAGTTAAAGTAAAGCATCTGTCATAACTATAGCGTTGGAGTTTCTGTATAAGAATATCCGTCTTCATTCCGGACGTATTAGGTAGTTGAGCCATTTTGTCCAGATCTTTTCCTGTCATGAACCCAGCTGTTCCCAAAGTTAATGCTGCAGCACATCCTGATGTTATGTATGCTGCTTCGACTCCCAGGATTTGGGCTACATATTCACCAGATTTTTCTAAGAGCTCTCTCATTTCTACATAGTGTTCATTGGCATATTCCATAGCATTTTGTATCTCTTGGGCGACAACTGATCCACCCAACAGAGTCCTGTTACCCTGTGCGTTAATAACTCTTCTTACGCCTAATTCTTGGTAAACCGGATGTGCATCTGAGGTTGTCATTGTCACTACTCCTTGCTACTAGCAAATAGGTTTTTAAGGGTCTATAGAAACCAAGATATAAATATCGTGTTATAGAGGTTTATCACCCTATCATAACTACTTCTTCGGTTAATTCAAGCCATAAGTCTTTTCTAGTGTGGTAAACTGTCTTACACTTTTTCGGTTGAATAACAATAAGTTATATAAGGCAGTGGTGATTGTTTAAGACGACGTCTCGCAAGAAACTATTTATAGGGCTGGTCCTGTTCGCGGTTATCCTGACCCTCTTCCTTTCGTTCAATAGGCTTCCCAAGCTAGATACAGTGGGCGGAGATCTGGATGCTATTACGGCACCAGATATGCAGTGTTTCCAGGGTTTTTGTATAGAGAGGGACCCAGGGACTTCTTTTCTTACTCAATGGTGGATATTTACTGTCACGTATTTAAGGCTTGTGACAATAGGTATGACCTTTGCATTCT
>VEXD01000003.1 GCA_009391235.1 SAR202 cluster bacterium AC-409-J13_OGT_754m
AAATACTTATGTCTGCTAAACAACCTGGCGCTGGAAGAGAGTGCGACATGGTTATAGTCGATGGGAACCTCGTAGTGAAAGATGGACGCTTGGTAGGAATTGACGAGAATGATCTCATGGAAAGAGCTCAAACATCTTGGTTAAATTACAAGAATGGAGTTGGGTCTTGGGATATCGATAAAAGACCTATAGATATAATAGTACCCCAGATATTTCCATCTATTCAGATCTGATTCCCAAGCAGTTCTAGGACGAACACCTGCTTGTTAATTTTGGTTGGCATCATTTTTAATGATTATAAAATCTAAACATTCTCTGTCTTTAAAACACACAGTTTTAAGCCACGGATGGTTTCAACTTGCTCCATGGACTTGGGATTCTAATAGCGGGGTTCTTTCTAGGTTGGAGCTGTTCCAAGATGGCTATTTAAGTTTGATAAGTTGCTCGCAAATCAATTCTAAATCGATTTTTGTACAGGTTCCAAAATCTGATTCCAACTTTGTTGATGAAAACTCTATTAAAACAAAGGTAAAGAGATGGCTTTCTTTAGATTGGAATCCTAGGCCTGCCATACAATTGAGTAATACGATTGACCCCGATATTTCGGATTTCATACAAGCCGGGGGAGGCCGGTTCCTTAGGGGAAGTTCTTTTTACGAAGATTGTATAAAAACAATTTTAACTATTAACGCGAATTGGCAATTTACAGTGCGCATGGCAAAAGATCTATCCGAGAAACTTGGCCAAGGAAGTTTCCCTACCCCATCCATAATAAAGCAAACTGGACCAACAGTATTGAGAAACGACCTCCGGCTGGGATTTCGCGCCGAAGTGATTTTTGGACTTACTCAACAACTTTTGGATAGAGGAATCATAACCGAAAGCGGCATATTAAAAAAAGTGGACTTGGGTTTTCAGGACATGATCCGTTTTCATGGTTTAGGACCGTATTCTGTCCATCATATTCTAATGTTAATCCACGATTATGAAATGATACCAGTTGATTCTGAAGTCGCCAGCTATTGTAAAAATACTCTCAATATAGACAGCATGAACATTCAAGAACATTTTGCAAAGTGGGATAAGTATAGGTTTCTTGGATATAAATTACGGAGAATCATAGATTCTATACAGACCGCTTGATGAACCATACGTGGGTTAAGAATCTGGAGTTGGCTCTGCCAAAAAGACTGGAATTGTTGTGCGTTCTGTTTTGATTCGGTAATCCTCGTAAGGAGGAAAGACCTCCACTGCGATATTCCATAATCTAGCTTTTTCATCCGGGTCAACAATATGACGGGCTTTCATCTTGTGGACAGATGTCCCGTCTCTGATTAAAACGTTTTCATCGTTTATTAGGTTGTAATACCAAAAAGGGTTTTTAGGAGCTCCTCCTTGTGATGCCACCAAAATGTAGCCATTCCCATCTTTGACTCTCATCAATGGGGTTTTCCGGATCCCTCCCGTACGTCTTCCTACGCTCGTCACGATTATACAGGGAAGTCCGTGCCTCATATTTCCTTCGGTACCCCCACTGGATTCATAAAGTTCTACATGTTCCGCAACAGAAACACTTGGACTAGGAATATAGGTTTTCATTGTTTCACTCTACATTTTTATATGGTGGGCGATACTGGACTCGAACCAGTGACCCCCTGCGTGTAAAGCAGGTGCTCTAACCAACTGAGCTAACCGCCCTCTTAATACCTCTTCCGTGGAATTCTAGAATTGTTTTTCTGCAAAACCCATCATTTTGCACGATAAACCAGGCTAGCATTTATTGTGCTTTTTCCATCTTGTATGCACTCTTTTCGAGTTGGGCAAGTTTGGATTGGATTAAGCGAAGATCCAACTCAGCTACTATACCAGGATACCCTGCTTTAGTTAGCATATTAGGTAGCTTCCCTTCTCGAAATTGTTGCAGGGTCCATTTTAAAGTATTTGGAACTGCTGTTTTATCCCAATATAAGCGTATGTTTTTATTACGAGGACCATAATGATAGTGAGGAGCGTTCTTAAAACAGTCAAAAGCCAGCAGCTCTATTTCCTCCCCTGAAACGTCACCTAATACATGAATTGCAATTCCGCTGTCATTGCCAAGACTTCTGTATTCTAATCCAAACCGGATGTTACCCGCTTCGATAATTTTATCGCCTCTATTATGGGTCACAGTGCTACGTTGTTGCCTGGCCATCTGTCTTGCTATTTCTTCAACCTCGTTCAGTTTCTTCTGCACTTCAACCATATTTAAGGAACTTGCAATCCGCGAGGCGTTAGCATTCATTAACATCCCATGGAAATTTGTGCGCAGTTGCTCTAATACCCAACCTATCGGATTTCCTGCAGTTGTTTTATCAAGTTGATGAGTTTCATTTTTATCCTCAGGATCATAGTGGTAATGCGGATCTTGATCGAAACAATCGAACCGTAGGAGTTCTTTTTGTTTTCCATTTTGCCCTTTCGAGGATACGGTCAGGGATACACCTTGATCATGGAAGAGATCCCTATAGCGCAGGTCAAACTCTAATCGGCCCGCTGAAATCGTAGCTGATCTCATATTCGCCGGACCACCTGGGTCCATCATGGTTTGTATCTGGGGTCCATTCGTAGCCCTTGTTTTATTACTTGCCATGTACAGCCTCCAAAGTTTTTAGCCTTTATCCCAAAAGTTGAATGACCGGATCGTTCATATTATACCTCTTAGTATATGCCAGGGAAAATGGGCTGCCCTATTTGTTTTGAGTGGCGCGCTTGGGGGGATTCGAACCCACGGCCTCAGCCTTCGCAGGGCTGCGCTCTATCCTACTGAGCTACAAGCGCGCGCTATGTATGTGATTATTGGTGCCGAGGGTGGGATTCGAACCCACACGCCCTAGCGGGCACTACGCCCTGAACGTAGCGCGTCTGCCGTTCCGCCACCCCGGCAGTCCATAATTATTCTATGGTGGGCGGTAATGGATTTGAACCATTGACCTCCTCGGTGTGAACGAGGCGCTCTAACCACTGAGCCAACCGCCCTAATGGGAATTAAAGAAAAACAAACCATATACAGCTTAGTCAATTATACCAGCCGTTTTTGCCCATGCAAGGTTGTGTTATTTGTTATTATAATAACGTTTCTAGTTTTATTGCCAACATGAATGTACTTATAAATACAGCACAATGTTGCTTCGGGCGCATTTCCCCAACAATAAATGTTAGAGTATAAGGATGAATTCATGAGGAGACTGTATATATGCTTGGGTCGGTCTTCAAAGGATTTTCCTACAGATTCCTACCGGCGTTAGCCCATAGTGATTATCGTAAATTATGGGCTGCGGGGATTTTCGCACAGGCTTCCAATTGGTCATTAATAGTTGCTAGGGCCGCTCTGGCACTTAGTATCACTGGGAATGCCGCTGCAGCTGGTTTGGTCACATTTGGAGCGATGATTCCTATATTGTTTGTCTCTCCATTCGCGGGTTACCTTGCTGATCGGTTTGATCGTAAAAATGTTTTAATAGTTGGCTATTTGATCAATGTCGTTCAGAATTGGATCTTAGCTACATTGGTCCTTACCGGAACAATTGAATTTTGGCACCTGGCCCTTCTCGCTGTAGTTAATGGTATTGCTAGAGCGATACAACAACCCGCTTCATCTGCTCTCCTACCCAATTTGGTTCCCAAAAAAATCTTGTTCAATGCCATCGCACTTCAGCAGGCTACTCAACAAGGAGGCAAAGGGATTGGGCCTCTCCTGATTCTCCCGGTTATCTTAACTGGGAACGAGAATTGGGCATTCGTCATATCAGCCTGGCTTTACGTATTTGCTTTATTAATGGTAATGAATATTAAGACCGCTTCCAGGGGCATAATCCAAGCTAAGCAGAGTATCTTCTCCGGCATTACGGAGGGGCTTAGTTTCGTTTATAAAGTGGATGCCTTGCGTCTAATTTTTCTGTTGGTTGCCTTTCACTGTGCGTTGACTATGGCATACGAGACATTGTTTCCTATTATATCCCGAGATCAATTAGGACTAGGGAGCGCTGCTGGACTATACAAGGGTGGAGCGATTCTCATGATAGCAA
This sequence comes from SAR202 cluster bacterium AC-409-J13_OGT_754m, assembly GCA_009391235.1. Lineage (GTDB taxonomy): Bacteria > Chloroflexota > Dehalococcoidia > Lucifugimonadales > VEXD01. The sequence continues at coordinate 4,068 of VEXD01000003.1, forward strand.
TAGGAATGGGATCTCTCATATCGTCTTTCACTTTGGCCGGAATGAATAGCGCCGTTGTCAGGGGAAGACTATATTTCACTTTTGGAATATTAAGTGGGATTTCGCCAATTTTTCTTGGTCTCTCGAATAATCTTACTTTAGCTGCAATCGCCGCATTCGGAATGGGATTCTCACAAGCAGGATTTATGACTGTTAGCAGTGTAATGATTCAACAAATGGTGCCGGATGCTATTCGCGGTAGAGCCCTAGCAATCTATAATTGGCAGATGCAAGGGTTGATGGCAGGGTTTAATCTAATTAACGGAGTTTTGGTTGAAACCGCTCTCTTAACAGCTATGAAGGTTTTATCTATCAGTGGTTTGATATTCAACATTATAATGGGTGGTAGCATTTTATCTACGCCTCTACGGCAAATTTACAGAGAAGGGCAAATTTCGTGTGAGCAAAAGACAGAGGACTGCTCGCAATAGGAAACAGATTGCCAAACATTTGTAATATGGGCCACAATGTTATCTTGGAACAAAAATAAAGGTTAGGACTCTTGTCACTAAGTTGGGCAAAAAACAGAATTAATAAAGTCTTTTTTGGTTGGTGGATTGTACTTGCGGGAATTGGCAACATCGCCATCACCGGTGGACTGTTCGTGAATGGATTTCAATTCTATTTTGAGCCAATAAGAAAGCAGTTCGGTTGGAGTCGTACTCTGATGTCTGGTGCTTATTCCTTAGCGCGGGTTGAGGGTGGTTTTCTTGGACCAATCGGAGGGTACCTGGTAGAAAACATAGGACCTCGTACCGTCGTAAGCATTGGTTTCTCTATTTTTGCCCTTGGGTTCCTGATGTTAAGCCAAACGGCCTCAGCGCCAATGTTTTATGTATCCTTTTTAATATTGTCTATTGGGTCGGGGCTTGCCTCCTGGACCCCTGTAGGGGCTACCATAAACAATTGGTTTAAGAAAAAACGAGCGAGAGCGTTAGGATGCATGATGTTGGGAATGGGAATCGGAGGTGTCCTGATATCACCGGTGATGGCTCTATTAATTAATAACGTTGGCTGGTCTAATACTGCCGTTTGGTGCGCGGTATTCGCCCTCGTGGTAGGTTTACCATTATCCAGAACTTTCAGATACAATCCTGAGCCATATGGGTATCTTCCAGATGGAGAACGCCAGCTTACCAATTCGGAAGACAACATTGTTAGTCCAGAAGATGGATCAGGCGAAAAATTCGTCAATATGAACGAAATAGAGGATTTCGGTGTAATACAGGCTTTACGAACTCCCTCTTTTTGGTTTTTATCACTTGGTCATTCGGTATCACTACTAGCGGTTTCTTCCCTTAGTTTACATTTAGTTCCATTTCTGGAAACTGATATGGCTATGTCTAAAACCGGGGCGGCCCAAGTCGTCATGGTATTAACAGGTTCAATGATGTTCGCACAACCAGTGGGTGGTTTCCTGAGCGATAGATATAAAAAGCAATATGTTGCTGCGGTGTGCATGGTATTACATAGCGTGGCCCTACTACTATTGGCTACTGCGGATAACGTAGGTCAGATTTTCTTTGCTGCAGCTCTGCATGGAATGACCTGGGGGGTTAGAGGCCCTACACTCGGAGCAATGCGGGGGGATTTCTTTGGTCGTCGTCATTTCGCCGTAATAAGTGGCTTTAATCAATTGGTAACCATGGGAGGGCAAACGATAGGCCCTCTGCTCACGGGTTTTATGGCTGACCGATACGGATATCCAATGGGCTTTAAAGTCATCGCCATAATCACAGGATTGGGTTTTTTGCTTTTCTTGTTGTTGAAGAAGCCGATCAATTACACTAATCAAATAAATCAATAATAACAATATTTAAATTAACATTGGGAGGAATTGGGAATGCCTAACGATAGCGGATACTCTAAGGGAATGGTGGTTGTTGCTCATGCTGATGATGCCGAATTTGGATGCTCCGGTACGGTAGCAAAATGGTGCAATCAAGGTATGGATTTTACTTATGTATTGTGCACCGATGGTAGTAAAGGCAGCGATGATCCAGGTATGACATCCGAAGCATTGGCGGCGATTCGGCAGAAAGAACAACGAAATGCCTGCAACGTTCTGGGAGTTAAGGAGGTGGTTTTTCTGGGATATCCTGATGCAATGTTAGAGGCGAGCATTTCTCTAAGAAGAGATATAACAAAGGCAATCCGAAGATATAAACCCGATGTAGTTATTTGTCAGTCTCCAGTGAGGAGCTTTGTCGGAAGAGGATATCTGAGCCATCCTGATCATATAGCCGCTGGTGAAGCTACTTTATCAGCTATTTTCCCTTCAGCACGTGATCGCTTAACATTTCCAGAACTATTGGAAGAAGGTTTAGAGCCTCACAAAGTTGAGGAAGTTTTAATTATGGGCTGGGATCGGTCTGATATAAACAAGTGGATTGAATTGACCTTGGAGGAAGTTAAGATAGCAACTAAAGCACTTGAACAACATGCAAGTCAACTAAGTAATCCTGCTGTTGGGGAAATGATGATGAAGGGACGCGCTAGAGCTGGTTTGGCAGGAGGAATGCTGTACGCAGAGGCATTTAAGTCAATTCTGCTTTAGAGGTAACCGGTCATTTAAGATTGTCCAAATAGGATTTTAACCCTTCAGTACTAGCAGCTTTGATTAGCCTGACATCGTTTCCTAACTGGGAGACCATAAAGCCTAAATCTACCAATTTGTTAGCTTCTGATGGTCCAGCCCCGTGGTGACCAGCTATGATCCCATTTGCATTGGCAGCATTCAATACTCTCTTGCATGCTTCAATGTGGGCTGGATCTGAAGCCCACTTTGTTAGGCTGACGCCCATGTCAAGAGAAAGGTCATTTGGACCTATATAAAGACCGTCTATACCAGGAGCCTGAGCGATTTCTTCTACGTTATTAAGGGCCACTACCGTTTCAATCATTACCAAACAGATGATTTCTTTGTTTGCATGGACAACATATTCATCCAGTGTCGCAGTTAAGGTCTCTCGATTGGCTGCGATACTACGTGTGCCTTCAGGGGCGTACTTGGTACTTAAACCAGCGGCAGACGCTTCTTCGAAGCTATTAACCATCGGGACGATGACGCCATAGGCTCCAGCATCCAACACGTAAGAAATATAGTCTGGTTCATTTTTAGGAACTCTGACCAAAGCGGTAGTACTGGTGTTACCTATGGCTTGTATACAAGCGGTAACAGAGGAACCTGTTACGCCAATACCGTGTTGCCAATCAATCACTACTGCATCGTATCCTATAGTGGCCAAAACCTCGGCCAGATACGGGTTTCCGGTGGAGCACCAACCCATGACTGCCGGTTTTCCTTCACTCCACTTCTTTTTTAGGTTGTTAGTACGCAATATGTTCTTTCACTTTTGGTGTTAATTTGTTGCCCAAAAGAATATATGATGTATTCGACTTATTGTCAACGTCTTTGTTTCAATCAAGAAAAGGGGCAAGCTAAAGGTGTATTCCAGTGATTATCCTAGAGAATTAAAACCCGTAATATCTCTCCCTAAAATCAAGGAATGGATATCGAAAGTCCCTTCGTATGTATCGACTGTTTCCAGATTTAGCATATGCCTAATCGTTTGATAATCGAGGGTAACACCAGAAGCAGCCAGGATTTCCCTAGAACTTCGGGCTGCTAATAAAGCAGAACGTACATTATCTCTCTTTGCCAACGATACTTGGGCAAAAGAAATTTTGCCTTGGTCTTTCAACCTAGCTAGTCTCCAGGCAAGCAAAAGTCCTTTAGTATGGTTTGACAACATATCAGCCAATTTTGCCTGAACTAATTGTCTCGACGCTATGGCTTGACCAAAAGTCTTTCGCGACTGAGCGAATGCTAGTGCTTCTAGGTAAACTGCTTCCAATGCCCCAAGCGCTCCCCATGAAATTCCGAAACGAGCTTGCGTTAAACAGGACAATGGGCCTTTTAAACCAGTAACACCAGGCAGCATATTCGACTGGTGGACCCGGACGTCATTCAAGACCAGTTCAGCTGTATCGGAGACCCGTAAGCTAAGTTTGCGGTTAATTTGGTTGGCTTGAAAACCTTTTGTATTTGTGTCAACTAAGAAGCCTCTTACATCTTGATTCTCATCACGAGCCCATATTAGGGCAACATCAGCGATAGTCCCATTAGTTATCCACATCTTTATTCCATTAAGGATGTAATGATCGCCGTCTTTATAGGCAACCGTACTCATAGCACCAGGGTCAGACCCACCGTCTGGCTCTGTTAACCCAAAACAACCAACTAATTCACCTTTCGCCATTTTAGGCAGATAATGATCACGTTGTTCCTGGGAGCCATAGGTCAAAATGGGATACATAACGAGAGCACCCTGGACACTGACGAAACTACGCAAACCAGAGTCCGCTTTTTCCAACTCATACATAACAAGACCATATGCTACGTTAGAAATTCCTGACATCCCATAATCCGATGACAGATTGGCTCCTAACAAACCAGCTGAGCCAAAATCAGTTATTAAATGAGACGGTAAGGTTCCCTCGCTCCACCAATGGGCTATGTTTGAATCTATGTTTGTAGAAACATAATCCCTGACTGAGTTTTGGATTTGCAGCTCTTCTGAAGTCAATAGTTCAGATATTTGGTAAAAATCAAGCATGGCCTATTCGTCTTAATCCATGGTCCGTAGAAAGACAGGGGGTAACTCTGCCTGTCTTATAAGGTCATTAAAGCCAGCGATTTCTTGGTTCGTTAGTGATCCCAGTTTTCTTGCCTGTTCGTCGATCTTTGCAGAAATAGAATCAAATACTTCATACGATTGTTTAGTTGGTACTGTATCGGCACTTGCAACTACACTTGGTAGAGCTGCCAATTTTACATTTAACGCACCAGGAAAATTAACCCTATCCATTCCTACTTTGATACGTGGTTGGACCAATGTTACCTCAATCTCTTCTAATTGAACATTGAGTGCATTCCCAGCTTCTGCTATTGCTATAGAATCCCCAGTAACCCGGTCTACCCATGTTTGTATTTGATTCTTAAGGCCTCTTATGTTCTGAATCATTCGGTGAGTGTCCGACAATTTATTGCGAATAGTTATTAGAAAACTGAACTGCTCATCTAAGTCGGCCTGCGTTGCCGGAATTGTAGGGTGCTTCAGGATTTCAAACTTCTCAGCATAGAGAGTGCCTCCTACATTAAGCTCAACCACATAATGACCTGGAGAAGCCATAGGGCCGTCTAATGCTTCGGAAGTTAGAACGTCGCCATCTAAGCGAAGGGCATCTGGATACCGCGTGTTCCAAATGAATGCGTTGGTTCCAATTTCCGAGGGAAGTTGTAGTTCAGTTGGCACGTGACTATTTCGCTCCAACTCTGAAGTCGTTTTGCTGGTTGGTTTAGCACTTGTGAAGGCCTTTATGAATTCTCCCGAATCGTTTCGGAAAGTGATTGTGATATCTGAAGTCTGCTTTTCGGGTAAGAAATAGTTTACAACAACTCCATCCTGAGGGTTCTGACCTGCGTCCAAGAAAATCCGTTTAGTTTGGCCATAGGTATCGGTTTCCTCGTAAAACGTGAGAGCTGCTCCCGCTCCTATCGTATAGTTTTTACCGCTTTTGCCACCCCGTAGCCCCCCAGCTGCGCTCAGGTTTCTTATATACGCAGCAGGCTTGAACAAGATTGGGTCAGTTCCCAGTTGTTTTTGTTTAATCTCTCTTACCACATTTAGGTTGTCAAATATCCAAAACGATCTTCCATGGGTGGCTGCAACAAGATTACCGTCTTTTATTACTAAGTCATGGATCGGCACTACTGGCAAATTGGTTTGAAACGACTGCCAATTGTTTCCTCGATCGAAAGAAACATAAACGCCCAACTCGGTCCCACAATACAATAATCCACACTCTACCGGATCTTCTTTAATCACCCTGGTGAATTCATCGGCTGGGATTCCAGTAATTATTAATTCCCATGTTCCACCACCGTCTTCGCTTCTAAAGAGGTATGGCGACCTATCATTTAACTTGTATTTATGAGCTGAAAAGTAGATAACGTCCCGATTATGGGGAGAAATCTCGATATTGCTGATCAAAGCCCATTCAGGTAATTCAGTCGGGGTTACGTTGGTCCAAGTATTTCCATTGTCCCTGGATACATGTATTAAGCCATCATCGCTGCCAGCCCAGAAAACACCGATCTCGTGAGGGGACTCAACAAACGAAAAAATGGTGCAGTAATGTTCGGCTCCGGTATCATCTTTGGTAATAGGCCCACCTGATGCTCCCAGTTTAGACACGTCGTTCCGGGTCAAATCAGGACTAATGCATTCCCAACTCGAACCTTCATTAGTAGACATAAACACATGATTTCCGCATGTATAGAGGACATCAGGGTTATGCGGGGAAATAACTATAGGGTATGTCCATTGGAAACGGTATTTTGCTGCTTGAGCCCCTGAGCCGTTTGTTACTTCTGGCCAAACTGTTATTAGCTGAACCTGGCCACTTTGGTGATCATACCGTCTAAGAGGTCCTCCGCCACCAGGTGCACTACCAACGGCGCCTGAATAAACTATATTATGGTTGTCGGGCCTTACCGCAATGTGTCCACTTTCAGAACCACCTACTGGATAGCAGTCGTTATATGGTATGCCACCTTTATGGGAACTACTAGGAACGCTAATAGCGCTATTGTCTTGTTGAGTTCCATAGACTCTGTAAGGGAACTGGTTATCCACTGCTACGTGATAAAATTGGGCAGTAGGTTGATTGTAGATCGTTGACCATGTAGCACCTCCGTTAAATGAAACGCAAGCACCACCGTCCGCTCCATTAATCATTCGGTCAGGGTTGTTGGGGTCTATCCACAATTCATGATTATCGCCATGGGGAGTGGTGAAAACATTAAATGTACGTCCACCATCAGTCGACTTTTGCGCTTCCAAGTTTAAAACGTAGACAGTATCAGCATCTTTGGTGCATGCAAAAACGTGATTAAAGTACCATGGTCGAGTTCTAAGACCTCTATCATCGGACACATTTTCCCATATAATCCCACCGTCTTCCGTCCTAAAAAGACCACCCTCTTCTGCTTCAATCAATGCCCAGACTCGTCCGGGCTTAGCAGCCGACGCTGCGAGTCCTATCCGACCCATGATTCCTTTAGGTAACCCATTTGCATTTGTTATATTAATCCAATTGTCTCCACCGTCAGCAGATTTATAAATACCACTACCTGGGCCACCGCTTGTAAGACTCCATGCGTTGCGATTAGCCTCCCAAAAAGATGCATATAGGATTCTAGGATTAGTAGAATCAAGTGACAAATCTATAGCTCCAGTTTCCTGGTTGACGAACAACACGTGGCTCCAAGAATTCCCTCCGTCAACAGATTTATAGATTCCCCGTTCTTTATTAGGGCCAAATGGATTGCCTAATGCCGCCACATAAACTACATCTGGGTTAGTTCGATCGATTCTAATCCTGGCAATGTGGAGGGTTTCCTGTAGCCCAAGGTGTTTCCAGGTAATTCCACTGTCACTCGATTTATAAACGCCGTCACCAGAGCATACATTGCCTCGAATACAGGATTCCCCAGTGCCTACATATATGACATTGGGATCGGATTCGGAAACGGCTATTGCACCAATTGCCGCAGTGTTGAAATATCCGTCAGAAATATTAGACCAATAAACTCCAGCATCTGTTGTTTTCCATACACCGCCTGCACAAGCACCAAAATAAAAAACTAACGGATCTGAAACATCTCCGGATGCTGCGACCGCCCTACCACCCCGATGGGGTCCGATACATCTCCATTCTAAGGAATTTAAATAATCAGAAGGTACGACTTTAGAATTCATGAGGCGTGCTCCTTGTTAAGGTCCGAACGGTGTATTCACGCGGAGAGTAACATTGGCCCGTTTTTGTGTCAAACCAAAGCAACCGTTTTTCCGTTGACACCAACAATAAATTTCCCTACCTTAAATTCATGTCATCCTAATCAGGAGGTCTAGTTAATATGCGCATGGAGAATAAGGTAGTTTTAATTAGTGGGGCATCTCGGGGCTTGGGTGCAACCCAAGCGAAAATGCTGGCAAATGAAGGAGCTTCAGTAATTGTAGGGGACATCCTTGAGGCAGAGGGAAACATGATAGTCGAACAAATGGCTACTGAAAACAAGCATGCTTTATTTGTATACCTAGATGTAACTAAATCCAGCTCTTGGAATGAATGCATGACTAAAAGCATAAATAGATTTGGAAAGGTTGATGTTTTAATTAATAATGCTGGAATCAGTGCAACAGGTGATATTTTGGGGACCAGTGAAGAGACATGGGATAGAATAATGGAAGTTAACGCAAAGGGAGTGTTTTTAGGAACCAGAGCTGTTTTACCCCACATGATCAACCGTCGCACGGGATCCATTGTTAACATTTCCTCCCAGATGGGTCTCGTTGGTACTGATACCAGTAATCCTGCATATCAAGCATCTAAGGCAGCTGTGCATATTTTCACTAAATCAACAGCTGTACGGCACGCCAAAGATGGAATCAGGGCCAATTCTATCCATCCAGGCCCCATAAAAACGCCTATGTTGGATGAGACTTCTATCGAACCAGGTAGATTAGAAAAAGTTCTAAGCGGGGTACCCTTGAATCGGATAGGTACGCCAGCAGAAGTGGGATATGGAGTTATTTTCCTGGCTTCAGATGAATCTTCTTACATAACTGGCTCGGCACTTATTATAGACGGTGGTTATTTGGCCCGTTGAATAAACGCATCGGTAGCATAGCAATCTTTGACTGGTGGGCCCGGATAGACTCGAACTATCGACCTCGGTCTTATCAGGACCGCGCTCTAACCACCTGAGCTACGGGCCCCATCAAACTAATTATACAATTCCCTTCAATAACGAACAAGATGAGATGTTGCAAAAAGAGAAAAAGTTAACTTGGTTCATGGTTGACTCGATGGTTCCTAGGCATTTAAAATAGCTCTTAGTATATTCTTTATGTTTAACAGAGGTGGCTATTGACTACCAACGCATCACATAAGCCGCTTACAATAGAAGTCACAGACAAGGCTGCCAAGACACTTCGCCGTATTGCAACCAAAGAAGGCTACCTTGATGACTTCGCTTTACGTGTCGGTGTGAAAGGGGGAGGCTGCTCAGGTCTCCTGTACGTGCTAGCTATTGAAGAAGACCGACCTAATGAGTCTGACAGGGTCATTGATGACAATGACATAAAGGTTTTCATTGACAAAAAAAGTTACGTGTTTCTTGCAGGCACACAGTTGGATTTTTCTGACGGATTAAATGGAAAAGGATTTGTGTTCGAAAATCCGAATGCCAATCGCTCATGTGGTTGTGGGAATTCGTTTGGCGTTTGATTACCTTTAGAGTAATTCTCGGCGGGCAGCAGTCGTTTTGAACGCAGAAAGTTTACCCCAAGGTTATGAAATTTGCATGCATGGTGTCGGCATGCGGAAAGCTATAACAAACGGCTGTATAGAGGCGACGGGTGAGGACTTTCTGGATCTAATCAATAGAATTTCAACGAATGATGTTGAGCATTTATTAGTTGGTTCTGGAACTAGTACCGTTTTAACCACAGAAAAGGGTCGCATCATCGATGTCTTAGCCCTATCCAAGACGGATTATTCCTGCCTAATATTGACTGGCTCCTCTGACAACCAGATCATTATTGATTGGATTGATAAATACGTTTTCATGGAAAAAGTTACCTTAAGGAGTTTATCCGATCAATTTCTCCTGCTTAATCTACTAGGGCCACTTGCGACTAAGATAATAGAGGAGATTAGCGGCAAAAACCTTGGTACCCTAGAACCATTTGCTAATGATTTAATTACAATAGCGGAAAAAAACGTTAGGGTCATTCGGGGGAATATGGGAGTAGTTCAATCCTATTTTTTGCTTATTCCTATGGATATTGCTTCGTCTCTTTCGAAAATTCTAATTTCTGCAGGAGCATCTTGGATTAGTGAGGAATCATGGGAATTATTGAGAATAGAAAACGAAATTCCAGTCTTTGGCAAGGAGATTACTGAACAGTATAATCCTTTGGAGGTAGGGTTAGAGAGAATCATTGATTTTAATAAGGGTTGTTACATCGGGCAAGAAGTTATCGCTCGTCTGGATACATACAACAAAGTTCAAAAACGGCTCGTCTTTCTAGCAATAGATGACCTCAGTTGTTCGGGTTCAGAACGACCACTTTATTTGGATGGCAAGGTGGTTGGCCAGATCACTTCTGCAGCTAAACTTCCAAATGGCTTAAAATATATTGGTCTGGGATTTGTTAGAGTCGCCGCTCTAGTCGGAAGAAACAGTTTTACGTTAACTGCGGACGGCCAGGGAATTGCGAGAGTGACTAACAGGTGAAAGGTGGACGTTAGGCCCCTAGCCCCCCATCTATACCTATAATTTGTCCAGTAATATAGTTGGCTTCTTCTCCGCATAAGAAAGCCACCATTCCTGCTACATCCTCAGCTGTTCCAAGCCTTCCCAGAGGGATCATAGATTGGATTCGGTTACGCAATTCTGCTGGTAGTTCCTTAACCATGTCTGTATCGATGTACCCAGGGGCGATAGCGTTAGAAGTAATATTACGCGATGCTACTTCCCTTGCGATAGTTTTAGTTAGGCCAATGATACCGGCCTTAGATGCAGCGTAATTACCTTGTCCCGGATTTCCGGTCAGACCCACAATAGATGAAATATTCACGATTCTTCCAAACCTCTTTTTCATCATAACTGGAAGGACGGCTTTACTGCATAGGAATGCACCTTTTAAATTTGTGTCCAGAACATCATCCCAATTAGACTCGGTCATTCTCATGAGCAACTGGTCCTTGCGGATACCAGCATTATTTACCAATATATCGACTGAACCCCAGAGTTTGTGTATTGTTTTTACCATGAGACCAACTTCAGCTTCATTGGAAACGTCAGCTCGGGCCGACATAGCTCTCCCACCGCGTGATTCTATATCAGTAATTAATTCAGCAATATTGTTGGGATTACTCCTGTAGTTAAATACCACACTAAACCCATCGGTGGCTAGACGAATTGCTATGCTTCTCCCTATACCTCGAGATGCGCCAGTAATCAGAGCTACTCTTGGAGGTTTTTCCGTTTTCATTTCAATTTACTTCCCTTTCTTGCTGAAAACCATGAAGTTCTCGTTTGATACTATCTAATAAGTCCACCTCTATGCAACGATTAGCTGTAGCTATCGCTGCCGCAACTTCATCATACCTAGAGGCTCCATGGCCTACGACTACATTGCCTTGAACGCCAAAGAATGGACCGCTACTCATTCTTGAACGGTTTGTTAAGCCCCATACCGCCGTTGCCAATTCTTCCAACTCATTTTCGTTAATCCTACCTGCTAATCTATGCTTCAAAAATGCATACAGGCCATCTCCCATGGCCTCAGCAAATTTAAGTAATATATTACCTACAAATCCATCACATACAACAACATTAGCTTTGTCGGATAGTAGATCCATTCCTTCTACGTTTCCGATAAAGTTGAGGTTGCTATTTTTAAACATTTGATAAGAGTCCCTGACCAGCTTATTCCCCTTGCCTTCTTCAGCTCCTACACTCAGGATACCGACTCTAGGCTCATTTATACCAAAGAATTTCCGTGCATATACGCAACCCATAACAGCGAAATCGAATAGCTGATGTGGTCTACAATCTATATTACTACCAAGGTCGAGTATGGCTGTATTAGGCGATAAACCAACGAATGGGCCACCAACGCATGGTCTTTCGAGGCCTTCGAATAGCCCTAAAGTCAACGAAGCACAGGCCATAGAGGCTCCCGTTGGCCCCATGCTAACCACAGCGTCGGCCTTATCCTGCCTAATCATGTTTATAGCTACAACTATTGATGCCTCTGGGTTCCTCTTTAAAGCCATTATTGGGTGATCATACTCACCTACTTTACCTTTGGCTTCAACAACGCTGATGCGGTGTTCTGGATAATTACGGCCTTTTAATTGTGAATTAATCTCATTTGGGTCACCAACTAAGAACAGATTTGCTTCCAAATTCCTAGATGCTTCTATAGCGCCTTCAACAATAGATGCAGGGCCAAAGTCCCCACCCATTGCATCAATCGCTATTCTGGGCAAATGATTGGACGCTTTAGTCAGATCTGTCCCCATTGGGCCTCCTTGTGGTAGCCATTTGTAATGTTGCAGTGCCTTCGATTAATTCCTGCTTTGTAACAGTATTTATTAGCGCGATGGAACATTGGATGCGCCGTTGGCATTGGTCCTCGTCATCCTGGATTATTCGTCCAAAAGTTGCCAATTTGTCTCCTGGTCTTGCCGGGATTTTGAATTTAACATTCAACTTGCCAGTCTTCAACCAATGAATACCAAAGTGCACGGTTAGCATATTGTAAATAAAACCCAGTGTCATCATTCCATGAGCAACGATTCCGCCGAACACGGAGTTTTTAGCAAAAACAGGATCAATATGCACGAGATTAAAGTCCCCAGATATTTCGGCATATTTCAAGATCAAGTCCTCACTAATGAGTTTACTAATGATAGGTAGTTCTATCTCAAAAATGGGTGCTTTATTCATTATTAGGGACCATGACAGTTGTTTTGCCTGAAAGAATTTCAGTTTTATTGTAATGTAAAACGATAAATTCAATGGAATGATAACGCCAGTTACCGCGTACTATAGACCTTGACGGTTTCCCCCAAACTTCTACTAAGCCACCCACTTCCACGATATTTTTAGACTCTATTTGTTGGGCCAAATGTACTGTTCCTGAAGGGAGCGCATAGACTTCTAGTGCCATCGCCAATACTTTAGCTACTATGGCAGTAGCAGGGAATTTATCCAAATGGGTAACTCCGCCAGTTTGATCATAAACAACGTCACGATACTGGGTAGCAAACTCTCGGTTCAGCTCCCATTTTCCGATAGGTACATTGTATTTTGAGGAATGTAACATAAGCCCGAAATATTTTTGTTAAATGAATTATAAAAAGTAGAGGAATCAGAATTCAAGTAAATAGAGCACCGAGTGATGGAGATAGCGGCAAAAAGCAGGAAAGACGATACAGATTCTACTAAAAAACCCTTTGTATTCATCGTAAATCCTTGTATAATCAGCTGAAGTGTACTATTCATGTACTCAATAGGTTAAATGCCTAATCAAAACCCAGAGGATGTAACCAGTGGAACTTTCGGATAAAACTCTAGCGTGCGTGGAATGTGGCTCATCATTCGTGTTCACGGTTGGTGAACAAGAATTCTTTAATTCTAGGGGTTTCACGAATGAACCGAAGCGTTGTAACAATTGCAGGATTTCTCGTCGGAGCCAAAGGGGAGATAGGGGTGGAATGCAAAAGGAGCGATTCGAAGTTGTCTGCGCCGAATGTGGAGCCAATACAACCGTTCCCTTCCAGCCGAGAGGAATAAGGCCCGTTTACTGTCACGATTGTTATAGCAAACAACAGGAAGGCTAAGGGATAAATTGTTGATTTGGATTCCTTCATCCCGCATCTAGTTGAGCGGGAGGCACTTCTGCGCTCTTCGGCCCTTTCAAGGCGTACAGTTGCTGCTTTATGCTTGACAGGGTAAATCAAACTAACTACGATTATTGCACAACTAAATATTGACTCTTATCAAGAACGGTGGAGGGGCTCGGCCCTATGAAGCCTGGCAACCGGCAGCATGTAGAAACAATAAAGCGCGGTGCCAAATCCGACGACAGTTGAGTTAGTCGAGAGATGAGAGCGGACTAGGAAATCTGTGCGCTTCTCTCAAACTGAGAAGCTTTTTTCTTGTCTGAAAACGGGGTGCATCAGTGCTGAACAAAGAAATACGACCCATTCAATGGTCAGATAATTCTCTGTATTTGCTTGACCAAACCTTATTGCCCCATTCAGAAACTATGATTCAACTGAAGACTTGGCCCGAAACTGTGGATGCAATAAAGGATATGCGAGTTAGGGGTGCTCCCGCCTTGGGCGTGACTGCAGGCTATGCAATGGCTTTGGCAGCTATGGAACTCAACCAATGCAAAGAAGGCTTTCAACAGTTCATCTCGAAACTGACAGAAATATCTGCGAAAATCCACGCGGCCAGACCTACAGCTGTGAATATTCGTTGGGCAATAACAAGACAACTCCAAGTAGCGAATAAATGCAAAGATGAATTAGAAGCCTCCAATGAATTGCTTAAAGAAGCACAAAAAATGGAACGTGAGGACGTTGAAATCAATAGATGCATAGGCGAACATGGCCGCAACTTAATCAGTTATGGGAACATACTCACACATTGTAATACTGGGGCTTTAGCAACAGCTGGGTACGGAACGGCCCTCGGAGTTGTGAGAGCGTCATGGGAAAATGGAAACAAAATCCATGTATTTCATACGGAGACTAGGCCGTTTCTCCAAGGAGCTCGGCTTACTGCCTGGGAATTGGCCCGATTGGGCATTCCATCGACGATGATAGTTGATGGTGCTGCAGGATTATTTATGAATGAAAAAACGATTCAACACGTAATTGTTGGAGCAGACAGAATAGCCGCCAATGGAGACACAGCCAACAAGATTGGAACCTATTCATTAGCAGTTCTTGCTAATGAGAATTCTATTCCTTTCTATGTAGCTGCACCGATTAGTACAATTGATCTTACTATTGCCACTGGTGGAGGCATACCTATAGAAGAGCGTCCGGCAGATGAGGTTACGCATCTAGGGGAAATACGTACCGCCGCGCCGGACACTAAGGTGCGCAACCCGTCATTTGATATTACACCAGCTAGATACATTACGGCATTCATTACCGAAAATGGGGTTATTAGACAACCATTTGAAACCACAATTCCCGCTACCATTTAAACTTCAGGAAAATAGTCAGATTTAATTAACGGAGACTTTTATGAGTACCGCACAGATAGCGATAATTGGAGGAAGTGGCCTTTATGACTTGCAAGGACTAACTAATATCAATGAAATAGATATGCAAACCCCATTTGGCAAACCTAGTGATACCATCGTAACTGGTGAATTAGGAGGAAAAAAGGTCGCTTTTTTGCCTCGGCATGGTAGAGGCCATAGAATTCCACCTACTTCATTACCGGTTAGAGCCAATATCTACGCACTTAAAACCCTTGGCGTGGAAAAGATCATTTCAGTAAGCGCGGTAGGTAGCCTTAGGGAAGAATTCAAACCTTTGGACATGGTAGTCCCACACCAACTTATTGACCGCACCTATAGTAGAACACAATCTTTTTTTGAAAATGGACCAACTGTGCATATTTCGTTTTCAGATCCCTATTGCCCATCTCTTAGTCAACTTTTATTCCAAACTGCGTCGTCACTGCATTCAAAGACGCATGAAGGCGGAACCATGGTTGTTATGGAGGGCCCAGCTTTCTCCACCAAAGCTGAATCCCATATGTACCGAACTTGGGGCGGAGATATAATAGGAATGACCGCTCTGCCTGAAGCCAAATTGGCGCGAGAAGCCGAAATTTGTTATTCAACCCTGGCTTGTGTGACTGATTATGATTGTTGGAGAGATTCAACAGAGGTTGTATCAGTAGATATGGTAGTAGCTAACTTAAACAAGAATGTAGAAACAGCCAAGAGAATAGTGGAAACAATTGTCGCTAAAATACCTATGGGTCGGAATTGCGACTGTGAGAATGCGCTGAAGGATTCAATTTTGACGGCCAGGAATTCGGTTGATTCTAAAGCTTTGGAAAAGTTAGGGTTAATAATATCAAAATATATGTGACGCACTTATGTAAGTATTCATATCGCAAAAAGGAGAATGCTAATGCCAAGACAAGAAACCGGTGAACCGTATTTGAGGGTCGATTCCCTGGAAGCTAACAATATCCTCAACGCACACCCAGGCGATTATCAAGTCATTGATGTTAGGCGTGAGGATGAATGGATAACTGGGCACGTAGAAGGAGCGTTACATATCCCTCTAGACGATTTACCCGATCGGTTTAGCGAACTTCCAAATGGCAAGAAACTTCTGTTTATCTGTGCAGCTGGTATTCGTAGTGGTTTAGCTTGTGAGATAGCATCATCACTAGGATATCCTACAGACGACTTGTTCAATATAGATGATGGGACGCCATTCTGGATTGAGAACAATTTGCCAACGACATATGTTACATAGGAGGCGACTTTGCTCGTAGTAGGAAGCATTGGATACGACACGATATATGGGCCAATAGAGTCTGGGACCTCCTTACTTGGTGGATCAGCTACTTATTGTTCTATTGCAGCAAGTAATTTGACGAATGTTGCTATCCTAGCCGTGGTTGGGAGCGACTTCAAACCTGAACATTTCACGACATTTAAGGAACATGGAATAAACATTGATGGGATTGAACAGACTTTTAATGAGGAAACGTTCGCTTGGTCTGTTAGATATAATCACGACGATATCAACTCCCGTGAAACCCTGGATACTCAATTGAACGCATTGGCCACTTTCAATCCACAAATTAAAGACGTTCATAAACAAGAGAAGATACTTTTTCTAGCTAACATGGATCCAGCTTTGCAAATTCAAGTTATTAGAGATATGGGAACAAGGCCTCAATGGATTGGTCTGGATACTATGAATTTCTGGATAGACAGCACCCTGGAAACCCTTACTGAAGCGATACGCATGGTGGATATTGTATTTATGGACGAAGGCGAACTCCGGTCCTATGCCCAATCAAATAATGTGATGGTTGCTGCTCACGAAATATTGAAGTTAGGTCCTAGCTTCGTTGTAGCCAAAAGAGGTGAACATGGAGTAATTTTGATCAACGAGGAATGGGCGTTCGCTGTACCGGCGTTCCCACTTACAACAGTCGTTGACCCGACAGGAGCGGGTGATTCATTTGCCGGAGGGTTTATGGGTTTTTTAGACTCGCATAATGATATTTCTACAGCTGTATTCAAACGAGCAATAATAACGGGTTCCATAATGGGATCATTCGCAGTAGGGGCATTAAGTACCGAAGGCATAAGCCATGTTACCTATGCCAATTTCAATAAAAGATTCAATGATTTCTCAATTCTGACTCAATTTGATCCCCTGGAACCAAATGAAACCTTTCCCTGGAAATAACACAGACGCACAAAACTCAAAGGAGTAATTTTTTCTAATGACAACAAGCGGTGGCGACATAAAAGATTCCAACCTATCGAAAGCCGGTGTAGATCGCATAAACTGGGCTGCTAAAGAAATGCCCGTATTAGAACAGATTAGGCAACGATTTAAAAAAGAAAGGCCCTTAGATGGGCTACGCATCTCGGCCTGCTTACATGTTACGTCTGAGACAGCTAATTTAGCGATCACGCTGATGGATGGAGGCGCTTTGGTCAATTTGTGCGCCAGCAACCCACTTAGCACACAAGATGAGGTAGCTGCGGCATTGGACAATGAGTATCAAATACCGACTTTTGCAATTAAAGGCGAGGATGACGAAACATATTATACACATATACGTTCAGTTCTTAACCACCGTCCTCAGATAACAATGGATGATGGTGCCGATTTAGTTGCCATGGTACATCAAGAACGACGAGAGTTAATTAATGGCATCATTGGAGGAACTGAAGAGACAACAACAGGTGTCATCCGGTTAAGAGCGATGTCGGAGGCAGGTAAATTAGAATATCCAATAGTTGCAGTGAATGAAGCTGACACTAAACATTTGTTTGACAACAGATACGGTACCGGGCAGAGCACATTGGATGGAATCACCAGAGCTACCAATCTGTTATGGGCAGGAAGAAAAGTGGTAGTTATGGGTTATGGTTGGTGCGGACGAGGGGTGGCATCTAGAGCAAGGGGAATGGGCGCAAACGTCATCGTCACTGAAATAGACCCAACTAAGGCTTTAGAAGCCATTATGGACGGTTTTACAGTCTTACACAGCGATGATGCTGCTCGCGTTGGTGAAGTTTTCATTACTGTTACCGGAGGCCTGAAAACTATCAGTAAACGAACAATAGAATTGATGCAAAATGGAGCTATTATGGCAAATAGTGGCCATTTCAACGTCGAGATAGATATACCTGCACTCCAAGAAATGGCTAATAGCGTGAGAGAAGTGCGGCCAATGGTAAAGGAATATTCCATCAGTCATGGTAAGAGCGTTTACCTGTTAGGGGATGGCAGATTGATAAATCTAAGTGCCGCAGAAGGGCATCCATCCAGTGTTATGGATATGAGCTTCGCAAATCAAGCCCTATCTGTAGAATATTTATTGAAGGAGAGCGCAAATCTGACACCTAAAGTTTATTCCGTACCAGACGAAATGGACAGAGAAGTTGGAAGATTAAAGCTTCTCGCTATGGGAGTTAAGATTGATACTCTTTCTGACGAACAAGTCAAATATATTAACAGTTGGGAAGAAGGTACATAAATACGAGACAAAGGAGTCGTGCACCTATGGCTAGCGCATTTTTAAACAGTTCTAAATATTTACTCACCTCTGAATCGGTCACAGAAGGCCACCCAGATAAACTTTGTGATCAGGTGTCCGATTCAGTCGTAGACGCAATTCTCCGGCAAGACCCAACGGCAAGAATTGCTTGCGAAACTAGTATGACAAACGGATTAGTTGTTGTGATGGGGGAAATTACCACTACTGCGACGATTGATATTCCTTCGATTGTTCGTGACACACTCCGACGAGTTGGATATACCAAAGCTGAATATGGAATAGATTATAAAAGCTGCGGCGTAATGGTCGCCATACAAGAGCAATCAAAAGATATAGAAGTAGCAGTTACAAAGGCTTTAGAAGTTAGGGGTTCGTCCGTAGACAGTCCTACAAACGAAATGTTTGACGAAATAGGAGCAGGAGATCAAGGAATGATGGTTGGCTTTGCCTGTAACGAGACAGAAGAAATGTTACCCTTGCCAGTCATTCTCTCACACCGCCTATGTCAGCAGCTTGCTTTGGTACGAAAAGAAGGATTGATACCAGACCTATGGCCTGATGGGAAGTCACAAGTTACAGTTGAATATTCTTACGGTGTCCCTAAACGGGTTCACACAGTGGTCATTAGCGCGCAACATGCGCCACATGTTTCGTTGGAGCAATTGCAGCAATCGATCAAGGATTTGGTAATATCAAAAATAGTGCCCGCTGACTTATTAGACGAGGATACCAAAATTTACGTTAATCCAAGTGGGCGTTTTGTTACTGGAGGGCCAGCAGGTGACACCGGGTTAACCGGACGTAAGATATTGGTCGACACCTACGGTGGTTTAGCTAGACATGGAGGAGGGGCCTTTTCTGGAAAAGATCCGACTAAGGTGGATCGTTCCGGAGCATACGCGGCTAGATACGTTGCCAAAAACATTGTGGCAGCCGAATTAGCGGATAGAGCAGAAGTACAGGTATCCTATGCCATTGGAGTTGCTCGTCCCATTTCGATTAGTGTTGAAACATTTGGCACAAACAAGATTGGAGACGATGCCATACAGGCGTTGGTAGAAAAACACTTTGATTTGAGACCAGCAGCAATTTTACATAACTTAGAGCTTAGAAGACCATTGTATCAACAAGTAGCTGCTTATGGACATTTCGGGCGTATCGAGTTGGAATTGCCTTGGGAAAAAACTGATAAAGCTTCGGTATTACGAAAAGAAGCTTCTTTAAATTCTAGCTGAAACGCTGTTAAATCCAAGTTAGAATGCCAAAACCTCATGATTTAGGCGGTAAGCCGCATTTTGATCCAATTGTCCTGAAAACGACTTTGCCAGTTGACTGGGAACTCACCATAGATGGTATATCAAGCCTTTTAAGGAAAAAGGGGTTTTATTTAACCGATGAGTTGCGCCGATACATCGAGAAAATAGATCCCGAACAATACTTAAATATGACGTATTACGGACGTTGGTGCACCGCAATTACAAACATTTTAATAGAAAAACAGCTAATTGCGGAAGACGATATACAGAAACAACTTGACCTGTTGTAGGCCAAATTTGGACAACCTATTAGGACATACAGAGACATATTCTGCAGGGGACCTTGTAAGAGTCTCCTACGATAGTCGAATTATGGAGCACGTCCGTACTCCTTTGTATATACAAGGTAAATGCGGAACTATTGTAAAAAGCCACGGCAAATTTGCAAACCCAGAAAAGCTCGCTTATGGTTTGCAATCCTCACCAAAGGTACATTTATATATGGTAGAGTTCTATTTAGTGAATATTTGGACGACGGCGTATGCTAACGACTCCCATGATTCCATTTGTCTAGATATATTCGAGCATTGGTTAACTTCCATTTAGAAGGTGTTATTGTATGTACGATAATCTTGAAGACCATGTAAGTCATTCTCATCAAGAACCGCATTTTGACTCGCCAGATACAAGTTCATTTGAAAAACAGGTCGAAGGCCTTAAACAAACCTTATTATCCAAAGGATTGATCACACAAGTAGAATTAGAGGAGATGATAGCCGAACTAGACCAGCGAACCCCATTTGACGGTGCCCAGATAATTGCTAGAGCTTGGACTGAACGAGATTTCAGAAATAGATTGATTGCAAATGGCACCAAAGCCGTTTCCGAATTGGGATACCATCCGCCTGATGATTTCCAATCCTTAGTAGTCCTCGCTAATACTGAGTTTTTGCACCATTTAATAGTCTGCACCCTTTGTTCTTGCTACCCTCGATGGCTTTTAGGAAGACCTCCTGATTGGTATAAAAGTATCGCCTACAGATCCAGAGCCGTATCGGATCCAAGGGGAATATTAAACGAATTCGGTGTAACTCTTGATCCGAATATAAGTATCCGGGTTGTTGACAGCACAGCCGAAGTTAGATACATGGTTCTACCGTTAAGGCCGAGCGGTACTGATAACTTGAACATGAAAGAGTTAGTTGGGTTAATTACCCGGGATTCGTTAATAGGAGTTGGCTTACCACATTCACCTAGCGTGGGTTAACATAAAGGTCTATTTGCTAGCAGCGGCGACACTCGTCAGCTCCTAACTTCCTTTGTGAGAAAAAGCCTGTTCAGCGCGGGTAATAAATTCAAGTAAGGCAGGCTTACCTTTCTGGACCACATTGGCTGCTCGAGCTAGGGATGATCTTATCTCATCTGGGCTCTCTATTTTTTCAACATAGCTCCCCATCGCCTCAGCAATTGCAGAATAATTACCAGTCAGATGCTTTATTTTGTATTTCTCGTCAGCTACTGGAAAATCGTTGGGTCCATAAATCGCCATATAGGAGTTGTTTAAAATTATGGTAAGAATGGGTATATTTTCCCTGACAGTAGTTTCCAAATCCATCCCAACCATACCGAACGCATAATCTCCCATAACATTAATAGATAGCTTAGACGGGTTGGCCATTTTAGAGCCCATAGCCAGTCCTAGGCTATAACCGAGTTGAGTAGATTTACCCCATCCAATATAGCTTCTAGGTGCGATAGCTTGGAAAAATGGTGACATTTGATCTCGAGGACTCCCAGATTCATGATTAACAATTGTATTATACGGGTCTACGAAATTACTTAATTCCCATATAACCCTATATGGATTAATTGGAATCTCATTTGATGTAAGCTTAGGAATCCATTCTTTCATCCACTGTTCTTTTAGATATTTTATATCTTCAACAGGATTTCCAGAGTTTTTCAGTGCCAACCAGTTGCCTGATGAATTAACTTCTTCGATTAGTTGTCTGAGAACCAATTTTGCATCTCCCACAATCGCCTGGGAGCAAATATATTCTTTGTCAATATCGCCAACATGATTAGTAGAATGAATAAGTGTTTTGCTTTCTAAAAGTTCGGCACCTACATGTGTTTTAGTAAAACTACAACCAATTCCAAATACAACATCTGACGTGTTCAGATAATGGACTACTGGACCCGTTGCCGTGTTAGCTCTGGTTCCTAAAGAGAGGGGATGATTTTCTGGAAAGGCGCTTTTCCCAGCCAAAGTAGTCATGACAGGTATTTGGGTTAATTCAGCGAATTCCTTAAGTTCATCAGTTGCTTCACCATACAATATTCCCTGTCCCGCATGAATAACAGGGCTTTTCGCCTTCAACAAAAGACTCAGGGATTGCCTAATGTCCGATAGATTACCGGAAGCCTTCCAGCTTTTAGAAGGAACGTAATTGACCGATAGGTCAGTCATTTCTGAAGAAAGAATATCTGATGGAACATCTAACAAAACCGGGCCAGGGCGACCATTCCTAAGTAGGTTAAAAGCCCTGCGAAGCATCTCTGGTATCCGTTCAGGCATATTTATTTGTTCCGACCACTTGGTAACTGTTTTGTAAGTTTGCCACGGGCTGAATGTAGGATGAATTGCACTCCTGTTTCTACTGGCTGATGCGGGCAGCAATAGAATAGGTACCGAGTCAGCATAAGCCTGAGCCACTCCGGCGAATGCATTTTCCGCACCTGGGCCAGCTTGCATCGAAAATACACCTATGCTTTTCCCATTGGTAATTCGACTCAATCCATCGGCTAGGTTTACGCCTACTCTTTCTTGCCTGAAAATAATGGGTCGTATACCGGCAACAGCGGCCGCTTCTTCCAGTCCGTTATATGGTATTACCCCGATATTTTCGACACCTTCTTTTTTCAAAATGGCCGCAATTACATCTGCTCCTCTCATCTATTCCAACCTCCATTCGCATAAACACGAGCTATAATATTTATTGAACCTATATCTCTTAATCTAACATAATATACTTGGGTTTACACTCTAATATTTCGCAAGACACACTCTCATTAGGCACAACCTATATCGTTTTAAAATGATAAAATATATACGGTAGGATCTTATTGGTTAATTAATAGTATTCCTATCAATACTTCTATGGAGTCGCAATGCCTATTCAATTTGGCACGGATGGATGGCGAGCCAAAATGGACGAGGATTTTAATGTGGATAACGTTGCGCTGTGTGCCAACGCCGTGGCTCAGTTCATCTTAAAACACCATGGGAGTGATAGCCCAATTTTAGTTGGATACGATACGCGGTTGAATTCTTTAGCCTTCGCCCAAGTGGTAGCCAAGGTATTTTCTCAGTCGAATCTTTCAAGCCTTGTCAGTTCTGAGCCAGTGCCAACACCTGCTTTAGCCTACAATATTTTGTCTAAAGGCGCGGTTGGGGGTGTGGTCATAACTGCCAGTCACAACCCACCGGATTGGAATGGCTTCAAATACAAACCGGAATACGGAGGAAGTGCATCACCAGAAATTATAGCTCAAATTGAAGCCAATATATCTGAGGTTCAATCTAAACCTCTTAATTGGGATCAAGGAACAGGCAAATTAGATTCAAATTACATCTCATACTTTGATCCTAAAGCGGATTATTATGCGCATCTCGAAACTATTGTTGACTTGAATGCCATAAAAAGATCTGGGATTAATATTGCCGTTGACAATATGTACGGTGCAGGAAGGAATTACCTACCATCATTTTTATCTGAATCAGTTGGGAACATTATTTCCATTCGATCGCAAATTGACCCCTCTTTTCCTGGACTGATACAGCCAGAACCAATATCAGAAAACCTCGTTCCCTTATCAGAAGCGGTGATTGAGAATGGGCTTGATGTCGGAGTTGCATATGATGGAGATGCGGACAGACTAGGAATAGTTGATGAAAATGGAGATTACATTGATAGTTTAAAAATATTCTCCCTACTCGCATTATACATGCTCGAAATACGGAATCTTAGAGGGGCTCTGATCAAATCTATCACATCCTCAGATATGTTATTCCGTCTTGGTAAGCTATATTCCAGTACAGTTTATGAAACCCCTGTAGGATTTAAATACATAGGACCAAAAATGCTGGAAACTAATGCGTTGATTGGAGGTGAAGAAAGTGGAGGATATGGTTTTCAGAACCATATACCAGAAAGAGATGGGATTTTAAGTAGCCTATACTTTTTATCTCTAATGAATGCCAAACAAATGTACCCATCTCAGTTAGTCGACTATTTAGAATCAATAGTAGGGCCTCACTATTACGGAAGGAAAGATATCAAGATCCATTCTAATGCTGTTTCTAAGGTCAAGGAGTGGATTAACCCCCAGAAACCTATCGCGAATATTGGCAGTCTTCAGGTGATTGCTTCGGACTTTATAGATGGCCGTAGATTGCGATTTCAATCGGGATGGGTTACTGTTCGTCTATCAGGTACTGAACCATTGATAAGGATTTATGCCGAATCCCCTGATACTGACAATATAGATTCAATCCTCAATAAAACAGTGGCATCTTTAAATATTTAAACTCTGGTGATAAAACTAAGTGAATGGATTAAGTGACCCAGCATACATTGCTAGGATTGATTCTCAAAAACTGAGATTGCGTCTTCAGGATTTTCCGGCTCAATGTGAGAAAGCATGGAAAATGGGATTAAGGATTTCTCTACCCGTTGATTATAGGAATGTGGAGAGAATAGTTGTGTTGGGGATGGGAGGGTCGGCTATTGCAGGAGACCTTCTTTCTGACTTCCTTCATAGAGTGGATGGGCCTAGTATTGAGGTATTTCGCGATTATGGACTGCCGGGCAACCTCAACGAAAATACTCTTATAATAGCCTCAAGTTACTCCGGGAATACGGATGAGACCTTGTCAGGCTTTCGTGAAGCGCTACGCCAATCATGTAAAGTAATAGCAATCACATCAGGTGGCATCATGGGCGAAGAAGCTAAAAGGGCCCAAATTCCTTTATTTCAGATTGACTACACTGGTGAACCTAGGTCGGCATTAGGTTTTTCATTAATGCTTCCATTAGCAATTCTAAACCAATTACATTTGATCGAAGACATAAACCCGGATATTTTAAAAACTACACACTTTCTAAATTCGCTGATCCAGAAAGAAATAGGCCTTAAAGTTCCCTCTTCCAGTAACCATGCAAAACAACTAGCAACGGATTTGCAAGGGCGCTTCCCTATTTTTTACGCAGGTGACTACTTCCGTGGAGTTGCAAGAAGATGGAAAACGCAATTTAATGAAAATTCAAAGGTTTGGTCCTATTGGGAAGCGATACCCGAGGTACATCATAACGCCGTTATGGGGTATCAGATGCCAGACGCTATAAAGAAGTTGGCAACGATCGTTCTGTTGAGGCCTAGATTTCTCACTCCTAAGATGCGTCTACGCTACTCTATAACAGAAGAGCTGCTTTCCAGTTATGCCGTGGACTATCGCATTATCGATGGTAGAGGTGAAACAATTTTGGCCGAAATTCTCGCCACTACCCTTCTAGGTGACTACACCAGTTTTTATTTAGCAATACTACAGGGTGTTAATCCAGTAACAACGGATGCGATTGATTTCATTAAGTCCACGTGGCAAGAAAGAAATCCAAGCTCTTAACGCTTGGTATATTGAGGAGCTCTCCTAGCACGTTTAAGTCCGTATTTCTTCCTTTCCTTAATGCGAGCATCTCTAGTGGTTAACCCAAACTTCTTTAATTGTGGTTTAAGCTCCTCATCAAAGACTATTAAAGCCCTCGCGATTCCATGTGCTATGGCCTGCGATTGAGAGGATACGCCTCCACCTTTAACTTGAGCAACCACATGAAATTTACCTAGACATCCTGTTACCTCTAGCGGCTTTTTAATAACAGCTTGCCAAATGAACCAGAAGAAGGCCTCTGCCATAGGTTTATCATTTACCCTAATCAGGTCGCCTTGCCCTGGATAAAGTCTAACTCTTGCAATTGATGTTTTCCGCTTCCCGGTGCCATAAAAATATTCTCTAACTTTTGTATCCTGAACCACGAGTTATCTGATTACCTCTCTTTATTGTCTAGGGAATTTAACGTTCCATGAGGATGATGTTCTCCTGCATAGATCTTCAGCCGTCTGAGTAAATGTCTACCCTTTACGTTTGACGGCAACATTCCCTTCACCGCCAATTGTATCACTCTCTCTGGATGTAGTTGAAGCATATCTTTTAGAAGGATACTTTTCAGGTTACCAGTATAACCGCTATGTCGATAATAAATGTTTTGGTCCATTTTTCTACCGGTCACTTTTACTTTACTAGCATTAATCACAACAACATGATGGTTGGGAAAAACGTGCGGAGTATACGTTGGTTTGTCCTTTCCCTGTAGCATAAAAGCTATTTTACTAGCTAATCTTCCTAGAATTTCGCCATTGGCATCAACTAACAACCAATTCTGATCTTGTTCTTCGTATTTAGCCAGGTATGTCTTGGGTCTTTTCATTATCTTTGTTTACCTATGATATCTGATCTTTGTATCTAATTTCCATTAAGCAAAGGCCTTTCGCCGGCAACGAAGGAAAAGACCTGTGTCCGATTATACTACCTTCCAACAGCTCCTGTATTGTTTTAGGACTGATATAATTTTTGCCTATTTCTACCAATACTCCATTTGTTCTTCTTATTTGATGTGGAAGGAATGCGTTTGCTTCCGATTCTATCACTATTACTTCCCCTTCCTTCCATATATCCCATCTTTCTACTTTCCTACAAGTGGACTTGCCTTCGGGAACTTGTCCGCACAGTAACTTAAAGTCATGCGTCCCGACCAAAGATTTGGCTGCCTTCCTCATGTTTTGCAAGTCAAGTTCTTGTTTGATCCAAGCCGTACGATTATACAATATAGGTGAGGGGTTTTCACGATTTAAAATACTATATCTATATGTTCTAGCAATGGCATCTCCTCTAGAATCGAATTCTAGTGGCATATCATAGGTTGTTTGGATTTTGATATCCCATGGCAGGTAATAATTAAGAGCATCTGTCCAAACTTTGGCTTCATGCCCGATGTCAGTTACAAATTCGATTACTTGCGCCAGTGCGTGTGCCCCTGAATCCGTTCTACTTGCTCCCTTAATGCGAACTTTGACACCACATACTTTCGCCAAAGCCATTTCAATTTGGTCTTGAATGGTTGGAGCATTGGACTGATATTGGAAACCACAATAATTACTACCGTCGTATTCCAAAACCATAGCTAACTTTCTTAGTGACGCGTTCTCTTGTTTCAATGAGCAGATTCTCTATACTAATTCCAATTGGGCCAACGGAGCAGCATCTCCTTTTCGTGATGCCAATCTAATGACTCTAGTATATCCGCCAGCTCGTTCAAGATAACGAGGACCAAGCACATCGAAAACCTTTCCCACCACGCGTGAATTAGAAATTTCCGACAACGCCAATCTCCTATGATGCAGAGTGCCCTTTTTTCCGAAAGTAATCATTTTTTCACAAAGAATTCGGGCCTCTTTGGCTCTAGTCACTGTAGTAACCAACTTTTCATGAATAATCAAGCTGGTTACCAAAGAACGTAGCAAAGCCACTCTTTCGCCTGTTGGTCTTCCAAGTTTTCTACCGGCTACCCGATGTCTCACAATCTGTTCACTCCTCTCCTTCAGTCTCTGCCACATCAGAGTTATCTCCGTCGACCGAAACCTCCTCTACGGAGGACTGGGTGCGGCTATAGCCGAATGATTCAAGCTTCTCATTCAACTCGGTTAGAGATTTAACTCCAAAATTTCGTATGCTAAATAATTCTTCATCGGTTTTTTCCAATACATCTCCAAGTTTATTGAGTTTAGCCCTCTTCAAAGCATTAAGGGTTCTTGGAGAAAGATCTAGTTTTTCCACAACCGTTTGATATATTTCTGGTGGTATATCTCGGGTATTTATTCCCCCTGCTACATTCTCATCACTTTCTTTGCCCAGATTATTGAACATGAAAAAGTGGTTGACTAAAATTTCAGCTGAAGATTTCAAAACGTCCGAAGGAGATACGGTTCCATCAGTCCAAACTTCTAAAACCAATCTCTCAAAATCAGTGAATTGCCCCACTCGGGTCTTTTCAATCGAATAATTAACCTTCCTGACAGGATTAAATATTGCGTCCATAGGAAGAACGCCCCGTGGGAGGTCGTCACTTTGATTTGCTGGTCTATATCCCTTCCCTGTTTCTACATTCATCTCAATCGACAGCTTCGACTTCTTAAGATCCAAGGATGCAATATGCTGTTCGGGATTCACTATTTCGAAATCAGAAGAGGTCGCTACGTCTCCAGCGCATGCGATTCCCTGTCCGCTCATCTCCAATCGCATCTTCCCAGGTCTACCTGTCACCGATCTAATCCGTATTAATCCTAGGTTATGAAGAACGCCCATTACCTCTTCAGTAACATGTGGTATGGTTGCATATTCATGTAGAACGCCGTCTATCTTAACCCAAGTAATTGCGGCACCGAATACAGAACTCAGTAGAATGCGGCGGAGTGGGTTCGCCAACGTTATCGCATGTCCCCGCTCTAAAGGTTCTATATAGAATTTACCGTAATCATCTTCGGTTTCGACTACCTCAATAGACGGACTAACCGGCTCCTCTTCAAAAACTGGAGCTTCCTCTGTAAAACTGGCTATATCAAGCATTATTAAGCTACCTCTTGGAATAGAATTCCACAATTAAACGAGTATCAAATGGCGATTCGAGCTCTTCATCTGCAGGATGACGAATAACCGTTCCCTGAAGGGTTTTCGTGTCTAACTGGAGCCACTCTGGCACCGGCTTTTTGGGCAAATCTTTTACTAAAGTTTGTACGTACTCGGAATTAACCCGAGATTCCTTCCAGCGGACGATGTCTCCAGCCTTAACTTGATAAGAGGGAATATTTGTCTTACGTCCATTAAGTAGGAAATGCCCGTGATTGACTAGCTGTCTAGCCTGGCTGTGTGAGTCGGCAAAGCCCAGTCTGCAAATTACGTTATCCAATCTTGTTTCCAATTGCAAAATAAGATGTTCCCCGGTAGAACTATCGCTTTTAAATGCCGCTTTAATATATTTACTGAATTGCGATTCCATAAGTCCATAGGTAAATCGAGCCTTTTGCTTTTCTCGAAGTTGTAACCCATAGTCGGAAACACGCCTGAACCGTCTGGTGGACTTGTCACCAGGAGCCACGCGCCTTCTATCCACGGCGCACTTAGGCGTATAGCAACGTTCACCTTTAAGGAATAACTTTTCACCTACCGCTCTACATCTTCTACATACTGGACCTATATATCTACCCAATTGAAAGCTCCTCTTATACCCTACGTCTTTTTGGTGGTCGACATCCGTTGTGCGGTATCGGCGTTAAATCACGAATACTCGAAATAAATAAACCGGCTCCCTGCAAAGATCTAATGGCTGATTCTCTACCCGGACCTGGCCCGCGTATTATGACATCAACCTGTCTTAATCCTTGGTCCATTGCCTTTTTAGAGACCTGTTCCGTGGCCTTTTGAGCTGCAAAAGCTGTGCCTTTTCGAGAGCCTTTGAAGCCAGAGGTTCCAGCACTAGCCCATGCAATAACATTACCCTCTACGTCTGTTAGTGTTACTTGGGTATTATTGAACGTGGCATGCACATAAGCCCGCCCCTTAGGGAAAACCTTTTTCTCGCGTTTTCTAGTTCTTTGTCTCGCCATTAAAAAATCTTACTCCTATTTTTTCATACCGGTGCGCTTGCCGCGCCCTGCTACTGTCTTACGAGGGCCCTTTCTGGTTCTCGCATTAGTTTTAGTACGCTGTCCCCTAACAGGCAATCCACGACGATGCCGTAGTCCTCTATATGACCCAATTTCTATAAGGCGTCGGATGTCCATGCCGACCTCACGTCGTAGGTCACCCTCCACTCTATATTCTTTATCCACTATTTCCCGGATAAGATTAAATTGTTCCTCTGTTAATTCAGAGATTTTCGGCAGAGGGTCATCTAGGATACCAACTTGAAAAATAATCTTCTTTGCCACTGAAGGTCCAATGCCAAATATTCTGGTCAAACCCACGTCTACTCTTTTGTTATCCGGAATATCAACCCCAAGAAGTCGAACCATATTACTAACCTAACCTTGTCTTTGTATATGTTTTGGATTCGAGCAAATAACGCGTAACACCCCGTGTCTCTTAATTATACGACACTTATCACATCTAGTTTTTATTGAAGCACTAACTTTCATTTTATATTCTCATTTAAACCTATAAGTTATACGACCCTGCGTTAAATCATAAGGAGACAATTCCACTAAAACTCGGTCTCCTGTAAGAATCCGAATAAAGTGAAGACGGATTTTACCAGAAACATGGGCCAAAACGCGATGTTTATTAGCCAATTCTACCCTAAACATCCCATTAGGCAGTTTTTCGGTTATTACCCCTTCAACTTCTATTGCCTCTTCTTTAGCCATGAACGTAAGCCCCATTTAAAGAGGTCAATATTTCGGGTCCCTCTTGGCTAATTAGAATGGTATGCTCAAAGTGAGCAGACAAACTTCCATCCTTAGTAACTACAGTCCACTGATCATCCAATAGTCTGGTTTGCCAACCTCCTATATTAACCATAGGCTCGATAGCTATGGCCATGCCATTCGCCAGTTTAGCACCTCGTCCACCTGGCCCATAGTTGGGTACAGCAGGTTCTTCGTGTAGGAATCGCCCAACTCCATGTCCTACGTATTCTCTGACCAACCCATATCCTTTAGGGGAAACATATTCTTCAATCGCCGCCCCAATGTCTCCGGTTCGTACACCGGGCAACGCTGCTAAGATTCCCATTTTCAAGGCAGTAGCTGTAACATCTATAAGCTTCATCGCGTCATCCGAAATCTCGCCAATGCCTATCGTTACCGCAGAATCTCCAATAAATCCGTCAACAGTAGCCCCAACATCAACCTTTAGCAGATCTCCATTACGTAGGACTCGGGAACCAGGAATTCCGTGCACAATTTCATTGCCGACGGACGTGCAAATGCTGCCTGGAAACCCCCTGTATCCTTTAAATGTAGGCGTCCCACCCAACCGAATTATTTCTTTTTCGGCCATCTGATCTAAATATCTGGTTGTGACACCCGGGCGCGAGAGTTCTTTCAGCAGTTCGATTGTCTTAGCCACAACTTTTCCAGCTTTCCGCATGGCAACTATTTCGTGGGCGGACTTAATTGTAATCCCCGGGTTATATTCCGGTGAAGAATTAGATGCCGTTTGTAAGATTAAATTTTTGTTCATAACTAATCTATTTTACGCGAATTTTTCCTAATTTAGAAGCAGTGAGGACAAATGTTTGTTGCTTTCTCATCAACCTTATACATATCAGCATGAATTACTCACCCTGTAGGCTACTTCACCTACTGCGCCAACACCATCAATTTGCCTAAGGCACCCCAACGAGTCGTAATAATCAATTATAGGCCTGGTTTCCGAATAATAGACTTCCAGTCTAGTATTTACTGCTATCGACATATCGTCCTCCCTTTGATAAAGAGGACTATCACAATGATTACAAAGGCCAGATCGTCCTGGGGGAGACGACATCAGATGATAATTAGCCTGGCATTTCGTGCAAAGGCGTCGCCCGGTGAGTCGTTTCAATAGTTCATCTCTAGGAACCGCCAAAAGTACGGCACAATCAATATTAGTTTCTATATCTTTCAATGCCTGATGAAGGCTCTCTACCTGAACCATATTCCTGGGAAATCCGTCCAATATAAATCCATCTTTACTTGGTTCAGACAAAACCTCCTCCAAAACCATAGCTATAGTGATTTCGTCCGGAACAAGATTTCCCAAACTAATATAACCTTGCGCCTTTACACCAAGGTCTGTACCACGTGTTTGGTTTCGTCTAAAAAGTTCACCAGAAGCAATATGCTTTAAACCCAATGCTTGCACCAGCATTTTTGCTTGTGTGCCTTTCCCAACCCCCGGAGGTCCCAACATCACTATCCGCTTACATTCTTGGATTTTCAATTGAGAAAACCCTCGTAGTTCCTCATTTGGAGCTGCCCTTCCAGTTGCCGCAAAGTATCAAGAGCAACCGAAACCAAAATCAACAAGCCTGTACTACTCAACTGCAAAGCCTGTATATCTGTCAGCGTTGAAGCTAAAAATGGCGTTATCGCTATAAAGCCAAGAAAAAGAGCTCCTCCAACCGTGATTCTCAGAATTACTCGGTTTAAATACTCCTGAGTTGGTTTACCCGGGCGAATGCCTGTAACAAAGCCACCACTTTTCTGAAGGTTTTCCGCTAAGTTTTGTTGTTGAAAAATCACTATAGTGTAGAAAAAAGTGAACATGATGGTAAGAATAAAATAAAGAATCCAATAAATTGCATTTGCAGGGCTAAAGGCAGTTGCGAAAAATCCAGCAAGGTCACCCAAAACCCCTCCACTATCAGCCAAAAAGGTTGCTACCGTACCTGGTAGTATGACAACCGACCCTGCGAATATGAGAGGAATCACACCAGCCGAGTTTACTCTAATTGGCAAATAGGAACTTCCTTGTTGCCTATACATCCTCCCAGATCTGAAAATGCTTTTACCATATTGCACTGGCAATCTACGATGAGCTTCATTAAAAACAACTATCAGGGCTATTATCAAAAGGCTTATAATCGCAAAAGTGAATATGCCGACTAAATTATCGCCACCCAGAAAACCCCGTTGTATTAAGTTAGGAAATCCAGAAACAATACCTGCGAAAATGATTAGTGAAATACCATTCCCTATTCCACGTTCGGTTATCAATTCGCCAATCCATACCAAAAACATTACTCCCGCAGTCATTGAAAGAACAGCCGCTACAGTTGGTAGGAAATTTTCACCTGAGAAACCAATGTGTTCTAAGACCCCTGTATTACGTAGTAACAATAATTGACCATACCCCTGTGCCATAGCTATAGGAACTGTTGCCCAATGAATAATACGATTAATTGTCTGCCTACCGTGGTCCCCTTCTTTTGCAATTTGCTGCAATCTAGGAACAACTGGCGTTAACAATTGCATAACTATAGAGGAGGTGATATACGGAAATACTCCAAGAGCAGCAATGCTCATATTGCGCAATGCCCCTCCGCTAAATAGATCTAGAAACCCGAGTAGTTGGACACGTTCAAAAAGATTATCCAACGCGACTTGATCTACACCTGGAATTGGCACCTGAGCTACTAAACGAAAAACGCCTAACATCAGAAAAGTAAAGATGATTCTAGCACGCAGGTCAGGCACTCTCAGCGCATCTAGCGCTGCCTGCAGAAGTCTTGGCCTGCCGTCTACCTCCGAGGCCATCATGATCCAATAACCTCCGTTGTTCCTCCGGCCTTTTCTATTGCTTCACGCGCTGAAGTTGTAAATTTAGTAGCAGATACGGTAATTGCTTTAGATATCTCATCTCCGCCCAATATCTTAACGGGGTATTTAAGATTGGGGAGTAACCCCTTATCTAACATTTCGACTGGCCCAACCTGTTGACCGGTATCAAATATTTCTAATGAAGTTAATTTGATAAGATGGTATCGAGTTTTAAATATATTCGTGAATCCACGCTTCTCTGGCAACCGCTTTATAAGCGGCAATTGACCACCCTCAAAGCCAGGTCTAGGTGGTTTACCAGAACGGGATTTTTGGCCCTTTAGTCCTCGGCCCGCGTATGTACCTTGGCCCGCACTATTTCCTCTTCCAATTCTCTTGCGAGTGCGACGTACTCCTTTGCCTGGCCTAATTTCATGTTCCATCATGATTTATTGTTCTTTCGCTCCACGTTTTTTGGGGATCCTTCCTCAGGGATTTCCTCAACCTCAAGCATGTGTATCACTTTATTAACCATGCCTCTTATGGTTGGACTGTCATAATGCACCACACTTCTGTTTAAACGAGTTAGCCCCAAAGAGCGAATAATTCGTGATTGGTTCTTCGCTCTTCCAATAGCGCTTCTCTTCCAAGTTATTTTAAGGGTAGACATAGTAGATTTATTCCTTGCCTAGATGGAAGCGTTGGTTTTCCATAACATATTTGCGGCGTTTGGCTCTCTCGACAGTCGGATCTCTGAGTTCTGATAAAGCCTTCATAGTCGCATAAACCACATTTATCGGATTACGAGAACGCAACGTTTTTGCTACGGCATCCTTTACACCCGCTGCATCGAGAACTGCTCTTATTGGACTAGACGCGATCAAACCAGTCCCAGACGGAGCAGGCTTTAATAAAACCCAAGAAGCACCGAAAACAGCCGTAATTTCATGAGGAATAGTATTTTTCTTAATAGGGACCTGAACTGACGATCTCCTAGCAGAAGCATTAGCCTTTCTAACTGCATCAGGTATAGCGTTAGCTTTACCCATGCCTACTCCAACCATTCCTTCGCCATCTCCAATAACAACAAGCGCATTAAATCTTAAATGACGCCCACCTTTAACTACTTTAGCTATGCGCCTTGTGTGGACCACTTTTTCAGTAATAACTGGTCCACCTTCCGATTGTGGTCCTCGTCTTCTATCAAAGTCTTGTTGCATTAGAAAATCAATCCCTCCTTTCTTGCTCCCTCAGCCAAAGCCTTCACTCTACCGTGATACACGTAACCCCCTCTATCGAAAACTACCTGATTAATGCCTTTGGATGCCGCCAGTTTAGCAATTTTCTCGCCAATCAATTTAGATTGTCCTGTTTTATCAATACCCCTATTTTCGGTATTAAATTCTTTATCTAAAGTTGATGCTGCTACCAAGGTATGGTGCATTTCATCGTTTATAATTTGAGCAAATATATTTTTTAGGCTGCGTGATACGCATAAGCGTGGCCTGATCGCAGTTCCAATTATTTTCCGTCGGATTCTCCGATGCCGAATGATCCGCAAATCCCTTGTTCCATTTTGTTTAGACATAATAATTGCTTATTTTATCCTAATTGTTTCTTTTTAAGCGCTTCTAGCTGCGGCCTTACCTGGTTTCAGTTTTATAATTTCGTCCGAATACTTAATTCCTTTTTCCTTATATGCATTTGGTGGTCTCACTTTACGAATTTGGGCCGCTATTTGACCTACCTTCTGCTTATCACAACCTGCAACATGTACCCTGTTATTACCTTCAACTGTTATAGAGACTCCCTCCATGGTCGCGACCTGAACTGGATGACTATAGCCTACATTCAAGATTACACCCTCTCCATCTTGTTGTACGCGATACCCTACGCCCATCAATTCCAATGTTTTTTGATATCCCTCTGAAACACCAGTGACTGCATTTGCTATCAAAGTGCGTGTCAACCCATGAAGCGATCTATGGAATTTGTTTGCAGACAGCCGCGTTACTGAAATAGTTTGTTCATCAATTTTTACATTGACTTCTGCGTGCACCGATTGAACTACTTCTCCCTTAGGGCCACTTGCAGTTAACAAATTATCTTTTATGGAAACTTTGACTCCTCCGGGGACAACAATGAGTTTTCTGCCTATTCTTGACAGCGGCTTTGTTTCCTTAGGAATAACTTCACTACCAGACATAACAAAGCACCTCGCCACCGATCTTTTTCCTCCAAGCATCCCGATCAGTCATTAAACCCCTGGAAGTAGATATTATGGCCGTCCCTAGTCCTCCCGCGACCCGCGGGATCTCTCCTTGCCCCACGTAAATACGTAAACCAGGCTTGCTTACCCTTTTTAGTCCTCTGATTCCTGGATCCTTGTCCTCTCTATAAAGTAAATGGACTCTTAAAACATCCTGTGGGTCACCAGCAATAGTTTCAAAATGTTTTATATATCCTTCATTCCTCAATAATTCTACAATAGAAAGCTTTATTTTGGATGCTGGCATATCCAAAGATGTATGCTTAACTGCTGTAGCATTCCTGATTCTAGTCAACATGTCTCCTATTGGGTCATTTATCGAGGACAAAATTCTCTCCTTAAATTTACCAGCTGGCCTTACGCACACCGGGTAATTCTCCCCGGAGTGCCATTTCACGGAAACACAGCCGGCATATACCAAAAAATCTTATATAGGCCCTAGGTCTTCCACACTTAGCACATCGATTGTTAAATTGCACAGGAAATTTAGGTGTTCTCTTCCATTTTTCAATTTTCGACTGTTTTGCCAAAGTTCTATTCTATCCTTCCCTAACAAAAGGCATTCCTAAAAGTTCTAGGAATCTTGCTCCCTCTGCATCGGTTTTTGCAGTTGTACATATGGTAACCTGGAGCCCTCTTATTCGGTCAACTTGATTGTAATCTATCTCTGGAAATGTAACTTGTTCTTTAATACCAATTGAGTAATTACCTCTACCATCAAAACTTGAACGAGATAATCCCCGAAAATCTCTAATTCTTGGCAAGCTGGCATTAAGCAATCTTTCAAAGAAATAACCCATCCGATTACCCCTAAGGGTCACGCTAACTCCTATAGGCATTCCTTGTCTAATCTTAAATCCAGCTATAGCCTTGCGAGCCCTGGTAACAACGGGTTTCTGCCCTGATATAATAGTAATATCTTTTACAACGCTATCTATTGCCTTGTTATCTTCTTTTGCATCTCCTACGCTAACATTCAATGCGATTTTGTCTAACTTTGGTACTTCCATCACACTTCTGTAGTTATATTCTTTCATCATCGTAGGTATCACATGAGTTGCATATGCGTCGAAAATAATGGGCCTAGAGGATAATTTAGCCTTAGATTCCTTTACTTTTGAAGCGGCGGCTCCTCCATCAGATTTTGGTTCTTTATCCAAATTACTTTTAGTAGAACCAGTAGTGGGGTTAACTTTGGCCTTAGTTTTCACAGAACTGCTCGCTTTTTTGTTTGAAGCCACAGCCTTCCGAGTATTCGCCTTTTTGGGTGTAGGAGTTTTCTCCTTCTGATCATCAGCATTCAATTGTTGATTGTCACCCATGTCTAATTTGTCGACCGCCATTTTAGTTAATAATCTCCTTACATTTGCGACATATCCTAACTTTAGAGCCATCTTCCAATGTTTTAAGACCAACTCTTGAGTTCGTATTACAGTTGGAACAAATAATCATCACGTTAGAAACATGAATTGCTGCCTCTTGCTGAATTCGACCACCCTGTCGAACTCCTGGATTAGTTTTAACGTGGCGCGTTATCATATTAACCCCTTCGACTAGCACCCTGTTTGAACTCTTAATAACTCGTTCGACTCTCCCTTGTTTTCCACGATCCTTACCTTTAAGAACGCTCACTGTATCGCCTTTTCGGATTTTCATTACACAACCTCTGGTGCCAAGGACACAATTTTCATGTACCCCTTTTCACGTAATTCTCGTGCGACTGGGCCAAACACTCTCGTTCCTCGCGGATTTCCTTGTTTATCATTCATGATAACGGCTGCGTTATCATCGAATCTAATATGAGAACCATCAGGACGAATATACGGTTTAGCGGTCCTAACTATCACCGCCCGCACTACCTCACCTTTCTTGACGGGACTATTCGGAATAGCAACCTTAACTGACGCTACAATTATATCTCCTACACGCGCATATCTGCGTCTGCTGCTACCTGGTATATTTATACACATTATTTCTCGCGCACCACTGTTGTCGGCCACAACTAGCCTACTAAACGTCTGTATCATCGCCTGCTTCCTTCTTTTTCTTGCGGCCACTCTTGGCTACAGATTGGTTAGTGTCTTCAGTATCAGCCTCGCTCGAACCATTATCTACAACTTCTTCGGTTACGGCCTCAGTTGTCTCTTCGGTTACGGCCTCAGTTGTCTCTTCGGTTACGGCTTCAGTTGTCTCTTCGGCTACGGCTTCAGTTGTCTCTTCGGTTACGGCCTCAGTTGTCTCTTCGGCTACGGCCTCAGTCGCTTCTAATTGACTTGCAATCTCCGGCTCATCACTCGACCCAGTTTTGCGCAGATTGGAATATGACTGCATCAATTCACGATCTAATTCAATCGGTTTGACGTCAGCTAATTCCCTCCGTTCAATTATATCTACCACACGCCATCGTTTTAAACGTGAGATTGGCCTACATTCTTCAATTTTTACAACATCCCCAATTCCTAAATCAGAGCCAGCAGTATGAGCGAAGAATTTAGTTACACGACGTTGGGCTTTACCATATAGCAAATGCTTTTGCTGCCATTTTACGGATACAATAACAGTATCCTCCATCTTATTAGAAATAATCGTACCTACTCTATTTTTCCGCGTTTCCCTACTCATTGTTTTCTTCCTGTATTGCCCTTTGTCTCATTATCGTTCGCAAACGAGCGATTCTCTTTTTTACAACCGCTAATTCGTTCGTATTGGTCAGTTGCCGAGTTGAATGTCGAAAGCGCAAATTCATCATTTCACTCAAAGAGGAATCCAATTCCTTTTTCAATCCGTCATTGTCCAATTCCCGTATTTCATTTACTCGCATTCAATGTACCTATTCAACACCTGCTAAAGATTCCAATCGGTCGTAGCCAACAACCTTAGTAGGTATGGGTAATTTATGAGATGCCAATCGCAATGCCTCCGCGATTTCCGCTTTGCCTGCACCTGATACTTCATACAAAACCTTACCAGGTCTCACAACAGCAACCCAATGCGAAACATTTGCCTTTCCGCCACCCATCCTAACTTCTGCTGGCTTTTTAGTGACAGATTTATCTGGGAATACTCTTACCCACACTTTCCCGCCTCTTTTCAAGTACCTTGTAATGCTTATTCTACCCGCTTCAATTTGCCTATCCGTTAGCCAACACGCGGCCAAAGCCTTCAATCCATAATCACCATGAGTTACACGATTTCCAGTGGACGCTGCACCTGAGCGCCTGCCTCTATGTACTTTTCGAAATTTGACCCTTTTAGGCTGAAGCATTGTCGATCTCCAAAATCCCCATCTCTATTTCATCTTCTTCCTGGGTTACAGTCAACTCAATAGTTTCCATCTCTTCTACACGTTCTGGAACTGGTTCAGGCTCAACATTACCCTTGTATATCCAAACCTTGACGCCAATACGCCCAAAAGATGTTGCTGCCTCTGCATAGTCGTAATCTATGTCAGCTCCAATCGTGTGCAGCGGAACCCTGCCTTCCATAATTTTATCTGATCTAGCAATTTCGGAGCCATTAATTCGACCTTTTACGATGATCTTAATACCCTTGGCTCCAGCCTGCATTGCTCTCTGAACAGCTTGTCTAAGAGCCCTTCTATGGGAGACTCTCCTGCCAAGTTGATCTGCTATATTCTTGGCAACCAGATAAGCATTTAACTCTGGTTGAGCGACTTCAAGTATATTTAATTGTATCTTGCTGTTCGAAAAACCCTCTAGTTTACCTCTAAGAGTTTTGACTCGTTCTCCATCTCGACCAATAAGAATACCAGGTCTCGCAGAGTGAATGTTCACTATCAAATCCTGAGTACTTCTTGAAATTTCTATCTTCGCAATACCGGCGTCATTAAATGGCTCATATTCTTTCCGGACAATCTGCCTTATTTTCATATCCCCCAGTACCAGTTCACGATATTGGCGAGCCTTTGAAACAAACCAATGGCTTTGCCAATCCTTAACTATTCCCAGGCGAAATCCTACAGGATGTGTTTTATGTCCCATTAGATGGTTTCTCCGTCTACAACTACAGTTATTCTTGATGCACGTTTTCGCACTTTCCCAACCTTTCCACGAGCATGTGGCTTAAATCTCCTCAAAGGTTTAGCGATATCCGCGCTAATACGAACTACACGCAGATTACCTCTATCCATCAGCATATTTGTTTCGGCATTCGCTACAGCAGAACGTACAGTTTTTGCAAGCAGTTTTGCCCATGGTGAGGCGGAAAGATCGAGTATATTAATGGCTTCATCGACTGGTTTATTTCTAACCAAAGCCATTATTGGACCAATCTTTTTTTGCGAAACACTTACGTCTTTACTAATTGCCTGTACTGCTGGCATTTTCTAGCTATTCCTCCCAAACCCTCTATAAGTCCGCGTTGGTGCGAATTCACCTAATTTATGGCCGACCATGTTTTCGGTGATATACACTGGAATGTGTCTCCGGCCATCATGAACAGCGATTGTCAATCCTATCATGTCTGGCATTATCGTGGAAGGTCGAGACCATGTCTTAATTACCACTTTAGAACCAGTTCTTTGTAACATCTCCACCTTTTTCTGTAATTTGGGGTGGACAAATGGGCCTTTTTTAATTGACCTAGACATTAACGTCCTCTCCTCCTTTCTCTTACTATTAAAACTGTCGGCTTTCTTTTTCGGCGGGTTTTAAATCCCAATGCTGGCTTTCCCCAGGGCGTTTTCGGATGGACTAACCCAATCCCCGCTTTACCTTCTCCACCCCCATGCGGATGGTCATTCGGATTCATAGCAGAACCTCTAACTTGAGGCCTACGACCACGATGACGAGTTTTGCCAGCTTTACCCCAAATAATATTTTTATGATCTGGGTTGCTTAATTGCCCTATGGTAGCTCGGCAATCAGCTGGAATCCTTCTGATCTCACCAGATGGTAATCTCACCAAAACATATATATCTTCCCTTGATAATACTTGCGCTCCAACCCCGGCACTTCTTACCAGTTTTCCGCCTTGTTTAATAATAAGTTCCAAATTATGTACCATCGTTCCCGTTGGTATCAGTCTCAAAGGCAAACAATTACCAGGCCTGATAGCCGCATCAGGACCTGATTGAACCTCGGCCCCTGGAGTTAGACCTAATGGAGCTAGAATATATCGTTTTTCGCCATCCACATAATGGACTAAAGCAATACGTGTTGTCCTATTAGGGTCATATTCAATAGAAAAAATTCTGCCCGGAATTCCGTCCTTATTTCTTTTGAAATCAATAAGCCTGTATAGTCTCTTGCTCCCCCCTCCCCTATGCCGTACTGTAATTTTATTAGAAGAATTCCTTCCAGCTCTTTTATTCAACGGTCTTAACAGAGATTTTTCCGGATGGTTTCTCGTCAAATCCTTGAATGTGGGTAGGGCAGCATTACGAGTGCCCGGAGTGTTAGGTTTTGGTATCCTAAGTGCCATCCTTAAATTCCCTCAACCAGTTGAATCTTTTCACCAGTCTTTAAAGTAACTATTGCCTTCTTCGTATCAGGAGTTCTATGTGGCTTTGGCCCATACCTTTTTGTTTTACCCCTAGTTCTACATATATTGACATCTAGAACGGTAACCCCGAACGTCCTAGCAACTGCTTCTTTAACTGATATTTTATTAGCTTTTTTTGCCACTTCGAAGACATATTTGCCCGCTTCCTGCAAAATAGTGGTTTTTTCAGTTATTAATGGCCGCACTAAAACTTTTTGATATTCCATTAGATTTAACTCTTCTCAGCTTCCGTATCTTTTTTCTTTGCCCTAGGTCGTGGTTTGGGTTTATCAGAAACTTTACGGGCAACTCTGCGTTTTGGTTTTACTTCGGAACCAACGGAGTCATCAATGGCTACGGCTTCAGTTGTCCCTTCGGCTACGGCCTCAGTTGTCTCTTCAGCTTTAGTTTTACTCGATGTCACTTTGGTTTTCACAGTGCCAAGTCGCACCTCAGATTCCAATCCTTTTCCCCACATTCCTTCCGCTTCCCGTACTGCGTCCATTGTCATTACCAATATTTCCTTACTAAGGAGAGCTTCCGCATTAAGCAAATTAACAGGCATTGTTTTAATCTTAGGAATATTATTCGTAGATCTCACAACATCCTGATTGCTCCCTTTAGTCACGACAAGGGCAGACCTATTAACCTCAAGCGATTTCAGCGCTTGCACCATGCTCTTAGTACTACCACTCAACGCATCCAGCTGATCAACCAGCACAAGACGTTCATCTTTCACCTTTTGAGAAAGCATGCATCTCAAAGCCATAAGCCTCATCTTTTTTGGCATTAATTTCCTGTGGCTACGAGGTTTCGGCCCAAAGGTTATGCCACCATGCCGCCATTGCGGGGATCGGATACTTCCCTGCCGAGCCCTGCCAGTACCTTTTTGGCGCCATGGCTTCGCCCCACCACCTGCGACTTCACTTCTCGTTTTGGTGCTATGAGTACCCTGTCTCCGATTGGCCTGATACATTACCATAGCTTGATGCACAAGAGAGGAATTAAATGGTACCGCAAATAAACTCTCACTCAGAGATACTTCTCCTATGGTTTGACCGTCAATATTTTTTAGTTGAACTTCTATCATTCTTAATCTCTATAAATTAGCTTCCGCATTAACATGTCCGTACGACCTATAAATCATAAGTAAACCATTCCTAGCGCCAGGAACTCCGCCTTTGAGGAAAAGAAGGTTATGTTCATTGTCTACTTTAACAACCTCAATCCCTTTGAGGCTGACCCGTACATCACCCATATGTCCTGACATCTTTTTGCCCTTAAACACGCGTCCTGGAGTAGTTCCCATACCAATGGAACCCGGAGCTCTAAGGCGGTCCGATTGACCATGTGTCCGTCCTTGTCCCGCAAACCCATGCCTTTTAACTGTTCCCTGGAATCCCCTGCCTTTAGAATAGCCTGTCAATTGAACCCGATCACCTTTGTTGAATATATCCGGCCCAATTTGCTGACCTATTTCCAAACCCTCGTTGGTATCAGTTCTTATTTCACGTAGGAATCGGAAAAGACCTGTTTTCTGCAAATGTCCAGCCTTAGGTTTATTCGCTTTTTTCAATGATTCAAATCCCAGTTGGACGGCATCATAACCGTCAGATAGAACATTTTTCAACTGAGTTATAGTACACGGTCCGGCCTGTAAGATTGTAACAGGTACCATAGTCCCGTCTTCCTCAATATACTGGCTCATGCCAATTTTTTTTCCAACCAATCCGTTAATCATATTCAATAAATACCATATTTATAGTTTGATAGAGATATCTACCCCAGCAGGCAAATTCAATCGCGTCAGCGCATCGATAGCTTTTGGCGTTGGTTTCAGTATATCGATCAAACGTTTATGCGTTCTTATCTCGAAGTGTTCCCTGGAATCCTTATCAACGTGTGGAGAACGCAGAACGCAAAATCTCCGGATATGAGTTGGAAGTGGAACTGGCCCTCCAACCATAGCGCCCGTTTGTTCAGCAGTTTCTACAATTTGTGTCGCAGACATGTCTACTGTTTTAGCATCAAATGCTTTTAGCACGATTCGTATTTTTTGAGATGTTGGTTTTGCCATATTTGTTTTTGACCCTACCCTTGTTTCACCACTTCACTCAGGAGACCCTGAGGAACTGCTTCGTAATGCTTAAACTCCATAGTATGAGTCGCCCGCCCTTGGGACATTGAACGAAGGTTTGTCGCGTATCCGAACGAATTAACCAGAGGGATGAACGCTCTCACACGCTGTATATCATCTCCACCTTCTATGTTTTGTATGCTAGATCTCCTAGAATTCAAGTCTCCTAACACCGTACCAAGCGATTCAGCAGGCGTCACAACTTCAATTTCCATTACAGGTTCGAGCAAAATCGGCTTAGCCTTCCTAAGTGCCTCTTTCAGCCCTATTGAAGCTGCTGCTTTGAATGACATCTCGGATGAGTCTACAGGATGAAAGCTCCCATCCACAAGAGTGACTTTTATATCAACTACTTCATATCCAGCTACAGTGCCGTTTTGTGCCGAAGCGAATACACCCTGTCGAACCGCAGAAATAAATTCTCTAGGAATCTTACCGCCCGTAATTTTATCTTCAAATATTACCCCAGATCCACTTTCCAAAGGTGTCAGCTCTAAGGTCACATCACCAAATTGTCCGTGCCCTCCAGACTGCCTAATAAATCGACCCTGAGCTCTGCTTTCTTGAGTTATAGTCTCACGATATGAAACCTTTGGCTTGCCGACATTTGAAGCTACATTAAATTCTCTACGCAACCGGTCAACGAGTACCTCTAAGTGCAACTCGCCCATCCCTGCTATTATCGTCTGCCCAGTCTCTGCATCATTGCGAACCACGAAGGTCGGATCTTCTTCCGAAAGTTTCCTCATGGAATCCGTCAGTTTGTCTCTGTCTACTTTGGTTATAGGTTCGATGGCTACAGATATGACGGGTGAAGGAAATGTCGGGGGCTCTAATACGATGGGTGCATTCTCCAAACAAATGGTGTCCCCCGTAAAGGTATTCTTTAACCCAACAGCTGCTGCTATGTTGCCGGCACCTACCCAATCCACTTCCTCTCTATGATTAGCATGCATCAGCAAAACACGACCCAGTCTTTCTCGTATATCTTTGGTTGCGTTATATACAGTTGCGCCAGTTTTAACGTAGCCAGAATATATTCTTAGATACACGAGACGGCCAACAAAAGGATCAGTCATCACTTTCATAGCCAGCGCAGCTAAAGGAGCCTCAGCATTAGCTTCCCTAAACTCGACTTCATCAGTATCCGGATTGGTGCCTTCAATTGCGGTAACGTCTAAAGGAGATGGCAAATAATCGGTTACTGCATCTAATAACAAAGGAATTCCATAACTTCTCAAAGCACTGCCGCATAAAACAGGTACGAGCGCCCTACGAATAGTAGCCGATCTAAGTGCACTGCGCAGATCAGCGGAGCAAGGTTCTTCACCTTCTAGATATTTAATCATCAACGAATCGTCGGTTTCGGCGATTCTCTCTATTAATACTTCTCTAAGACGATTGTAGTCAGCCATATGTTCGGCAGGAATAGGGCCTTCATCCATCGCAGTTGGATCATTAGTATTATAGAAATAAGCCTTTCCGTCGAACAAATCAATGGTTCCTTTAAAACTATCTTCCTGACCCATAGGAACCTGCACAGCTACCGCGTTTCCCCTCAATCGCTGTTTAATGGATTCAATTGTTCTTTCAAAACTAGCTCCTGCTCTATCCATTTTATTAACAAAACATATCCTAGGAACTTTATATTTGTCTGCTTGGCGCCAAACTGTCTCTGATTGAGGTTGAACCCCGGCCACTGCATCCAAAACCACTACTCCGCCGTCTAAAACTCTTAGACTTCTCTCAACTTCTGCCGTGAAATCAACATGGCCTGGAGTATCAATAATGTTTATTCGATAATCTTTCCAATAAGTAGTCGTTGCTGCTGAGGTAATTGTGATTCCCCTTTCCCTCTCTTGGGGCATCCAGTCCATTACTGCCGTTCC
Organism: SAR202 cluster bacterium AC-409-J13_OGT_754m; assembly: GCA_009391235.1. Classification (GTDB taxonomy): domain Bacteria; phylum Chloroflexota; class Dehalococcoidia; order Lucifugimonadales; genus VEXD01. The sequence goes on from VEXD01000003.1 coordinate 49,012, forward strand.
ATGATGCACTTCACCAAGTTTATATGTGCGTCCTGTAACGAACAAAGTTCTTTCAGTGACAGTGGTTTTGCCGGCATCTATATGGGCAATAAACCCAATATTACGTATACGGCTTATATTTTCTGACTTATTCATGATGACAGATCCAATCCGGGCTTAAAGTTTTCTACTCCCTACCACCTGTAGTGAACGAATGCCCGGTTAGCTTCGGCCATCCTGTGCATGTCTTCTTTGCGTCTGACTGCTGCGCCCTCATCTCTTGAAGCGTCAATTAACTCAGACGCCAACTTTCTGGTCATTGAGGTCCCTGCCCTCGATCTGGCAGCTGTAATGATCCAACGAATTGCCAAGGCCTTTCCTCTCGCGATTGGTACTTCTATCGGTACCTGATAGGTAGCTCCACCCACACGGCGTGGTTTGACCATCAACAATGGCTGGGTATTATTTATTGCTTGATCGAATACTTCCATTGCTCCACGCTTGGTATCTTGCACTACCGATTCCAACGCCTTGTAAACAATGCGCTGGGCTACCGATTTCTTTCCTTTCGTCATAACTTTATTAATAAAACGAGCCAATTCTTCACTGCCAAACCTTGGTTCGGGAGCTACTACTCTAACTTCTGCTCGTCTTCTTCTAGACAATCTAATTACATCCTAGCTATAAAAATTATTTTGCTCTTGGTCGCTTGGTGCCATATTTGCTCCGGCCTCTAGCTCGATTAGCTACGCCATCGCAATCCAATGTGCCTCTGATAACATGATAACGAACACCGGGCAAATCCTTCACCCTGCCGCCTCTTATCATTACCACTGAGTGCTCCTGCAAATTATGACCCTCACCTGGAATATACGCCGTCACCTCAAACCCATTTGTCAATCTTACTCTGGCAATCTTCCGAAGTGCCGAGTTGGGTTTTTTAGGAGTCATAGTTCTAACTAAAACACAAACTCCTCTTCTTTGAGGAGCTCCCTTGCTACGTGTTACCTTATTTTTCAAGGAATTATGGATCCAATGCATCGCCGGAGCATTAATCTTCTTAATACTCTTCTTTCTACCTTTCCTCACCAATTGGTTAATTGTAGGCATAGTTCTCCCAAATTAAGTGTCCAGGGGACAATCCAGTACTCTAGCAGTAATCAGAATTACTGTCAACGGATTTAGCACCGTTTTACCACCAATTAAGAGACGAAAAAAAATCCTCTTAACAAATCGAATTCGCCATCATGAGGTTATCAAGCTCCCATAGCATCCATAACTATATGCATGTCTTTATCACCCCGACCACTCAAACAGACTAAAACGGTTTCTAGTTCATTCATAGTTGAAGCGATTTTAACGGAATAGGCTACTGCATGAGCTGACTCTAGCGCGGGGATTATCCCTTCTTTTCTGCTTAACAAATGAAAACCTTCAAGGGCCTCAACATCGCTCACACTTACATATTTCACTCTCCCAATGTCTTTCAGATAACTATGTTCTGGACCAACCCCAGGATAGTCCAAACCAGGAGCTATGCTGTGGGCATGTCGAATCTGTCCATTCTTATCCTGCAATAAATATGTCATTGAGCCATGTAAAACCCCCGGAGTGCCGCTACTCAATGTAGCCGAGTGTTCAAGACTTTCAATACCCTTCCCTCCAGCCTCTACTCCAAAAATGCGCACCGATTCATCTGATATAAAGGCCTGGAACATCCCTATGGCGTTGCTTCCACCCCCCACGCAAGCGATGACAACATTAGGCAAAGTCCCTACTGTTGATAACATTTGTTGTTTAGATTCGTCTCCTATAACCGATTGCAAATCTTTAACAATTTTTGGGTAAGGATGAGGCCCTACAGCACTTCCGATCAAATAATGTGTTGTCTCAATATTAGTTACCCAATCACGTATGGCTTCGTTTATGGCATCCTTTAAGGTGCGACTACCTGAATCAACATTCCTTACTTCAGCTCCAAGCATTTCCATTCGAGCTACATTCAACGACTGGCGTTGAATATCCTCTGATCCCATATATACAATGCACTCCAAATCTAGCATTGCACATGCACTAGCCGTTGCAACACCATGTTGGCCAGCTCCCGTCTCGGCAATGATTCTATTTTTCCCCAAATGTTTCGCTAATAGAGCCTGACCAAGCGCGTTATTTATCTTATGAGCACCAGTGTGCGCCAAGTCTTCACGCTTCAAATATATTTTAGCGCCACCACCATATTTACTTAAATTCGCTGCATAATACAGAGGGGTAGCTCGCCCAGTGAATGTCTCCATCAAACCCGTCAATTCCTTGCGGAATGAATCCGTGTTTTTAATTTTTTCATAACCAGTTTCCAAATCTTCAAGGGCTGACATCAATGTTTCAGGAACAAATTTACCTCCATACTGCCCAAAACGACCGTGGGCATCAGGTAAATCCCTAGATCTAACAGTTTTGCTCATGTTCCTCCTTCCCAACCAGAGGTCGCCGGTAATTGGCGGCAAATCGCTATGAAAGCAGATATTTTGGCTTCATCTTTTTCGCCTTCAGTCTCTACGCCACTAGAGACATCTACACCCCACGGTCGAATTTTCTCTATTGCTGTTGCTAAATTATCTGGATCTAATCCTCCAGAAAGCATGAATTCATATCCATCCTTGCTTAGGTGATTCGCTATATCCCAATTAAAAGAGCTTCCGGTGCCGCCTTCAAGGCCATCAACCAAGGTATCCAGAGCTATAATATGACCCGCTTTACTAAATTGTTCGAGTTTGATAGCCAATCCCTCTACGAATTCTGCATCAACCGCTTGTTTAGGAACATGCACAGATTTAATCAAAGGAATTGGAATTTGATCACAGTATTCCAATGGTTCATCGCCGCACAGCTGAACCATGTCCAAACCAACCCGTTCAGATATTTCTATAATTGCACTAATCGGTTGATTTGCGAACAACCCTACGGTTAAAGTTCTATGCTTTGACACATGCTGCAATCTTTCTACTATATTTTTAGCGTCGCTGATCGCAATGCTCCTTCTTCGATTAGGAACGAAAATCATACCAACGAAATCTGCTCCTTCTTCGGTAGCATGTAGTGCCGCCTCAGTTGTTCGAATTCCACATATTTTTACTTTGATCAACTGAATCCCCTCTTAATTCAACCCTGAAGTCAATTCTTTTATTTTTGCAGGGATATCATCGGCCGTCATTAAAGCCTCCCCAACTAACATAGCATGCACTCTTAACTTTCGCAGCAGTTCAACATCTGAACGTTGAAAGATGCCACTCTCGCTCACGATTATCCGCCCTGCTGGTATACGACCAGCCATCTTTTCAGTGAACGATAAATCTACGTTAAATGTATGTAGATCTCTGTTATTAATTCCAATAATTTCCGCTCCCGCAAGTATTGCACGCTCCAATTCCGGTTCAGTATGCACCTCTACTAAAACTTGAACCCACAATTGTTGCGCTACATTTAGTAATTCTTTAAGCTCTTCGTCAGTCAATATATTAACGATCAATAAAATAGCGTCCGCACCGTAGGCCCTAGATTCGTATACCTGATAGGGATCCAACATGAAATCTTTGCGAAGAACAGGAACTCTATAATTAGTTACCGCCTCTTTAATATCTGCCAAATCAGAAACAGAGCCACCAAAAGCCTCATCCGTCAACACAGATATAGCTGATGCCCCATTTTCAACGTAAACTTTAGCCAATTCCTTACACGACAATTTATCATTCAACAAACCCTTTGAAGGTGATTTCCTTTTAAATTCAGCTATAAGTCTTACATCATCCCCCATCAAGGCGCCAGACAAATTTAGAGGAATAGGAAGATTAGAAATATGTTCTTTTAAATCCTCAATAGGATAATTCATCCTATTACGAGCCACTTCAACTCGTTTTCTTTCAATTATGTTTTCTAATATTGTTCCCACTTATCTAAACTCTAACATTTATTTAAATCCCCGATAAACCTAAGTTCAACATCAGATCAATCAACGTGAAGACTCTGTGTAACTCTTAATAACTCCTCTAGCTTCGTTTTCGCTTTCCCAGAATCAATAGCTTCTCCTGCACAGCTAATACCTTCATTAAAATCTGTGACTAAATTGCCTGCAATCAAAACACCAGCGGTATTCAATAAAACAATATCCCTATGAGGACCTTTTTCTCCAGATAGGACCTTGACCAGTAGATGGACATTATCTGTAAGGGTCTCAGCTGTCAATTGGCTTTTGTTAGCAGGCTTGATTCCAAATTCGTCCGGAGAGATCTTATAGTAGTTAATGGTTGATAAATTCACTTCCCATATTTCAGTTGTACCCCCAAGTGAAATTTCATCCAATCCGTCAGCGCCGTGTACTACCATACTATGTTGTGTCCCCATTAAAACCAATACTTCAGCTAGGATTGGCCCTAATTTTGGATCATGTACACCGATCAATTGGTGCTTTGCCCTTGCTGGATTAGTAAGAGGCCCTAAGATGTTGAAAACTGTCCTTATCCCTATCTCTTTTCTAATAGGCCCCGCATATTTCATTGCCGGATGAAAGTTGGGCGCAAACAAGAATCCAAATCCAACCTCATCTAAACATTTCAAGACCTCTTTCGGGTTAAGATCTATGTTTACTCCCAATGCTTCAAGTACATCTGCACTCCCACAGGTACCCGAAGCCGCTCTATTACCATGTTTAGCCATAGTTAACCCGGCTGCTGAGGCAACTAATGCCGCAGTAGTTGATATATTAAACGTCCTACTGTTATCGCCCCCAGTTCCGCAACTATCCGCAACCTGACCCATAAAATCAACTGATAGTGATTTATCTTGCATTGTTTTTGCCATGCCAGCTATTTCTTCAGCGGTTTCTCCTTTAATAGACAAAGCCGTCAGTATAGATCCGATTTGACCAGGAGTCGCTTCACCCTCCATTATCAAGGTCATCAAAGCAGAAGCTTCATCGACGTTAAAAGATTTTCCAGTAGACAATTGATTGATTAATACTCGAATGTTATCCATCTATTGTCCTCCAGGCCAAGCATCAACTTGTTTAAGGAAATTGCCAAGCAGTTCATGCCCAGCAGTGGTCATAATTGATTCAGGGTGGAATTGCACACCCTCTACGGGAAATTCTTTGTGTCTAATACCCATTATTTGACCTCGGCCAGTCCAAGCAGAAACTTCTAGAGCATCAGGCACAGAGGTATTGTTTACTATCAAAGAGTGATAACGAATTGCTTTTAATGGATTTAAGAGGCCTTCGAACAAGCCCAACCCATCATGTTCGATCATGGAAGTTTTGCCGTGCATTATTTCATCGGCCACTTCTATAATTGCCCCATATACTTGGGCTATACATTGATGCCCTAAGCAAACACCAAGTATAGGAATGGACCTCCCAAACGCCTCTATAGCATCATTCGAAATACCAGCTTCGTTAGGAGTACAGGGTCCAGGTGAAATTACAATACCGTTCGGCTGCAGTGAACTTATCTCATCTATAGTGATCGCATCATTGCGTACCACATGCACCTTTGCTCCCAATTCAGACAGATATTGGAACAGGTTGTACGTAAAACTATCGTAATTATCAATAAGGAGTATCATTTTGAAACGACACAAACCAATTTAAATACTCTCAGCTTTTTCAATGGCCTTGAAAACCGCTCGCGCCTTATGAATAGTTTCTTGATATTCTTCCTCAGGATCACTATCAGATACTATTCCACCTCCTGCTTGAGCGTAAGCAACTCCATCTTTCAAAACCAGTGTTCTTATAGTAATGGCGGTATCTGCATTCCCGGAAAATCCAAAGTAGCCAACCGCTCCAGCGTAAGGACCACGCTGTTCGCCCTCCATTTCAGCGATTATTTCCATGGCCCTGATCTTAGGTGCACCAGAAAGTGTCCCAGCAGGAAAACAAGCTCTCATAGCATCAAAAGCAGTCAGCCCGGCCTTTAATTTCCCGCTGACTTCCGAAACAAGATGCATAACGTGGGAATACCTGTCTACTCCCATCAAGCGTTTTACTTCCACACTTCCGATTTCACTTACTCTACCCACATCATTCCTGCCCAAATCTACTAACATAATGTGCTCCGCCCGTTCTTTCTCGCTGTTAACAAGTTCATATTCCAATTGCGCATCTTCTTCCAAAGTGGCGCCCCTCGGTTTGGTCCCAGCAATAGGATGACACGTCACTACGTTATCTTCCACTCTAACCAGCATTTCTGGAGAAGCACCGACGATTTGGAATTGGTCCAAATTAAGATAATACATATATGGTGATGGATTGCCCGTACGCAACGCTCTATAAATCGCAAAAGGGTCCGCATTGGTCTTGCGTTGCATCCTTCTGGAAGTAACAACTTGTATAACATCCCCGGCATAAATATATTCTTTAACCCTCTGAACAATCTTCAAATATTCCTCTTTAGAAAAATTAGATTCGATTTCTTTGCTGCTGATTTCCATATCTTCCAATGGCTTATTCGCGACTGAGGGTGCTAACGGTTTCGTAAGTTTATCTACAATAGCATCTATTCGTTTAACAGCTTCACCATATGATGTGTCTATATCACCATCCAGCCTCGCATGACTAATTACTTTGATATCTTTTTGAAGATGATCGAAGATCAACAAAGTGTCGGCAAACATGAATACGGATTGCGGAAGTCCCAAATTGTCCACAGACGGCAGCGGTATTCGTGGTTCAAAATAAGAGATTACGTCGTATGATAAATATCCTACTGCTCCGCCATGAAACCTCGGTAACTCAGGAATATTAACAACCTGATACCTGTCCAATTCTTGTTGAACACCTAATAATGGATCAGTTGCATTTAGGGAATTCGGTTCGCCAGTCTTCAAAACCTTATATGGCTGTGTGCCAATAAAACTATATCGCCCCAACCTTTCCCCACCATCCACACTTTCAAGCAAGAATGAATAAGGAGATTCGGCAACTTTAAGAAATGCAGATACAGGAGTTTCCAAATCGGCCTCTATTTGCCTGTAAATTGGTAATAAATTACCCCTGTTTTTAAGATTCTTCGCTTCTTCTAATGTAGGATAGTAATCCATGGTTATTACACATCTATATTAATGAGGTTTCACAAACCCCACTCGAGTTTTCACATCTTGCATCTTCAAACTAGCTATTTGTTCAGCCTTGTCTCGGCCTTTAGCCAATAGTCTATCTAATTCAGAAACATCACTCATCAACTCATAATAAGCTTTACGAATAGGACGCAACTCCTCTATGACAATCTCGGCTACTCTCCTTTTTAACCCCGAATATCCACTAGAGTCAACAAAGTCTTTTTCCACCAAGGATCTGTTCTTCTTCATAATAACTCCATATATACCGAGAAGATTGTTGACCCCGGCCTTTTCAGGTTCATCAGAGAACCGTATTTCAGAGCCCGAATCAGTAACAGATCTCATAATATTCCTTTCGATTTCCTTAGGTTCTTCAAGTAAAGCGATTGCATGTCCCCTTATATGCTCATGACTTTTGGACATTTTTACTAGCGGATCATTCAAGCCCATAATTCGCGCACCAACCTTAGGTATAACCACTTCAGGGATAACAAAGGACTCCCCGTAAATATTATTAAATCTCCTGGCAATATCCCGGGTAAGTTCTACATGTTGCTTTTGGTCTTCTCCAACTGGCACCTCATCTGTATCGTATAGCAATATGTCTCCAGCCATTAAAACAGGATAATCAAGGATACCGGTTGATACGCTCTCCTCATTCGCTATTTTATCTTTATACTGTGTCATACGTTCCAGCCAGCCGATGGGAGTGACACAATTCAATATCCAGGCAATCTCGGAATGGGCGGATACGTGACTTTGAACAAACAACGTTGACTTTAACGGACTCAATCCAGCCGCAAACAATACAGCTGCCAATGAGCGCGTTTGGTGCCGGAGGGATTCAGGGTCCTGCCAATTAGTAATGGCGTGAAGGTCCACAATACAAAAAAAGTTTTCTTTAGTCTCTTGCCTCTCGATCCATCCTTTTATTGCGCCAAGATAATTTCCCAAATGCACACTACCCGACGGTTGAATTCCACTAAACACACGAGGTAATTTGTTCGTTTTTCTTATAGCCATTTGGCAGTAATCCTTCCGAATCCCTATATTTAATTATCTTATTCTAATTAATAACCATTAGAACACACAACGATTTTCTATTAAAAGCTAGACAACCTTATCCCCTTTTGGGGCAATCCAGGAATAATCAACTTGTAATGTTGTTAACCACCTGATGGTCCATGGCCCAAACCAGGAAAAGTCATAAGCTCCGGATTCAACAACTGATCCAATTCCTCTGGGGATAGAGATGTCCGTTTCAAAGCAATTTGACGTATAGTCGCGCCCTTAACTGAAGCTTCTTTTGCAATCGCAGCTGCCGCATCATAGCCTATTGCTGGCGCTAATGCGGTACCAAGCATAAGCCCTTGCTCAACCATTTCCGGCCCTTTTGCTGTTGCTTCTATTCCCTCTATACATTGCTTGGAAAAATTCATTACTGACGAAGTTAAGATTTCTATAGATTCAAGAATGTTATAAGCCGCAACTGGCATCATCATGTTCAATTCGAAAATCCCACCCTGGCCTGCTTGACAAATAACCAGATCATTTCCGATGACATGTGCCATAGCCTGAATAACCGATTCAGGTATAACGGGATTTACCTTACCTGGCATTATAGAACTACCAGGCTGCACTTCAGGTAAATTAATTTCCCCAATTCCAGCCCGTGGACCTGAACTCAACCATCTAATATCGTTAGCTATTTTATGAATGCTAACAGCAATTGTTCTTAATGTACCACTAGTCTGTACTACAGAGTCCAGTGTGTTTTGAGCCTGGAAATGATTCTCTGTTTCCACTATGTTAACACCAGTCTCTTTACCAATTATTCTGCAAATAGTGGAAGCAAATTGCGGATGAGCGTTAACGCCTGTTCCAACCGCTGTTCCACCAATTGCGACTTCAACAAGTTCTTTCTCTACAGTTGCCAATCTTTCAATTGAACGCTTTACTTGACCTGTAAACCCAAAGAACTGTTGCCCTAACCTAATTGGAGTCGCATCCTGCAAATGAGTCCTACCAGTTTTTATAACTGGCCAAAATCGACAGCTTTTCTCCCCAAGTGAATCATGAAGCAAACTTAATGCAGGTTTAAACTTCTCTTTAATATCCAAAAGAATAGCCAAATGGATAGCCGTAGGAATCACATCGTTGGATGACTGGCAAATATTAACGTGATCATTTGGATGTATTTTAACTTCGACGTTCTGCCCTGCAAGTAGTTCATTGGCCCTATTAGCAATAACTTCGTTGGCATTCATGTTCGTCGACGTGCCTGAGCCTGTTTGGAATACATCTACAACAAAATGATCATCAAACAGTCCTTCAGAAACCTCTTTCGCTGCAGTATAAATAGCTTTACCCATAACTGAATCTAGCAAACCTAGTTCAATGTTGGTCTTTGCGGCAGCTGCCTTTATGATAGCTATGCTTTTAATGAAGCTTCGCCCAAACCTCAATTTACTAATAGGGAAGTTTTTTACTGCTCTCATTGTAGATGCACCGTAGTAGGCATCCATTGGAACTTCCATTGTCCCCATTGAATCTTTTTCTATTCTCGTATTGTCCTGGCTCATTCCCGTCTCCTCAACCAGATCTAGTATGCTCAATAACTATGCTAACCCAGGATAACGTTTTTATCCTCTCTAGCCAACTACCATTTACCACTGACCCATGCGTCACATAGGTCCAATGTTATTTGATGCATTGCCCATTTTTTTTACTCCAATTAAATCACCAGTAACGACAAGTCTATGATCATAAAATAATACAGGCACACAAGTAACTAATATAATGGATGGACCACCTGTCTCATACAATTCAAGTTCGTCACCATGTACAATATCCGTTGAAGTTAAATGGTATAAAAATGCTAGTTCACCATTGTCAACTTCGGCGTAAATTGGAATACCTTGCCTCATCAAGTCAGGAATTTTTGGCAGTTCAGAAAACACCGACCCTTCACCCCTAATAGGACTTTGCAGATGCCCAAAAAACCACGCGGTTCCTCTTTCTCCAGCATTCGAGCTTTCGGGTATATGTCCTACCACATTGTTGGGCGTTTCATACGCAAAACTGTTTTCAAGATTAAGTATACGCAATGATTCTACCTTTGCATTTAAGCCAATAGAATCTATTTGAATTGTTTTTGGAGCCGCTAGTGTATGTCTTTCTGGAATATTGGATGGTGACATACTGTTGTATTCGTCTGTAATTGTTACCGGAATATTTAGAATAGCTTCTCTTCCAGCAGGATCACTCCAGACAGTTGGTGGCATATTTTCACCTGGATACATAACAGCTACCCGTATCATGCTTCGCAAAGGATTTTGATTCTCCAAATGCCCAAAGCCCGTACCGTCCACACTCCTGTCATCTCTATCAGAAGTAAGCAGAAAACCCTCTGCTGTGGTTTCATTTACAGATGCAGTAGACACAAGTTCATCTAATTGGCTCCTTCCCCACCAGCCATAAAACAATATGCTGATGGATAAGGCTATCATCAGCGTTCCTGCAATTAACATTACCCAGGCCATACGGGATTGATGGTTCATAACCCTCGATAGCAATCCATGGGCCATTTTATTGACACTAGGTGGTTTTATTCCCATAACGTATCACCGAATAGAAACGATTGGCCCAAAATAACACTGTGCATGCATTTCCGTAAACATCTCATAAAAAGACCGGCTGAACTTGTTCAATCAAGCAGCCCATTATGAATCGTTATTACACATGCCAATCAGCGCTGTTTAGGAACGTGACCCACTCCACTCGCTACTGGCTCATTAAAATATATATCGCCATTACGAATCTTTAAGTTAAAACCACAATCCGGATTCGTACATACCCACGCCTTGTAGTGAACTGCTGCTCCTTGGCTACCATAATCAGATAGTGGAACAAGTTGGCCAACGTGGCACTTCAAGCACTGAGGTAGAGACATATCTTGCACAATTCCGCCTCCCAATCCAATTCAGCGGAAGTATAGCATCCACAATTTCTTTATTTCAAGATAATACCCGGTGCTCTTTCAAGAGGAATCCATATTGCTAATTTAACAAGTTATCTCTTTAAACCTGTCGCAACAGCTCGCGAACAGATAACATAGGTACATATTACTCCCGCCCAGCAAAAAAGCTTGATTTGCCTCTGCCTCTAATATAAGCTATCTGGCTGTCGGAAAGAAATCGACTACCCTGGAGGCAGAACTCCATTTTGAACACTATAAAAACCGCTTTCCTCATGATGGTAATGAGCAGCTTGGTACTCCTAGTCGGTTCATTAATGGGAGGATACTCCGGGGTAATGGGGGCTCTTGTTTTTGCACTGTTCCTGAACTTATTCGCATTTTGGAAGAGTGATAAGTTAGCACTGCGCATGGCAGGAGCAAAACTAGCTGCCGAAAGTGAGCTTCCACAACTGCATGCAATAGTGTCCGAGCAATGTTCTCTGGCTGAAATAGAAAAGCCGAAGGTTTACATAATTGCCAATGAGTCTCCTAATGCATTTGCAACAGGCCGAAGTCCCAGTCACGCCTCAATAGCGGTGACACAAGGTATAATCAAACTATTGACTCGTGAAGAGTTGGGAGCGGTAATAGCGCATGAATTAGCGCATGTAGGCAATAGAGACATTTTGATTATGAGCATAGTATCCACGTTAGCTTCAGCCGTAGCTATGGTAGCCTGGATGGCCAAATGGTCTCTGTTTTTTGGCGGTTTTGGTGGTAGGAGTAGAGGTGGAGGTAATGCTATGTTTGGAGTAGGGGGATTGTTAATCTTGGCTATCGTCATACCATTGTTAACTACACTTGTCAGATTATCAATATCCCGCACTAGAGAATTCCAAGCAGACGCGACTGGAGCTAAAACATCCGGCAACCCAGAAGCTCTTGCTAATGCTTTGGAGAAACTTCAGATCGGAGCCCAGGCTCATCCCATGGAAAGCAACGAAGCACTGGCCCATCTCTATATAGTCGAGCCAATACATGGGCAAACTATGAGCTTTATGAATGGCAAAAGTATGATGCGATTAATGTCCACGCACCCCCCAACCCAGGAACGAGTAAAACGCTTACGGAGGAATCAATCGGTTTGGTAACATCTAGAAAAACGGTTTTGATTACCGGCGGAGCAGGATTCATAGGTTCGCATTTGGCAGAAAGATGCTTAGCCGAGGGTCATCGGGTTATAGCAATAGACAACTTAAGCACGGGTAGATTGGGGAATATCGAAAAGGGAATAACATTCTTGCACGCAGATATCTGCGACCCTTCCATTACGACCATATTCCAGAAAGAAAAACCAGATATCGTATTTCATCTAGCAGCGCAAATAAGCCTTCAAAATTCACTAAGGAACCCTATCCAAGACGCCCAAACCAACACCCTAGGAACGATCAACCTTTTGCATGCCTCTAAAACGGTTGGTATTCAAAAATTTATCTATTCTTCGACAGGAGGGGCACTATATGGTGAACCAGAATATTTTCCATGTGACGAGAACCATCCTATAACCCCTCTGTCTCCCTATGGCCAATCTAAATACTTCGGAGAACAATACATCCAATTATACAGTAGGCTTTTTCGGTTAAATTACGTGTCGTTAAGATATTCAAACATATACGGACCTAGACAAGACCCCAAAGGAGAAGCAGGCGTAGTAGCTATTTTCACCAACAACATGCTAGACAAGAAAACTCCAACTATCTTCGGAGACGGTTCGCAAACTCGCGATTTCCTATATGTCTCAGATGTAGTTAATGCCAATATCCTAGCATTATCTGAAAAGGCAAATGGAGCCTACAACATAGGTTCAGGCATTGAAACTTCAGTCATATCCCTGTACCGTGAATTATCTGCGCTCTTACACTTCAAAAAGGAGCCTGACTATCGCCCCGCGAGAACATCTGAGGTGTCAAGAATAGCATTAGATTCAACCAAGGCTCTAACTGAAATGGGTTGGAAGCCCGAAGTAGAATTACAGAAAGGCCTAGCTATAACTGCCGAATACATAGCAGCCAATCGCAATCCTAATTAATTAAAGCAAAGAGAACAAGATGGAACAATATGATGTGATAATACTTGGTGGTGGTGCAGCCGGATTAAGTGCTGGGTTATACACTACTCGAGCGATGTTAAGCACTTTGGTTTTGGAAAGTGTTGGGTATGGAGGCCAAGTATTGGTGACAGACATTATTGAAAATTATCCCGGCTTTCCTGAAGGCGTGAAAGGTCCTGCCCTTTCCATTTTAATGGAAGAACAGACTCGGAAATTCGGCGCAGTCATGAAGTTCGAAGAAGTTATAAGCATTGAACAAATTGGTGAGCCTATCAAGTTGGTCAACACATCTGAAGCGATCTACCAAGCAAGAACTATTATAATAGCTACCGGCGGCTCTCATAGAAAACTACAGGTCCCAGGAGAAGAAGAATTTGCCGGCAAAGGAGTTTCCTACTGTGCCGTTTGTGATGGCAACTTTTTTAGGAATCAGAAAGTGATTGTAATTGGAGGAGGAGATGCCGCTCTAGACGAAGGCACCTATTTGACCGGGCTTGTTGAACAAGTAACGATCATTCATAGGCGCGATGAGTTGAGAGCAAGCAAAATTTTACAACAAAGAGCTTTTGCCAACCCCAAGATAGACTTCATGTGGAGCCATGTTGTAGAGGAATTTGAAGGCAATGGTATTTTGGAGAGCGTAAAATTACGTAACTTAAAAACCTCCGAGTTATTTTCCATACCAACCGCTGGAGCATTCATATACATAGGTTTTGACTCTAACAGTGCCTTCTTAAATGGCCAAGTTCCTGTAGATGAATTCGGGCACATATATGCAAACGGTCAAATGGAAACGTCACTGCCAGGTATTTATGCATGCGGAGATATTAGAGTGGCATCTGACAAGCAACTCGGAGGGGCAGTTGGGGATGGCATAACGGCAGCATTAGCATCATATAGATACCTAACTGAATTAGACACTTAACTAAATGTTAAGGGTCAGCCATCATCCAATGTTACATTTAGACCCTTGTCGCTAAATATTCCATCAGTTCATTCATTTCCAAATTTGCTACTGAGGTTAGAACTTCCAACCTCAGCCGCCGCAACCACATCCACCACCGCCACCACCACAACCACATCCTCCACCACCGCAGCCACATCCTCCGCTCCCACAACCGGACGCGGCTGGATACTCAGGATTTGTGATTGTAAAACCAACTTTTTCTAAATCTTCAACAAAATCTATGGTTGCTTTTTCTAAAAACGGGGCACTATCCGAATCAACAATAAATTGAACCCCATCTTCATCAATAGTTATATCATCAGATTGGGTTTCCTGCTCCATCGTTAGCATATATTGAACCGAACCATTTGGTTGCGGCAAGGCTATGACACGAAGAGGGCTATTCTTCTTACCTTCATCTTCCAAAACCTCTTTGATCTTTTCTAGAGCAGACTCACTTACTTGCATTATACCTGCCTCGCTATTTATCTAAATTTTGTTAATCTCACAGCCAAAGCTAACAGGTTCAAGATTGCATTGTCAACAAGTATGGGAACTGATAGTTATGGCTGTTTTGTAAAGATAATCGCTGATTTATATACCATGCTGGAATTGCTAATATTGCCAACATTGAGCCCGATAGCTAAAATCACAGAGAACCGCTAATTTAACTAGGGGTGTTACATCAGTGGAGAGAGTATTCCAAACCTATTCAAGCACACCAATCTGAATTAGAATCATGAATATTACAACATAAATAATCGGAGGACAGAAATGCCTATAGAGAGGATAAATCCTGAAGGAATGCTTCATTTTGCCAGCTATCATCATGTAGTGAAGGCTGGAAATATAGTCTACATCGCAGGACAAGTTGGAAAGAATGAAGATGGGACACTGGCGGGGGATGATATAACATCTCAAACAGAGAAGATCTTCGAAAATCTTCATCGATGCTTATCATCTGTAGGAGGCAACTTCAATAGCCTCACCTCAATTAATGTGTATTTAAGAGATAAGGCAGATAGAGATGGTTTTTTTGCTGTCAAGGATAAATACCTCCAGGAAAATCTCCCTACACAGACGATGCTAGTTGTTACTAGCATGGGCGAGAGGGTAGAAATTGAAGCGACCGCCTATGTAGACTAGGCCTAAAAATTAGAGATGCTTTGACCTCTAACAGTTTATCGTTACCTATGGTAGGATTATTTGAGAAAGAATATTCCAGTATAAGGCTTTCCTTTCTGGGCCGGCATAGATATGGTGAACTATAACGTGGCACAGCGACCCGCTTCGCAAGCCATGCAATGCAACACCTTGACTTGTTTACGAGGATAATAATGGATCTAGTATTTGACATAGGAAACAATCACCGTCCAAAAGGACATGCTTTGATTTACTTCAGGGATGCAACTAACGATGACAAAATCTATGCAACATATGTAGTAGTATTTCCATTACCACTAAATTTTGCTAAATACGTTCCTCCATTCCTGGCTTCTTCATTAGCCGGGGCATCAGCGACAGAAATATCCTGTTTTTCTATGCCACCGGTTCCCGAAGAGGTAGACAATTATGAACAGCTAGTTGACCTAGCTCAAATAAGAAGTGATGACTTAATTAATGGAGGAAAACACCGACCTTCTGATGCAGGCCAAGCAATGCAAACCGTAGGGGAACTCTCCCAAGCCTATACAGACCTTTGGACAGAACATAGCGGGTCACTAACCACACACGATATCTCGGAACCAGAGGGCTTAGCTGTAAATGAAGTCATGTACAGCTTCTATAACGAAAGTGATAGATTAAGTGAATTATCTAAATTGATAGTTCGTCTACGCTTTAACATAGAAAACGAGGACATACAGGGCCAAGAGGAAACTGAAATAGAGATTAACACTTTAGGACGTTATCTTCCTGAAGAATGTGAAGTTGATAAATTGCTCCAGGTAGCTCATGACTCAACTAGCAAGGGAACTCGCTTATTAAAATTATATCTTGATCGCTGTTTTGGAATTTTCGAGAAAGACTCTTTGAAGATTGCTCAATTGGACAGGGAAATCAATGATACGGAGACAGAAGAGTGATTCAGTTCATCTTCTGTTAATCCCCAATCATTGACATCCTGAGACTATGTTTCTCTCACAGCTCAAATTAACGAATTTTAGAATGTTCGAGGATCTCCAGTTTGATTTACCTACTGGGCCAATCATCATTTTGGGGAATAACGGGCAGGGCAAAACCAGTATCCTAGAATCTATTTATCTCTTAGCTATATCCAGAGCTTTTCGTGCGGAGAATGAAAGAGAAGTAGTAAATTGGAAAACCATAGACTCACCCAACCCTACCATTGTTGATGCAGTTGTTCACGGGCTTGAAGGGCGGACTAGAGTAATAATCGGATATCATATTCTTAAAAAGGAGGAGGTAAAGCAAAACTTTACCCCAACTACTGACCATTTTAGTGTAAAAAAGGAAATCAGAGTCGGTGGGGTCAAACGTAATGCCAGCAGTCTCATCGGATTTGTAACAGCGGTCTTGTTTTCAGCTCAAGACATAAATCTAGTCCTTGGGCCTCCATCCACACGTAGGAAATTTCTAGATATTCTCATTTCCCAATCAAACCGCAAATATTTCCGAACATTGCAAAAATATCAAAGAGGCCTCAAACAACGTAATTCCATTTTACGAGCAATAAAAAATGGAACAAGCCAATATGGTGAACTAGAGTTCTGGGATGATCTATTGATTACGGAAGGGCTTACTCTGATGTTTCAAAGAATGGAAGTGTTATCAAGAATAGGAGTAGACGCATCCAATTTTCTTTGGGAATTAACAAACAACAATGAAAACCTCTCAGTAGTCTATCACCCCACAATCAAGCTAGGAGATACCATAAACGATACCCGAGAAGTTTTCAGGAATATTCTTTTGCAATCACGACAACGGGACATACAGGTAGGAACTACCCAATTTGGCCCACACAAGGATGACTTTGAATTATCGGTGAATAATTCTGACATGCGCCTATTTTCTTCAAGGGGACAAGCTCGTACTATTGCGTTAGCACTAAGACTTGCAGAAGCTTCACACATATCAAGCCCTCAGTCAGAGCCTTTGATATTGTTGGATGATATTCTTTCAGAGTTAGATAAACAAAGACGACAGAAAATCCTAACAACTATAGCTCAATACAAACAACTCATAATAACCACAACGAATCTGACAGACTTTGAGGATTCGTTTCTCAAACGGTCCAATATATTTGGCGTACATCAGGGTAAAATTACGCCGTACCAGCATGATGTGGAGGGTTTTCACTAGACATTGATTAACAATATAGACCAATTAAGAATACGAAGGTCAGGAACCGGGGTCCGAGCCTACGACCCGAAAGAAGCATTTAACGGCTATACATTATTCACTCCGATGAATGGTAAGGGTATCGTCTATTTAATAGATATGAATGGCAATATAGTCCATAGATGGAAACTTAAACATCCTCCTGGGTTATATGGCCGCCTTCTGCAAAATGGAAACCTTTTGTACTGTGGAAAATTGCCCGACCTCCAACCTAGATTTAAAGACTGGACAAGATGGAAAGCAGGTTCTGTATCCGAGGTTACGTGGGATTCGAAAGTGCTCTGGGAAATACAACACGAAGACCATCATCACGACGCTTGCAAACTCCAAAATGGCAATATTATGCTCTTATGTTTAACAGAAATACCTGATGCAATCGCACAAAAGGTACAGGGAGGAATTCCCGACCCGAGTGGTGATCGGGCTATGTATGCTGATTATTTAATAGAAGTAACACAAACGGGTGAGGAAGTATGGAAATGGAAAAGCTGGGAACACCTTGAACCTTATTCCGATCGTATCACTTTGCAGGATTATAGAACTGAATGGACCCACGGCAATACAGTAGTAGAAATGCCTAATAAAAACATAATGGTGAGTTTCCGCAACATATCTACCGTCTTAATCATTGATAAAAATACAGGGAAAATTGTTTGGAAGCTAGGAGCTCCCCCGTTAGCGCAGCAACATGACCCAAAGCCCCTGGACAACGGCAATATCCTGATTTTTGACAATGGAACTCACCGAATGGACCACCCTGTCCCCTTTTCTCGAGTAATAGAGGTGGAACCGCAAACTAAAAATATAGTATGGAGTTACCAAGAAGTAATACCCTATAGCTTCTTTAGTCCATATATCTCTGGGGCACAGAGACTACCTAATGGAAACACACTCATCTGTGAAGGGAATTATGGTAGGCTATTTGAAATAACTGCTGCTGGCACCTTGGTCTGGGAATACGTTAATCCTTTTTTCGAAACACCGGCGGACTCTCCAGATTCAGCCGCAAGCAATTCAGTATTTAGAGCCTTTAGGTATTCCTCGGAAGAACTACCTAACTTAAATCCATACGGAGGACAGCAGAGACTTAATCCTTCTTAATTCATCTAATTAAATAAGTAACCCCCAAATACTCTGAATATAAGGCATTATGAACATTTTAGTTGAAGAAATTTTGCGGTCCAACAGCGTAATTGCAATAGTTGGAATATCACCTGATGAAAACCGAGAGAGCCACATTGTAGGTAAATACTTACAGACTTGGGGGTATAAGATCGTACCAATAAATCCTAAATCTGAAGTGGTATTAGGAGAACATTGTTATCCTACACTCGAAAGTTGTCCAATACAAATTGATATAGTAAATATTTTTCGACGGAATGAGTTCGTCCCGCCAATTGTAGACTCAGCTATAAAAATTAAAGCCAACGTAATCTGGATGCAATTAGGTGTATTTGATGAAACTTCCTCTAAAAAGGCTATCGAAAACGGTTTAGCCGTAGTAATGGATAAATGCATCGCTAGAGAGCATTCCCGCTTAATGGGACTTCAACATTGAAATATATGTCAAAAGTGTTAAGAAAAGTAACCAGCATATCTAAGTTGTATTGCATTGCCTTATTGGCAGCTACTACTATTCTGTTGGCCTGCGGAAGTGTCAATTCAAACGGTTACACCAATTCCTCACCCACAACCTTTCCAACAAAAAAGATAACACCGACTCCAGAACCAATTAACTTAGCTATTGGACACACTGTCGGGAAGAAAGCCCAAGATTTCCAAATAACGGACACAAGAATGGTTACCCATTCTATATCAGATTATATTAATGAGTCAGTTATTCTATATTTTTATGCCAGTTGGTGAGCAGTTTGCCGCGCCGAGTTACGGCGTGTTGATGCTCTCATACAACCCTACAACGAAAGTTTAGAATTTTTGGCCATAGATATAACTACAGGTACAAACATGGAAGCTATTGCTTCATTTAAACAAACAAATGCCTATACATTCACCTTCGGAACCACACACCCATCGACTCTTCAACGTTACGAAATCGCTAGCCAAGCAACTAAGATTGGGATTGACAAAAAAGGTCTTATTGTCTTCAGGGAAGGTTATGGCTTATTAAGTGAAACTGAATGGCTTAATCTTTTTGACATGTTAACTGCACCCGAACCCCCACTAGACTGATTATATCTTTCCTCCATAAAATTGGATCCAACTCTAGGTGATATAATACTACCCATGTATTTTGCGCCATTGCCGATTTTGGGAATATACTATAACCGGCAGCTTAAATTACATTAATCGATGTTCGGAATTATCAAATGGTCATCGGAAAAGAACGCACAAATTGGTACGGAGACCACACCCCAGCTTGCACGTGCCATAAATGTACAGCACATGCTTCATCAATGCGAAAATTTGAGGAATTGGCCCAAGGAAAGAAAATAGGCCGCAATGATTTGTGCCCTTGCGGTAGCCTTGCAAAATTCAAGCGATGCCACGGGCGTTAAGGATCATCCAGGAACTCACTACACAATTTTACTAGCTGCTATGGCTGCCGAGCCTGGATTCGAACCAGGGTTACGTGATTCAGAGTCACGTGTGATACCACTACACCACTCGGCATTATTTAAATATCTTTTATAACTATATACTAAAAGGGGATATATAATCACGCCAAAGTGTTATAATATGCGCCAATTATGGGCGCATTCGTCTAGTGGCTTAGGACACCGCCCTCTCAAGGCGGAGATCACGGGTTCGAACCCCGTATGCGCCACCAATAGGCAAGAAAGGGATAACTCGATGGTGTCCCGGCAAAATAACTTTATAGGCTTACAAACATGAGACGAACCGGTGGGCAAATAGTGTGTGAGGCGTTACTGAGACAGGGAGTAGAAGTCGTGTTCGGCCTACCAGGCGGCGCTATACTGCCTTTATACCAAACACTTCCCGAATATCCTCAATTGCGTCATATCCTGGTTAGACACGAACAGGGAGCAGCTCATGCTGCAGATGGATATGCAAGAGCGACTGGGCGCCCAGGAGTCGCTTGGGCAACATCAGGGCCTGGAGCTACAAACTTGGTTACTGGTATAGCCACAGCCCATATGGATTCAATCCCTATTGTTATTATCACCGGCCAAGTAGGTAGAGATGCGATCGGTTCAGATGCTTTTCAGGAAACTGATATTACAGGAATAACCTTACCAATAACCAAACACAACTATTTGGTAATGAATGCCTCTGAATTACCAAATGTTATAGCTGAGGCATTCCATATCGCCACCACTGGAAGACCTGGCCCCGTCTTAGTTGATATACCTAAGGATGTATTTCAAGAAGAAACAGAGGTAGCAGATACCCCCACAATTAATCTGATTGGTTATAAACCCACTATTAAAGGTAATGATAGGCAAATCAGACGAGCAGCGGAACTGATCCAAAAAGCTGAGCGTCCAATTATTCTAGCTGGTCACGGTGTAATCTTTTCAGAAGCATATGATGAATTAAGAACATTGGCGGAAAAGACACAGATGCCCGTCATAACTACTCTTTTAGGGATAAGTTGCTTCCCAGAAGATCATGTTCTTAGCGTAGGAATGCCAGGCATGCACGGAATGGCATATGCTAGTTTAGCAATAGAGGAATCGGACCTTTTGCTCGCCGTTGGAATGCGTTTTGACGACCGCATAATTGGAGATCCTGCCAGGTTCGCAACAAATTCTAAAAAGATACACATTGAAATAGACCCATCAGAAATTGGTAAAAATATATCGGTTGATGTCCCTATAGTAGGAGATGCTAAACATATTCTAGCTGCACTTCTTAAACTTGCTCCGACTAAAACACATCCCGATTGGGTAAAACACATAACCGATCTAAAGAAAAGTCATCCCTCATTGGATATTCGGCCAACTGATAAATTGCTTCCTCAATTTATAATCAAGAAACTGTCAATGGCGACCAACGGGGAAGCTATCATCGTGACAGGTGTAGGACAACATCAGATGTGGGCTGCCCAATTTTACACATTCAAAAATCCCCGCAGTTTTATAACATCCGGTGGAGCAGGAAGCATGGGCTACGAGGTTCCTGGAGCCATGGGAGTTCAAGTAGGGCAACCTGATAAAACGGTTTGGTCTATTGCTGGTGATGGTGGTTTCCAAATGACCATGTGCGAAATAGCTACTATGGTTGAGAATAAAATACCCGTAAAGATTGCAATCATAAACAATAATTTTCTCGGAATGGTACGTCAGTGGCAACAGTTTTTCTATGAGAAGAGCTACGTTGCTACCGAATATAGCCATAACCCAGACTTCGTAAAATTGGCAGAAGCCTTCGGAGTACTTGGTCTGAGAGTTACTAAACAGGACCAAGTCGAATCAGCAATCAAACAAGCTATGGAATATGATGGCCCGGTAATCATAGACTTCGTTGTTGAAGCTGAGGAAAATGTTTATCCAATGATCCCATCAGGCCAAACAGTCCATGATATGATTGAGGAGCCTAGACAAACCGAAAGCCAACCGATCTCATGACAACCAATATGGACCGCACAATCACAGCTTTAGTTCAGGATAAGCCAGGGGTCTTAAACAGAATCACGAGCATGTTTCGGCGACGGGGCTTCAACATTTCCAGCCTGGCTGTAGGTCAAAGCGAAAAGCCCAATCTTTCCCGTATGACTTTCGTTGTTCAAGGTAACAATGCTGTCGTCGAACAATTATTAAAAAACCTTGACAAATTAATCGATGTTATAAAAGTTTCAGCGGCACCTAATGAAGACGTAGTATCCCGTGAATTGGCTTTGATACGTGTAAGTGCAACACCAGATACCAGAAAAGAAATCGTCCAAATTGCTGATATCTTTAGGGCCCATATCGTAGGAGTATCTCCAGATTCATTGATAATAGAGGTTGCGGGAGACGCCGATAAAATGACTTCGATGCAGGACTTGCTCAAAGGCTACGGATTGTTAGAGGTCATGAGAACAGGAACAATCGTTATGCACAGAGGCAAATCATCTTAAGTTAAGATAGCGAATGATGGTGCCTTTCTCTAACATAACACAAACAACCGGACTAGTATTTAAACCTATGTTTCAACTTGGTGGACAGGAGTGTTTCAAATGGCAAAGATGTATTACGAATCCGATGGAGACCTATCCCTACTAAGGGATAAAACAGTAGGGATCATCGGGTACGGCAGTCAAGGGCACGCTCATGCCCTAAACCTAAGGGACAATGGAGTAAAAGTTTTAGTTGGCCTTTATAAGGGTAGTAAGAGTTGGAATAAGGCCGAGGAAAACGGTTTAACTGTTCAAACAGTTGCCGAAGTCGCAAAACAATCAGACATCATAATGATGCTTATTCCAGACACATCTCAACCTACTGTCTATGAAGAATCGATTCGAGAACACCTCCATAATGGGAAAGTTCTAATGTTTGCCCATGGTTTTAATATTCACTTCAAAACCATTACTCCGCCTAGCAATATAGACGTTACAATGATTGCACCTAAAGCTCCTGGCCACAGGATGCGCGAGGTTTTCGTAAAAGGGTCCGGCGTGCCAGGCCTGTTAGCTATTCACAACGACAGCTCAGGCTACGCTAAAGAATTATCGTTGGCTTATGCGAAAGGCGTCGGATGCACACGAGCAGGTGTGCTAGATACCACTTTCCAAGAAGAAACCGAAACTGACCTGTTTGGAGAACAAGCAGTTCTTTGCGGAGGAGTAACATCTCTGGTAAAAGCTGCATTTGAAACTCTGGTTGAGGCCGGGTATCAGCCGGAATCAGCATATTTTGAGTGCCTTCACGAATTGAAACTTATTGTTGACCTAATGTACGAAGGTGGAATGGAATACATGCGCTATTCCGTAAGCGATACGGCTGAATATGGAGATTACAGCCGAGGTCCGGTTATCATAGACGAGAATGTAAAAAGAAACATGAAAAAGGTGCTCACCGCAATTCAAGACGGTAGCTTTGCCAAAGAATGGATTACAGAAAACGACGAAGGTCGTGTTACTTTCAATAGAATGCGTAACGATGATTTAAACCATCCAATTGAGAAGGTGGGACGTACTCTACGTGGGAT
Organism: SAR202 cluster bacterium AC-409-J13_OGT_754m; assembly: GCA_009391235.1. Lineage (GTDB taxonomy): Bacteria > Chloroflexota > Dehalococcoidia > Lucifugimonadales > VEXD01. The sequence goes on from VEXD01000003.1 coordinate 72,586, forward strand.
GATGACGTTTTTAACGGAATAAAACTCAGATGTAGCTAGAATATATCAAAGAATGGAATAGATAGGGGATAATTTTGTTACTCATCAAGACCCAATTACTTCCTCCATGGCGCGTAATATGTTTCCCCCAAGTATTCCCGCTATAACATCATTGGAATGCCCACGTTGCATTAATTCTTCGGTTATCAAAGGCAACTTCGTGCAATCTTCAAGTCCAGACGGAAGGTAAACGCTGCCGTCAAAAGTAGAGCCTATTCCCACGTGATCACTTCCCACCATGCCAATAATATATTCTATGTGATCAACAATTAGCTGATGACTTGGTATAAAAGACGGATCATTAGACAATTGGCCAGTCCTAGTCTCAAGTTGTTCTAATGCACCCTCCATAGCCTCATGGTCATCACTATATATTTGTGCTATTTCATCTAATTCCCCAAATTCATCTTGTTTCAAGAGAGCAACATGCTGGCGGAATTTTTCGGAAATAAGGTCAGATGCAAAATTCACGCATATTACACCCCCAGAGCTACCAATCGCCTTAATCTGATCATCTTTAAGATTCCTCGGGTGTTTACATATATTCCATACTGCCGAATGAGAAGCTATCACAGGCTTATTATTAACTGTCATAACATCCCAAAATGCCTCTTCGGAAAGATGTGAAACATCAACCAACATCCCCATACTATTCATTTCTTGAATCACGTTCTTGCCGAACAGAGTTAGTCCACCATTTATGGGATCGTCCATGATCCCGTCAACCAAGTTGTTAGAATTGTCCCATGCCAGAGTCATTGCCCTAACACCCAAATCAAAATACTGCCGTAGAACAGCTAAATCATCCTGAATACAATGCCCACCCTCCAGTTTGATAACAGCGGCCACTCTGCCACTTCCAACCACATCTCTTATATGGCTAGCAGACAAGGCTAACTCAATCATTTCAGGATTACGTAGGCAAAGTGCCTTAACAGCGTCGATCATACCCATCGTTCTTCGAATAACCCTATGCTCATTAATATATTTTGGGTGAATAAGACAAGAGAAGAATTGGCAATTCAAACTACCCATCTTCATTCTTGGAAGATCTAAATGACCATAAGACGTTTCTATGGACAAGTCTTGCTGGTGATCCATAGTCCTGGTAATGCTATCACAATGGGCGTCTACCACTATCGACGAAGCATGTAACTTGTTTGCCCGATCACTAATCATAGGTTCAACTCCCTTACACCAATTAAATCAAACATAACCAATCGAAAGAATTATTCAAAACTTTACCATATCTTATCATCGAATTTAATATCTCCTACACGGGTGATATAGAAAACCTCTCTTCAATAACACATTATTAGTCCCAACCTTCATTTTGAACATTAGTGGCTCTTAAAGTAACCATTTTTATTATCACATTCTATAATTTATATCATAATCGATTGCTTAGGACTTGCAGGGTTCGAAAGATGATATTATTATGCCATTAGCTATTCACTAAACTAACTAATAAAATTCTAAGGAGAAGGCTCAATGGTCAAGTCAAAGGAAACACTAGAACGCTTATACACAGAGGCAAATCCTAAATCAAAGACCCAATTCGCTGACAGTCAAGGTGTCATGCCATCTGGCGTAGCCAAAAGTACATCCGCCTGGAACCCCTTCCCTATTTATATAGATAGGGCACAAGATTGTTACATGTGGGACATTGACGGTCATCGATATCTAGATTTCAATAATAGTTCTACTGCATTAATATTAGGACACAGCCCTAAAACTGTAGTAGAAGAAATGTCAAAGCTCGTTAATAACGGAATTGTATTTGGACCACCTAGTGTATATGAGAAATTGGCATCGGAGGAAATAGTAAAACGAGTTCCATCAGTCAAATCAGTGCGATGGGCGAACTCAGGAACCGAAGCAGTAATGAATACACTCCGTCTGGCCAGGGCATTTACTGGAAAGTTTAAGATAGCTAAATTTGAAGGAGCATTTCACGGAACTAGTGATGATGCACAAGTAAGCCACGCTCCTTCTATGGATAAAGCCGGCCCACGAGAAGCACCTAACCCGGTTTCCGACCAACGTGGAGCAGGCCGACGAGTAGCAGAGGACATTGTTGTCCTCCCGTACAATGATAGAGAGTCAGTAGAGCTAATCTTACAGGAACATAAGGACGACCTTGCCGGTTTAATTTACGAGCCTAAAGCAGGCGGTTACGACATTCCTTTCGACTTTGTTCAGTTTGTAGAAAAAACATGTAACGATTTAGGAATCCTTTTCATCATGGATGAAGTAAAGCACTTCAGGGTTTCTTATGGTGGCTACCAAGAACTCGCTGGAGTAAGTCCAGACTTGTCAGTTTTTGGAAAACTAGTCGGAGGTGGACTCCCAGTTGGTGCCTTTGGTGGCAGACAAGACATAATGGATTTGCTAGACGGCACAAAGGGTAAATCAGGAATTAGTTCCAGTGGCACATATTCCGGCCATGCATTAACCCTTGCTGCTGGTTGGGCAACAATGAAAGCCGCCACTCCAGAAGTTTATGAATATATGAAGAAATTAAATGACCGCCTAACATCCGGTGTGGGAGACGTTTTTACTAGAGCTCAAATTCCTTGTTCTATTGTTTCCCATAACAACATCATGACCGCTCACCTTACTGATACGCCTGTACGAGACTACAGATCTGCATCATCTAAAACTACCGGAGACTTGAACAACAGGCTTAGTCTCGCATTAATGATGGAAGGATATCTCGCAAGAGGTCTTTCAGAGTTGACCATATCAGAACCGATGACTGAAACCATCATAGACGACTTCATTACTACTTTGGAGAGGGTTATATATGAAGAAGATTAGTGGATGCCACTAACACTATCGAACGGGCTTTCTTCTGTTAGATATTTAACTAATAGGCCCAAACATAGATAACTCGAGAAGGTCTAAAGGGAATCTTTACCTGATGGCTACTCTCATCTATATTAGCTTGCCAGTAAGGATGGTCTAAGTATGATTTCTATTTTTGTGACAGTAAGAATCAAACCAGGTTTCAGAGATCAATTTATTGCGGCAGTTTTGGATGATGCTCAAGGATCAGTTCGAGACGAATCTAACTGTTACAGGTTTGATGTGCTACAGGATCTAAATGATCCAAATAAGCTTTATTTTTATGAAGTCTATAAAGATGATGATGCCCTAGACCTCCATAGACAGGCTCCACATTTCATTAAATGGAGAAATGCGGTAAAGGACTGGCTGGACGGAGAACCGGAAAGAATACAATCGACAACCATATTTCCAACTAATCAAGGTTGGGAATTACAAAAACCCCATCTCGTATACTGGTCTTAAAACCGTCTTTACGATAAGGAGTATGCATGAATGGCCCCCAACACGCTCTGAAAGGCATTAGAGTATTAGACCTAGGTAGATATCAAGCCGGGCCAAGAGCAGCATTGATATTGTCCCGCATGGGCGCTGAAGTAATAAAAATAGAAAAACCAGGTGGTGATGAAAGTAGAGATCATGGTCCTTTTGTAAGAGGACAAAGCGCCTATTGGGTCCAATACAACAGCGGCAAATTAAGTCTTGGATTGAATCTCAGGACGGAAGCAGGCAAAGCGGTTTTATCAGATCTCGTCAAAGTATCCGACATATTTATCCAAAATTTCAGGCCGGGAACCATAGGCCAAATGGGTTTTTCATATGAACGACTACGTGAATTAAATCGCCGCATCATCATGGTCAATGTTTCCGCATTTGGCCAAAATGGGCCATACAGCGATCGGATAGGATTTGATCCAATAGGTCAAGCGATTAGTGGCATGATGTTGCTTTCTGGGTCCCCTGGAGATCCTCCTACTAGAACATATAATCCAATAATAGATAGGATAACTGCTCTGCATGCAACTATTGGAGCTTTATCAGCACTTCATGAACGAGAATCATCTGGTGAAGGGCAAACAATAGACGTCTGTTTAGCGGATTCTGGATATAGCATGACTGAAATTCAATGCAGTGCATATTTGGGGGAAGAAATTAATACTGAACGAGAAGGGAACGGCAGAGGGACCACCAATGTCTACCAAACTAATGATGGATGGATTCTATTATCAGCTCAAAGTGATCATATATGGCCGAGGTTCTGTAATGTTATTGGTAAACCCGAATGGTCTGATAATGACATGTTCATTAACAGAGCAGCTAGAGATAAAAACTACTTGGCTATAGAACAATTTCTTACCGAATGGTTTAAAGTTCAAACAACTCAAACCGTTGTAGAATCTATATCCCAACTCGGAATTCCTATCCATTCTGTGAATGACATACCCACTGCAGCAGTTGATTCACATCTCCATGACAGGAAACTCTTGGTCGAGGTTCCAGATCCAGTGGCAGGCAAAATCCATGTTTCAGGAGATATCATTAAGTTAGGCCGCAGCGGCTCCAAAATTGGCCCTACTCCAACCCCAGGAGAGCACACAGAACAAATCCTTGGCAACATTCTAGGGTATGACCAAATGAAATTACGCTCTCTATCAGAGGAAGGAGCTATCTACTTTTCCTAGTGAAACTTAAAGCCCAAAGTTTTGCTTGGCTAGCGAAGCTATATGAGCACCAATAGCAAGAGAAGCAGTGGCACCTGGAGAAGGGGCATTCACTACATGGATAGCATTCTCCTGTTCGCGTATAACAAAATCATCTAGTAACTGTCCTCTATTATCAACTGCCTGTGCCCGAAGACCCGAACCACCTGCCAATAAATCATCTGACGAGATTACAGGTAGCAGTCTCTGCAGATCTCTGACAAAAACATTTTTCAATAGAGCCCGACGAAGTTCTACCAAACCAAGTTTCCAAGTTTTGCCGAACATAGGCAAAAACCCACTAAAAGTCACCATTTCCATTGCATCTTTTACGCTGAAAGACATCTTGCTATATCCTTCACGGGCCCACGACAATACAGCATTGGGACCAGCCTCAACACCACCATCTATACCACGAGTGAAATGGACACCCAAAAAAGGATACTTCGGATTAGGAACAGGATAAATGAGGCCCTTCACTAAGTTTCTTTTATCCGGTTTCAGCACATAATAGTCCCCTCTAAACGGAAAAATGCGCACGTCTTGATCAGTTTGCATCATCTTGCTAATAACATCAGCATATAAGCCGGCACAATTAATGAGAAATTTAGTTTTAATATCATCTTGGTTGGTTTCAATCACTAATTCATCTGAATATGAACTGATCTTGCAAACCCGTGTGTCTGTTAGAATCGAGCCTCCAGCTGTTTCAAAATCTTTCGCGTATGACGAAGCAACAAGAGGAAAGTCAACTACAGCGGTGTTAGGTAAATGCAAAGCTTCAATTCCTCTAGCATTAGGCTCGATTTCCTTTAATCTTTCTGGTCCGATCATCTGGATGTCTGGCACTCCATTTTCCTTACCGCGACTATACAAAGTATGCAACGCTTCAAGTTCTGAAACCTCAGTCGCCACTACCACCTTCCCGCACTCATAATAATTAATGCCGTTCTTCAAGCAGTAATCTTTAAGAAGTTTGACTCCATAAGTGCAAAAGCGAGCTTTTTGAGTTCCGGGTCTATAATATACGCCGGAATGAATAACACCACTATTGTGACCGGTTTGATGCAAACCTATAGATTGTTCCTTTTCTAACAAAACTATTTTCATGCCTGGATTAATCTCGGATATCTGCTTAGCAACAGATAATCCTATAATTCCTCCGCCCACTATTGTTACGTCATACACTAATGATTTCACAACATCACTTGAGTTTCATAGGAATATTTAATTTTTTACAGGTATCCTCAAGCCAACTTATTACATCTCTATGTATGGGGATACCATTGTTTTTTCTATATTCATACGTCTCCCATTCTATTTGCCCAGGGACCAACACCCTATCTTGCCCGGGCATAGGTGGAGTGTTCTTTAAAGAAAGCATGAACTCATCTAGAGTAGATTTGAATATATCCAGGTCCGTAAACGCGTCTATCTTATATGCAGCAACCATATGATAATAATTAGGACGGCCCGGAAAAGAATCGAACCCGCCACCAGAAAGAATGCCTGTTAGAATACTGACCATACACGCTAATCCATATCCTTTATGCGAACCCATCTCTCTGGTAGTGCCCAAGGGCAAAAGAGATGGGCCAATATAATCACTAGGATCAATTGACTCCATGATTGGTGAACCATAAATATCCGCTACTAACCCTGGTCCTATTTTCTTTCCAGCCCGCTTCCATATGTCTATCTTGTTACTGGCAATGACACTGGTCGCCGCATCATAAACGAACGGTTTTTCTTGATTAGTTGGAGCGGCCAACGCTATTGGATTTGTGCCTAATCTAGGGATTGCACCATAAGTTGGCAGCACTGAAGGACCCGCAGATGTCATCGCCAAACCGATCATATCTTTTTCGAGGGCCATCATCGCATAATAGGACGCCATTCCCATATGCCGCGTGTTATGCATAGTGACCATACCTACTCCTTGGTTTTCCGCTTTCGATATAGCGATTTCCATAGCTTTAGGAGCAACTATGATTCCTAATCCCTTGTCACAGTCTAAGTTAGCTGAGGCGGCTGTTTCTCTGACAGTTTTGATTACAGGATCCGGGTTGGTAATTCCATCTATGTAATCTTCTACATAACTACTAAATTGCCCAGACACGCCGTGACTTTCCACACCTCTAAGATCAGTAGTAACCAATACATCAGCTGCAGTATGCGCATCAACAATTGGAACGCCCAATTTTGTGAATATCTGCTCAACTAATGTTCGTAATTCAGATTCCCCTACTAGTATTTTGTTTTCGTCCACTTCACCTAGATTTTCAATCACAAACGATTCACCCATATGATTAGTTGGACATTGCGTTCATTATTTAAATGGCAACTTAAGCACTTTTTTCAATATCAATATCGAAATTGTAGGTCTCACCAGATACTGTTGCTTTCAATATCCTGCGGGTTTGCAAGCTAATACCCTTGATATCTTCTTTAGTAGATATTTGGATCCCTTGCCCATCAAATACTTCGAAATGCTCTCCTTCAGCAGTTATCCTCATGCCCAATCCGGAATTCTTTTTTTCTTCTCTACTGCCAATAGCTGACTCTTTTATTTCTCTGATTCCTTTTTCCCAATCTCTCATGGCATGTAGTGCATCAGTATAATCGGTGGCAACAAAATTGATTTGATCACCTGGTAGCGATTGAGCAATTTTCCAAATATCTGCGGTAATAACAACCCCTATTTTGGTATATCCTCCGGTTACACCTCTATCAGCCATTAATATTAATGGCTGACCATTTCCACTGACCTGGATCGCACCAAAAGGTATACCGTCTGATAGTATATCTGCACCGTCTTTATGCTCTATAGCAGGACCCTCTAATCTGTACCCTACGCGATCTGAAAGCTGACTGACCGTATAAGTAGAAGATAAAAACGTGGTTATCCCATTTTCAGTAAATGCATCATCTTGAGGTCCCAGCAAAATTCTCACCTTAGGATTTTCATGTATCACCGGAATATATTCTATAGGTACTGCTGTTCCTACAGGTGATGCAAATGATTCCCTGTTAGAGCCTGCAAGGAGATCGCCTTTTTTCAATGAACGCCCATCCATGCCACCCAACCTTGCTCCCATATATGTGGATCGGCTACCCATAACCAAAGGTATATCAATGCCACCAGGCACCCCTAGGTATGTCCTTGTCCCTCTAAGGGGTCCATCAAAGGTTAGTATTCCATTGGCGGGCACCTTTAATACTTTCCAAGTCTCAACAGAACTCCCATTAATCCTGGGAGCCAAATCCGCTCCTGCTAAGGCGATAACGGAATCATTCTTAAATCTTAATTTCGGACCAATTAATGTGATTTCGAGCACAGCAGCTTGTTCATCATTACATAATAGGCTATTCACTATTCTAGAAGCATACATGTCCATAGCTCCGGAAACCGGAACGCCAAATCGTTGATGATAACGCCTACCTAAATCTTGTACTGTTGTGAGAAGACCGGGTTCCAAAACTTCAAATTCCGTCATGATCTATCCCTTTCAGATTTGTTAACTCCCCAATCTAATTACCCCTATTCGAGTTTTGCAAACTATCAAATGTTTCCTGATCAATTGGCACGAACTGCACTTGGTCTCCAGGTCGCAATAGAGCAGGCGGATAAGTTTCTGGGTCAAAAAGTCTTATAGGAGTTTGTCCTATTAATCTCCAACCACCTGGAGAAGCATTAGGGTATATTCCTGTCTGTTTCTCTGCTATACCTACCGAGCCAGCAGGAATAACTGTTCTCGGGGAAGATAATCTAGGGGTTTCGATAGATTTAGGCATTCCGCCTAAATAAGGAAACCCAGGAGAAAAGCCCAACATATAAACTCGATATTCTGCTCCTGAATGTATTTTTATAACTTCGTCTATCGAAATACCATTATGTTCTGCAACAAATACTAAGTCCGGGCCCATTTCGCCTCCATACAAAGTTGGAATCTTTACCATTCTTGATTGCTCGTTGGAGGAATCATTATCAACTCCTTTAATCCCCTTCAAATCCTTTACCAATTCATCGAAACTATTAACCAATGGATCATAATAAATCATCAAAGAGCGGTAAGAAGGGACCATATCTAAAACCCCTTGAGGACGCATATTCTCAATATTCAACATCAGGTGATTAACTAGATTATTAGTCTTAGAATTAATAGAATCTCCAAATTCGACAACTAGGGCACTATCCCCAGCAGAAAGATATCTTGGACTATCGTACAAGTTCATTAAGAAACCACATCCATCATAGGTTTAATTTCAACTCCCGCTTTTTCCAATCCTGCCTTCACTGCCTTTGCTATATCAAGAGCACCAGGGGTATCACCATGAAGACAAATACTATCCGCATGTATTATGAGTTCTTCACCTGTAATAGCAATGACCTTATTTTCGGTTATCATTTTAACACTTCTTTCTACTACCGAACCCACGTCGTGAATTACAGCACCTGGTTCGGATCTCGGCACCAATGTTCCATCAGATCTTACCGCACGGTCGGCAAAAGCTTCCCTTGCCACCCGCAGTCCCATTCCTTCAGCTATTCCTACCCATTCAGAACCAGCAAGAGCTACTATAATCATCTCTGGATCAACATTAAGGACTGATTGGCATATGGCTCTGGCTAGATTTTCATCTACCACAGCTTTATTGTACATAGCCCCGTGAGGCTTAACATGTTGCAATTTGTTATTGCTAGTAAATGCTGTCAACGCACCTATTTGGTAAGTCAAATCATTAATAGCCTCCACAGGGGTTACAGCCAAATCTCGCCTGCCGAACCCCATTAAATCTGGATAACTAGGCTGAGCCCCTATTCCGACATTGTATTCTTCGGCCAGATCCACGGTTTTTCTCATCCACATGGGATCACCAGCATGAAAACCACACGCAATATTTGCCGAAGTAATATACTTGATAATTTCTTCATCATATCCAAGTTTATACATTCCGAAACTTTCTCCCATATCACAATTAAAATCAACTTTGATGCTCATCTTTGTTCCTCACCTTTAATGGGGTTTTCATACGACGATATCATTATAGAACGAACACCCTTATCAAGCCATGCTCCACTGCTAGCAAATAATACAACTCCAGGTGTAGAATCAATGCATATAGTTCTAAAGGTGGACAGTAAATCATTTTTAACTTCGATTCAGAACAAGCTTTGACTCTGACAATAATTGGTATAGGAACCGCGTTTTCCACACTAGCTGTACTAGCCCTTTTAACATCTTTATTAAGATATATCGATACCAAACTAGGACTCTCTAAATCAGAAAAAGACTATACATTGGGGAAAACCCCTGGAAAAGATAAGGCCCTAGCAGCTGCAATAGCGGTCAGCCTAGCTTTAGAAGCAGGCACTATTCAACTGGATACATCTTCCCACCTCACCGCAGGACCTGAAGAAGGGCAACCAGCAGAAGAAAATATAACTAAACAACCTAACGATAATGAATGCTAGGATAGACGATGTCTGAATTCACACAATTTGTATCTTCAAGTGGTTTCGCTAATATAGATGTGCGAAACATAGCACTCCTAATACTGGGAGGTGTTTTTATTGTTGTCGCTATTGTCAAAAAATCTGAACCGTATGTTTTGCTACCGATTGGACTAGGCATAATCTTAGGCAATTTGCCGTTGTCAGGTTTGGTAGATTACACGCCAGAAGGCAGTGATGGGCATTCAGGTCTATTCGGAGTTATTTATCATTTTGCCCTTTATAAATGGAATATACTTCCACCCCTAATATTCCTTGGCCTCGGCGCTTTGACTGATTTTGGACCTATTATCGCTAATCCTAAAACCTTGCTATTGGGTGCAGCTGCCCAGATGGGTATATTCGCCGCTTTTTGGGCAGCACTTCTAACCGGCCAATTTGAAATCACTGAAGCAGCTGCAATTGGAATCATAGGTGGAGCAGACGGTCCAACTACTATTTTCGCTGCTTCTCGTCTAGCTCCCCACCTGTTAGGAATTACAGCAGTGACCGCCTATTCATACATGGCTAGTGTGGTATTTATACAGCCACCATTAATGAAACTCCTAACAACTAAAGCAGAAAGAGCAATAGAAATGAGACCACTTCGAACTGTTTCCAGAGCCGAAAAATTATTATTCCCTAGTGCCTCTATGATTCTTATCGTTCTAGCAGTGCCTGAATCCGCTCCATTGATCGCTATGTTCATGATAGGCAATTTATTCAAGGAAAGTGGAGTGGTTCCGAGATTGTTTGATGCAGCATCCAATGAGGTGCTGAATATAGCTACCATCTTCTTGATGATACCTGTAGGCGCTCAATTATCCGCAGATAGAATGTTTGATCTTCAAACCATATCTATACTTGGACTTGGATTAGGTGCATTCGCATTTGGAACAACTACCGGTATATTATTCGCCAAGATAATGAATATCTTTTCTAACGACAAAATTAATCCTCTTATAGGTTCCGCTGGTGTCTCAGCCGTGCCCATGGCTGCTCGAATATCTCATGTAATGGGTCAAAAGGCTAATCCAAATAATTTTCTTCTTCCACATGCTATGGGTCCAAACGTAGCAGGAGTTATAGGCTCAGCCGTAGTGGCTGGTGTGTTCATATCAATACTGGGATAACCTTATGGATTCCTTCAAGATTAAAATAAGCGAACAATGGTTTTCAGTAACAATCGTGAAGGTCAGAGAATCTTTTGTTGACGTAATAGTAGATGGGGAACCTGTATTAATTGATACCAGAATCCTGTCTGGTGAATCTCCACAATTAGACGAATCTAACACCAATTCTTTGCCTAGCCAAATTCCAGCTGAAGCAAAACCGATTGTTGCTCCAATGCCTGGGATGGTAATTTCCGTACAAACTCAGTTAGGTGCCTCAGTAAAAACCGGCGATATTTTATGCACACTAGAAGCTATGAAAATGGAACACGAAATATCTACTCCAAATGAAGGCACAGTTAAATCCATTTTTGTGCATACTGGTGACAATGTTACCATAGGCCAAAATCTGTTCA
>VEXD01000004.1 GCA_009391235.1 SAR202 cluster bacterium AC-409-J13_OGT_754m
TAAATTGGGAGAAAAAGGAAGACGTGATGAAGTTGGACTTGGAGATGGCCCTCTTGTTGATGTGTCTTCGAAATTGGACTTTATACGTGTTGGATTAGATGCACAAAGTGATGGTTTAGGTGGAGCTGGTTGGTTTGATTACAATAATGATAATTTCCTGGATCTCTTTATAGTGAATGGTAAAGGATATTCTAACGCGCTTTTTCACAACAATGGAGATGGTACTTTTACGGATATTGCCTCTAAAGCAGGTGTTGCTAATGGGAGAGGTAATTCCGGGATCGTTATTGGCGATATCAATAACGATGGTTGTTCAGACGTTTACCTTACAGGGGAAGGTGGGATTGAAGTAATTGGTGATATGGCTGACAATTTTAACGTCTTGTACTTAAATAATTGCGATGGGACATTTAAAGATATCACCGAGATTTCCGGGGCTGTTGGTCCTGCCACAGGTTGGAGTGCTGCTTTTTCAGATATCAATAATGATGGATACTTGGACCTATTTATAGGGAGTCCTGGAGCTAAAGTGCATCAGGAACAGCATGCTAACAAACTATATTTAAATAATGGAGATCTTACATTCACCGACATTAGTAGTGAAGCGGGGGTAGATACTAAACTAGGTGCGTGTGCTGTAGGCTTTAGCGATTACAATTTTGATGGGTTGAGCGATATATTTGTAGCGAATTGTAACGAGGTTGCGTTTAATCCGAGTCCGATAGAATTGTTTAAGAACAATGGTGATTTGACATTCACTAATGTGGCTGAAGAAGTTGGATTCAGTGACCCAGGATTTTGGATGAGCGTGTCATTTGCTGACTATGACAATGATGGGAAACAAGATCTGTTTTCTACTAATTTGGGTGATTCTAAACTCCAAAAAGTATTCCGGCATGGATTATTCAGGAATAACGGTGATGGAACTTATACCGACGTAGGCGTAGAAATGGGATTATCTGATTGGGAATTTGGCTGGGGCTCTAGTTTTGTAGATATAGATAATGACGGTTTTCCTGACATATTGTTTACTGGTAGTTTGCCCCCTGACCCGTTTTATATTATTGGGAAAGGCAGTGGCAATCCTGGAAGATTGTTCATGAATGAACAAGGTAAGGCATTTTCATTAGTAGCAACATATGGATTACATAACCAGTTTACTTCAGGGGTAGCTACCGGGGATTTTGACAACAATGGGTTTTCAGATATTGTAATGGTCACAAGTGAATTTCTAAGAAGTGAAGGCCGACCGCTTCTATTGCAGAATCCCGGCAATGATAATAATTGGGTTACTATTGAGACTGTTGGAACCAGGTCAAATCGGGATGGAATTGGTGCTTTGGTTGAAGTTACGGCTGGCGGCATTAAACAGATAAAAGAAGTCCACTCCGGTTCAAGCTTTCTTTCTTCTGATAGTCCATGGTTAACATTTGGGCTTGGGTCTAAGACTAATCCATCTGTGGAAATATTATGGCCGTCGGGGTTGAGAGAATCATTTGGTGAAATAGATATGAGACAACTTCATAGTTTGAGAGAAGGCTCTGGTCAGGAAATGGACTTGTATAACAGTGGAGATTAATATTTAGGAATAATAGCTTGATTTATAGCAGGTTATTTTGTTTGGGCTATAGAGTGTGAATTAATACAACCCGGCTACTCTTTGGATACTTGTTTCTAACTCGTTTTCTGAAATTAAACCTTCAAACTTCTGAAAGACTTTTCCATTTGAATCAACCACAAATATCCAAGGTTCACTTGGCAGATTCCATTCCATAAGTTCCTTAGTTGGAATCAGTCTACCCTCATCCAGTGCTACCTGAAGATTCCATGGTTCCATATGGATAAAGATTACTTTATCACTATACAGTTGTTGCAACTTTACTAATGAACGGGTTATTGGACTACAAATTTGGCTTGTGCAGAATGATGGAGCGCTCCAGATAACAACAAATGGTAGAGGCCCTTCTATAGCTTCAACTATGGAAACCTCGTGCATATTGTCTGGTGGAAGATTTGAACAGATTTTGTCTATGTGTGCGACATCTCTTTGGGTAAGGTTTTGGGTACGAGGTATTAATTCTCCTACTTGAGGCACCATTGATGAGGCTTTTACACTGAATGCCAGGTCGGGTATGGTAATTTGTTTCTTATTTATCGGGGGGATGGAAAATCTTGCTATCCATATTCCTGGATGAGAGAAATTTGCTTTGGAGACAACATAAAACCCTTTGTTTGCAGAATGTTCATGAATTTCCCCATCTTCATGAATGTGCGGAATTATGTCTTTTAGTTCCTGGAAATTTGGTATTGTCTTAAAGTGTGAAACTAAACCTTCTGGTTCTTTATGTAAGAACTCTACTTTTATATTACTGGACTGTAACGTTTTACCCTCCAGATTGTTGATAACAAAAGTAAATCGATTATCGCCAACGGTAATATCACTTACGCCAAGGAATGAGTTGTGTGTATATTGCACACGGGAAATTGCTTCATTGCTTTCATTACATGACGTTACGAATGAGCATAAGACGACCAATACTGATAATGAGAAAAGGAAAGATTTAAAGGGTTTTTTCATGGAGGAGCACAATTACGGTTAACTTATGGTTGCAGCCAATGAGTAATTTTGATATTACTCATATGAAGCATTATTTTCCTTTATATGTCAACAACGTAGTGCCTAGGCTTTATGAAAAGTTGAAAGCAAGGTCTTTCTTGACATGCAAGTTAGTGACTGTTAGTCTAGCCCGGTTCCAAATAAGTTCGAATTGGATCTATTATTTTAGTCAGATGTAGATGCCAAAATAGTTAGAGAATTTGATGGAATATACTTCGGATAATTGGTGAGCGTTGTTATCATGAGCGTTGTCAGCAGAAAATACCCGGAGCTTAATATATCAGACCGTATCCTTTTAAGTGCGGGGCCTACTAATGTTAATCCACGTGTATATAAAGCTATGAACACGGCGGTTATAGGATATGGGGAGGCTGCCTTTTCTCCCGTTATTGAAGGTATATCTTCTATGTTGGCTGAAGTTTTTCAGACTGAAAAAAACTTTACTATGGCTTTGTCAGCCACTGGTTCTGCTGGTGTAGAGGCGGGCATGTCTAATTTAATTAAACCTGGAGATACGGTAATAATCGGTTCATATGGATTTTTCTGTGAACAAATGGCCGAGATGGCTCGGCGTCAAGGAGCAAATGTCGTATTAGTGGATGGTGAATGGGGACGTGCTCTTCCCCCAGAGCAAATACAGGACGAAATAAAAAAACATAAAAACATTAAATTGGTTGGGATGGTCCACGCTGAAACATCTACAGGGATAAGCCAACCATTAGAAGATATATCTAGGATAGCTAAAGAGCATGACGCTCTTCTAGTTGTTGATGGGGTCACTTCATTGGGCGGGAGTGAAATTTTGGTTGATGAATGGGGTATCGATTATATTTCGAGTGCTTCACAGAAATGTTTGGGTTGCCCTCCGGGCCTATCACCAGTGGCAGTGAGTGAGTTGGCGTTTCAAACTATGGATCGGGTTGAAAAAGATATTTCTTCTTGGTATTTTGATTTGCGCTTAATAGCTAATTACTGGGGCCCAGATCGTTCCTACCATCACACTGTACCGGCGAGTATGCTTTATGCGTTATACGAAGGACTGAGAATTGTTTTGGAGGAGGGAGTCGAAAATAGATTCGCTAGACATCAGAATAACACTGCTGGGTTGAGGGCTGGTTTGGAAGCATTGGGATTGAATGTATTATCAGATGAGCAAAATAGATTGGCACAGATTACTCCTATAGCTGTTCCGGATGGGGTTGATGAAGGTAAAGTGCGCCAGCATCTAGTTAACGAATATAATACAGAAATTTCTCGGGGATTGGGTAGGTTTGCTGGCAAGGTGTGGAGAGTAGGCTTAATGGGTGAATCCAGCACTAGGGCTAATGTACTCCATCTTCTATCTGCTTTGGAACATATTCTTCCGCAAGAAGGGTATGAAGTAGCTGTTGGGGCTGGTGTATCAGCAGCGAGTAAATTTTGGTCAGCTGGTTGAGATTGATCAATCCATAAAGCATGAATCTTTTTTAGTCTCAATATTATTGTTATTTTGACTTAGTATTATTCACCGATTTGGCGATTAGAAACACCTCTAATGAGATTCAACGTGAATACATCCAAAACCCTTAATGCTCTACAACGATCGATAACAAAATGTGTCCTATGCCCTAGATTAGTTGATTATCGTCAGGATATAGCGGTCAGGAAACGCCGCATGTTTATGGATTGGAAATATTGGGGCAGGCCACTTCCATCTTTCGGAGACCCCAAAGCTAGGGTCCTAGTTTTAGGGTTAGCCCCTGCTGCACATGGTGCTAATCGCACAGGCCGGATGTTTACGGGTGATCGTAGCGGACAATGGTTATTTGAAACTCTTTATAAATTTGGATTCGCAACAATTCCATCCTCTTTGCATAGAGAGGATGGGCAACGATTAAAGGATATTTATATTTCATGTGTATTGAGATGTTGCCCGCCTTTAAATAAACCTACGCCCAGTGAATTGTCGCAATGCCTTCCATATCTTGCTAACGAAACCGCATTGCTACCTTCAGTTTCGATTATAGTTGCGCTTGGAAGAGTAGCTTTTGACAGTTATTTGAGGTTGTATAAATCTTATAATGATGATTGTGATATCTCTTCATGGCGTTTTGGACACGGCGCAACATATGAATTGGAAGAAGACAAAATATTAATTGCGTCTTATCATCCTAGTCAGCAAAACACCCAAACTGGTCGATTGACTCGTAAGATGTTCGAACAAATTTTCGGTAAGGTTAGGAATATATTAGGATAAATAAATGATGACCAGAAAAAGCAACTTCTCATATTTGACGTTATTGAGAACATCATTAGTAAATCTACTTCTAGTGTGTTCTGTGGGTTTAGTATTGTTGTTGGCGATATCTTGTGCTAACAAAACTTCGGATACATTTGATCACTCGAAACCTGAAATAGATGCCGGTTCGTTAAATGAACAAAATGAAACATATAAAGCAAGGTACGATGAGTTTGCTAAGTCCTACCTCATTAATAGAGAAGTATCCACCGTTGAAACTTCAAGCGGAGATCTCCAAATAGTTAATTTTCTTCCTACTGATGCTATACGGGGTATAAAGGAACCAACATTTCTGACAGGCGTCGCGGCTCATCAACAATATCAAGAAGATGAACCAATACTAGGGCTAACATTAAATGGTCAACATAAGGCATATTCAATTCCATTTCTTAGCAATAGAGAGATAGTTAATGATCAACTGGGAGGAGTTCCTATTGTTCTGACCTGGTGACCCCTTTGCTTTACGGGCATGGTATTTGCCCGAAATGTAGAAGGACAAACACTAACATTTGGAGTTTCAGGGAAACTTATTATGAATGCCCTGGTAATGTATGACCATCAAACACAAAGTTTGTGGAGTCAATTTCTGGCTGAGAGCGTGGATGGGGAATTGGAAGGAACTCCTTTAGAATTTATACCAGCCTTACATACAAATTGGGGTACATGGTCGTCTCTGTATCCAAATACTGAGGCTTTAAATAAGGGTTCTTCCAACAGTTTTGATCCGTATGAGTCATATTATATTGACAATAAAACCGGTGTTTTGGGTGAAACAAATTCTGATAATCGACTTCCAGCGAAAACTATAATTTTGGGCTTACGCACCAGTAATTTGGTGCGAGCATACCCCTTGGATTTGTTAAAAGACAAACCAGTAATTAATGATTCAGCAAACGATATTCCTACTCTAGTTGCGTTTGATTCAGATTCCGGAGCAGGGGTGGTTTTTCATAGAGAGATAGAAGGAAAAACGTTGACGTTTGATTTACATCGGATTGAAATGGAATCAACTCCTATGGTTATAGATAGGGAAACTGGAACGGTATGGGAAATGTTGACTGGTAGAGCTGTGGAGGGCTCTCTTAAGGGACAAAAACTTGAGCAGTTGCCTACTACATTGGCTTTTTGGTTTGCGTGGAAGGATTTCTATCCCAATACTGAAATTTATGGAGAATAAGACATCCTAAATAGGTTCTATATTTGCCAACTGTGTTATAGAGTCTAAATTATTCTTGTTCAGATAATCTTTTAATCCAAGGTTGATCTTTTTTATAACCCCTGGCCCTTCATAAATAAGAGCACTGTATATTTGTATAGTGGTTGCTCCTTGTTTAATCGCTAATATAGCGTCCTCAGCGCTTGATATGCCCCCACAGGCATTTATGGCTATAGCGGCACCCACTTCGTTTCTAACATCCTTTATCATCTTTAACATATCGTTAAAGATTGGTTTGCCGCTAAGCCCACCTTTTCCCATCTTTAATTTTGGTTCGGTTATTGGTTTAGTGTTGGCTATAGTGACTCCTTCTATTCCCAAGGAAGTCCCAACATTTACTAGCTGAAGTACTTGGTCCTGTCCCTTGTCGTTGTCGTAGGGAGGAAGCTTTATAAATAGAGGTTTTTTGCGATTTGAGTTAAGTCGGGATAGCATTTCACGAAACATGTGAGGATCATGGAATATTTTGAGACCTTCCGAATTAGGAGAACTAATATTTATCTCTATCCCATCAGACCAAGGCTCAAGTTTTAGAGCGCAAGTTACTAGTTCATCTATGGTGAACCCAGATGCACTCAAAATTAGAGGGCTTACTCGTTCCTTTTCTAGGTTAGATATGACCTGTTGTATACCGTGACTAGGAAATCCGAGTGAGTTGATTATGGAATTGTTTTTTCGGTCTCTTAACAATCTTGGTTTCGGATTACCATCTCGCGGGTTCAGTGTGACTGTTCCTCCTACTACGTAACCAAACCCTAATCGCATCATAGAATCGAGGTATTGGCAATTTTTATCAAAGCCAGCCGCTAAGCCTATTGGGTTCGACAACGGTATCGCTGAAAGAGATGTATTAAGGACTGAATGATTGACCATATAATACTGGGATAGAATTTTCCAAATCAACTTTCTTTTTAGTATGAATTCAGAAATCTTGTGAGCGGGCTCAGCTGGTACTTGGAATAGCAGCGGACGTAATAACCTTTTATATGGAAGCATCATTCACGTTTTGTTGGTGATTCTCTTTAGTATAAAAAGTCTTCCAAGATTGTGATTATTGCACGAATTTTTAGTGAAGGCGGTTCTTTCTAGTTCTAAAGGGGTATATTACCATGTTTTTTGGGAGGCAAACTGTCTCGTTTGTTTTGAAGCATCTCTAAGGCTCGTATTAGGTGGCTTCTAGTTTCAGACGGATCTATAACTTCGTCAAGAAATCCGTGACTTGCAGCTACGTAAGGGTTGGCAAAGTTATCTCGATATTCCTGAGTCAGCTCCTCTTTTGTTTTACTTGGCTCGACGGATTTACTGATTTTGTCGCGGAATATAATATTAACTGCCGCTTCTGGTCCCATTACAGCTATTTCAGCTGATGGCCAAGCTAGGTTTATATCGCCCCTTAGATGTTTGCTACCCATAACAATGTATGCTCCGCCATATGCTTTGCGTATCATCAGGCTAACCTTAGGTACAGTTGCCTCTGCATAAGCGTATAGCAATTTTGCACCATGCCGGATTATGCCGCCATATTCCTGATCAGTTCCCGGCAAAAATCCAGGAACATCCACGAAGGTTACAATTGGGATATTGAAGGCGTCACAAAAACGGACAAATCTTGCAGCTTTTACCGAGGCGTTTATATCCAGAACGCCTGCAAGGTGGTCTGGCTGATTTCCTACTAATCCTACAGTTGATCCACCTATTCTAGATAAAGCCACAACGATATTAGGGGCATAATTGGCATGTACTTCCATCAGGTCATTATCATCAACAACTCGTACCATGACATCTCGAATGTCATACGAGTGGTTTGGTTCTTCTGGAACAATACTTGATAAGTTTGGATCTGTATCAGCCCTATCTGGGACGTTTCCTATGAAAGGTGAATCTTCCATATTGTTTTGAGGAAGGAAACTCAGCAGCCTGCGCACATGTTCGAAGCATTCCTCCTCAGTTTCTGAAATGAAGTGAGCCACACCGCTTTTGAAAGCATGAGTAGCGGCACCCCCAAGGTCTTCATGTGTTACTTCTTCGCCTAGTACCGCCTTTATTACTTCAGGGCCAGTGATGTACATTTGCCCGATTCCTTGAACCATAAAGACGAAGTCAGTGATAGCGGGGGAATATACAGCTCCTCCAGCACTAGGTCCTAGAATTATAGAAATTTGAGGTATTACACCTGATGATAATGTGTTACGGAGGAATATGTCTCCATATGCTGCTAGACTGAGAACTCCCTCTTGTATTCGGGCCCCACCCGAGTCGTTTAGCCCAACTATTGGAGCACCAGTTTTGAGGGCAAGATCCATGACTTTGCATATCTTGCTTCCTACGGCCTCAGATACAGAACCACCCATAATTGTGAAATCTTGAGCGTATGCAAAAGTTAATCTATTCCTTATTCTTCCGTAGCCTGTAACTACAGCATCTCCAGAAGGCCTGTTATCCTTTAGTGGAAAGTCGTTAGTTCGAGGTGTTACGAAAGGATCTAACTCTGTAAACGTATTGTCGTCAAACAATAAACTCAGTCTTTCCCTGGCAGTCAACTTGCCTTTTGAGTGTTGCCGATCTATTTTTTCTTGACCACCTCCAAGTTGAGATTGCTCCCTAAGTGTTTGTAATCTTTCAACTCTTCGGTTGGATTCAGGTTCAATTGCCATTTCGTCTCCAAGGTTTCATAACTGTTAGGCTATAAATGCTATCAGAGGGGGCATCCTGGGTGCAAGGAAATAATGGCGATGTTACAATCGTATGAAAACATAGTCCATATCTAAAACTTAGATAGTTCTCTGTTTTTTCGCAACATTCTTTTCGAGGGTCTTATCTAATTATGGAATTGCCCAAGCCTGAATTAATGACTTGTCGAGGAAAAGATTTCATATGGGGAACCCGAACTTTCATTATGGGAATCATAAATTTGACACCTGACTCATTTTCGGGTGATGGATTTACTGGTAATACAAAAGCGGCTTTGGGTAAAGCTATTGAGCTTGAAGCAATGGGAGCAGACATAATAGATATTGGAGCTGAATCTACACGACCAGGGCATAGTGTGGTTTCTATTGATGAAGAGTTGCGGCGATTATTACCAGCCCTTGATGCTATCTTGCCACGAGTGAATGTACCGGTAAGTATTGATACATATAAGCCGGAAGTGGCAAAAAGAGCATTGGATGTAGGGGCTAGCATGTTGAATCACGTTTGGGGAGTACTGGGAGATGCTGAGATGTTGGAATTGGCTGCTTTAAGACAGATTCCTATTGTATTAATGCATAACCAATTAACGCTATCCTATGTGGACCCAGTCAACGATGTAATTTCGAGTCTAAAAGCCACCACGGATAGGGCATTAAAAGCCGGGATTGAGAGTAAAAATATTATCATAGATCCGGGATTTGGATTTGGAAAAACGGCTGATCATAATATTGAGATAATGCGTAGGCTACAAGAATTTAAAACTTTACCATACCCTTTGTTAATTGGCACCTCCAGGAAGTCTACTATCGGTCTAATTTTAAATTTACCAGTAAATGAACGATTAGAGGGTGCTATTTCTACGGTGGCTTTGTCTGTTGCCAATGGGGCAGACATTGTTAGAGTACATGATGTTCAGGAGACTTTGAGAGCATCTCGAGTGGCTGATGCTATTGTAAGAAATTGGAGACCTGATAATTGGATAGAATAGAAGTTTATATTGGGATTGGGTCCAATCTGGGAGACCGCATGGTCAATATAGTGAATGGATTAACCTTACTGGGTAGGAAAATACAAATTAAGCAAATGTCCTCGATATATGAAACAGTACCTGTCGGCTTTGTTAACCAGCCGGTGTTTCTAAATTGTGTATTCGGAGGTACTACCTATTTGAGTCCTAAAGATTTACTGTCGTTTCTTAAGGAGATTGAGGGTTTGATGGGACGTACTGAAACGTTTCAAGGAGGTCCACGGGTTTTTGATGCAGATATATTATTTTATGGGAAGACTGTTTTGGAATCCCACTCTTTAACGATTCCACATCCAGGGATAAAGGCTAGAGCATTTGTATTAATACCTCTATGTGAAATTGCCTGCGAGTTGTTACATCCAGGACTCGGTAAAACCGCATTGGAACTACTCGAGGAGCTTAAAGACACCAATGGAGTTGTTTTCCATTCGCAACCTCCTACCATAGATATAATTCCCTCTCAAAAGTGTTAGTGTAGGGTTAAACTAAGCCAGGAGGTAGAAGATTGGGAATAGATTCCCTGATTGCATATTGCAAGGCACAACTTTGACACTTTAGTGAACCTTCAATAATGAGATCCCCACAAGATTTTTTAGACTTTAGTTTTAAATCGCCATTACATATTGGGCAAACAAGCATGTTCACTAATTGTCTTCTCATTGTGGGGCGTGGATCATTAACGATTCTATTATAGATTGACTCAACATATGTTGATTAACTGACTAATCCTTTCTCAAAGATGGAATTTAAGATGTCTGCGAGCAAGAATATTACGGCTCCCAAAATTACCACTGTAGTGGGCCCAGATATTAATGAGGTTAATTTCCCATAGGAATTTTCTCTATATCGCGTTTTGATGAATCTAACCAAATAGAACATATATAAAGCTAATGCGATTTTAGTTCCTAGTGTGACTACATATAATGTCCCAACAAACCCCGAGGTTAAACGTTCGAATGTGAGTATGGCACCAGTAATTAGAAGTACTGTCATAGCGGTGGTTACCATAGTGCGAAAATCTTCTGCAATAGAAAGCATAGTATCGCTTTTTAATTGCTTAAGTGATGGCCTAAGGACCAAAACGTAAAAAATACCACCCCCTACCCAGGTAGCTGAAGCTATGGCATGGAGCCACCTTATTATTATTAAAAGAACTTCCGTAATATCCATTTGTAATTCATTCTTCTGAGTCAGATAATTCTGATTCAATCAAATCTTTAGCAACATTCATGAGGTTATCCCTCATTGCTGAATCTGTGTTACGACTGTCTAAATATATGCCTAAAGCTTCTATGGTACTAAGCTTTTCTATTACGTCTGCTGGTATACGGGTTCTGCGTTCATCTTCTTTCACATGGCGGGTAATGGATGTTATGAAGTGAGCCTCGGACAAGGCTTGCCTAATAGAATTCTCGTCAAGTTGTGTGGAGTGTTCGGCATCAAGGTATATTCGGACTCTGACAATTGCATCATTTACCGCATGTTTCGATATTATACTTATCACCTCTGAATTTGGATCATGACTTGTTTGTTCTATATCGACATCAATTGTGACGAATTCACGAGCTTTTACTTCGTGGAAAGTGAAATCAATTAGTCTTTTACCCTGTTTAAACTCTGAGTTAAGCTCTATAACACAAAAGCCTTTTTTATCTCCCTCTTCTCCGAAATCCACCCGTTGTAGACTGCCTGCATAAACCATTAGCGGGTCTTGTCTTAAGATTTGATGTCTATGGATATGGCCCAATGCGATGTAGTCGAATTCCGGAAGATGTATATCGCTTGGCATTAAAAAATGATCCTGCCCCAGAATCATGGAACGTTCCGAACCTAATTTAGCCCCTGATATTGTTAGGTGGCCTGTCAATATAGCAGGAATATTGGGATTTAGTTGTTTTGCGGAGAGTTTAATCCCTGTTGAAAAAAGGTATTGTATGCGCTCATTAACTTCTTCTATTGACATTCCTCGGGTTTCTTCTCTCGTTAGCAACTGGCTACGTTTGGGCCACGGTACTGATACTATCTGTAATGGTCCACTAGGTGTCTCAATAGTAAAGGTTTTTAATTCATTTCCTACGTGAATATTAGGCACACGTAAAGTATCAAAGATATCAATTGAGGTAGCTTTTCCTGCCCCATGGGGTAAGTCGTGGTTTCCCACTAGTAAAAATATCGGGATTCCTGCCTCAGATATTTTGGCCAGACGCTTTGCTAATTCTCGCTGCTGAGTTTGAGAAGGGTCTCGATTTTTGTAAGTATCACCGGCAAGTAACACAAGGTCAACTTTTGCAGTTATGGAATATTCTACAACTTCATCCAAGGCTGCTAAGAAATCCATTAGTCTCGTAGACAACCCGGTACTTGGATCTATACGACCGTAATTTTCGACTCCAATATGAAGGTCAGCAAAATGAAGGATTCGCATTAAAGTTCTATCCCATTTAATACTTTATCTGGTCTATGTTGTGGTTGAAAGGCCCATAAGAGAACCAATTGCAGCTAACATCTTTTGAAGGTCGTCTTTATGGAGAGAACCAAGCTGACGAATAACTGATGTGCTGTGAAGAGTGGTAATTCTTCCCCTAATTAATGATGGCCTTAGAAGGCCTGAGTCCTGCCATCTGGCTAAGGTATAATCTCCCCTCCTAGGTTGGCTGTTAAAGTTACCTGTGATTTGGGCCACTACAAGTTCTGAATTGCCGTCCGACAGGTCTATTTCCGCCAATACCGCAACGGGCCGTTGCTTAGAAGGCATGCTATCACCGGTGGATACAAACGGGACTAATAAAATATCCCCACGATTATATTTTGACATGATTGAAGTTGCTCAAAACTGATGATATTGACATACTTTTAATTTTGCGAGACCGAGATACGCTCTTGATTTTATAGGGTTGCATGGATTTGGAATTTCAAGCCGTGTCATATATAGAATCCTCCTGACTATCCCAGTCCTTTCCTAACTCATCCTGTGCCGAATTAGGGAATTCAGTCAATAAAATGATTCGCCCCAAACTTTGTTCTTCGATGGCTTTTTGGGTCACTCTATAGAACATAGTTCCTCCGGCTGAATTCCACATTTCTAGGTAACCCGCTCTACTTTGGGCGCCTATCCACGTATGCGGAATTCTCCTTTGGTCAAGCAGATTAAATAACTTGTGTTGATCTACCACGCCCAACACGTAAATTTGTTCTAGTAATTCAATTCTAGGACTTTGAGGACCTGAATGCTCCACATTATTGGAGGATTCACTAATAAGAGATTCTAGCTACTCAAGATTTTGTCGTATGCTTTTGATATGCTTTTGGACTTGAGATTCACGTTTGATTCTCATTTTCACCCCCACCCGACAGAATGCATTTTATATGACGTTGCTTCTTACGTCTAGATGAGAAAGCAAAATGGTAATTCTGGTCAAATATTCACTGAATTAGTTTTTGGATTATAGTACCAATTGGCATATATTTAAAATGCTTTAATCGCATACATGTTGATGATGAACTGAGTTTGGGCAGGGTGCTAATAGGGCAAGCTATTAGTGATTCTAATTTCCTTTTAGTTTGGCGTCGAGCGTTCCCACTAGGGTTTTTACAGGTAAGCGTATCTGCATCATAGTATCCCGATCTCTGATAGTAACCTGTCCATCATTTAAAGAATCAAAGTCGATTGTAATGCAATACGGAGTTCCTATTTCGTCCTGTCTGCGATATCTGCGACCAATACTTTGGCTCGTATCGTATGTTGAAGAATATTTAGCCCTAACCAGTTCGTATACCTCTAGAGATAAAGGAATAAGCTGTTCGTTTCTACTGAGTGGAAGAATCGCTACTTTATAGGGGGATAAAAGCGGATTCAGTTTAAGAAGAGTTCGATTGTCGGTTTTTCCACCAGGTTGGGTTGGTTGTATTATCTCTTCAGAATATGAGTCTAATAATATTGCCAACGCAGCTCTATCTACCCCTCCTGATGGTTCAATTATGTATGGGTAATAGTGTTCATGGGTTTCTTCATCAAAGTATGTTAAATCTTGTCCGCTAAACTCTGAATGTTGTCTAAGATCAAAATCCGTTCGGTTGGCGATTCCTTCTAGTTCTGCCCAACCCCATGGAAAGTTATATTCTATATCAATCACTTTTTTGGCATAGTGCGCTAGATTCTCTGAACTATGCTCTTGTAATCTGAGGTTATCTTTATTTATTCCTAAGTTAATGTACCAGTTGAGTCTGTTTTCAACCCAGTAGTTGAACCAGTCTTCATCAGTTCCTGGCTTTACAAAAAACTCAAGTTCCATTTGTTCAAACTCTCTGGTTCGAAAAGTGAAATTACCAGGTGTAATTTCGTTTCGGAAAGCCTTCCCAATCTGTGCTATGCCAAACGGTAATTTGAGCCTAGTCGTATTGGCTATATTGGCAAAATTGGTGAATATGCCTTGAGCAGTCTCGGGGCGGAGATAAATCCTTGAGCGTTGCAATACTGATGATACCTCTTTCATCCTTTCTTCTAATATAGATAATTCCGAACTAATTGATTCAATTTCCAATGATTTTTCTTGAAAAGATTCGATAGTTGTTTGCAAATGTTTGGAAACTTCCTGGGATAGTTTCAACAACTCTTGTAAACTGTCTAACGGACCCATTGTTGTACTAAACATTAAGTTGAATTGCCGCTCATCACTCAATATGCCCCCGCACGTTGGACAATTTGATGAGTTTAATAAGTCGTCAACCCGGAATCTTTGATGACATTCGTTGCATTCTACCAGTGGGTCTGTGAAATTCTGCAAATGCCCGCTTGCTTCCCATACACGTGGATGCATAAGTATAGCGGAATCTAGACCAACCACATTAGGATGCTCATGAACCATCGATTGCCACCAGACTTGATTAATATTTCGCTTTATTTCAACTCCTAGAGGACCGTAGTCCCAAGTTGCGTTGATGCCACCGTATATTTCACTGTTTTGGAATATAAAGCCTCTTCGTTTGGATAAAGAAAGAAACTTCTCCATGACAGTTGATTCGTGATTAATAGAAGCCAATTTAATTCCTCTTGAAAGGATTGTGATCTTCAGGTTACCAAGCAGATATCCAAGTGTAAAGACAACTGAGATTGTTTTCGAGCATATTATTGACAGGCGTTATTGGTTAGACTAGTCTGGAGTTAGCAAGGGGCCCGTAGCTCAGTGGCAGAGCGGCCGGCTCATAACCGGTTGGTCGTAGGTTCGAACCCTGCCGGGCCCACCAAACTGCGATTGCAATTGGTTTAAACTAAGTTCGTTTTAGGGCCATTGTGGGCGTTCCATAGAGAATTTGTTGTTTACTTCTACGAAGTCTAGGTATCCCAGCCTACCTACGGGATTGACTTTCAAGACATCAATAATACCGTCTACTATAACCTCATCATCTATATGAATTCCGACCACTTCTCCAAACACAACAACGTTGGGTTTATCTTCTGATTTAGACAATATGTTTTGTGAATATAAGTATCTGCATTCTAATTGAAGTGGGCTTTCTGCTACACGAGGACATTTTACTATTAAAGACGGTGCTTTAGTGAGGCCTGCATATTGGAATTCATCGATATCGGGAGGGGCAGGCACTGCGGTTGCATTCATCTTTGCACTTAGCTTTTTTGTTGCAATGTTGACCACAAATTCCCCGGTGGTTTGGGCGTCCAATACTGCATCTTTGAGTCGTCCATTTCTGTGACTGCCGGTAGATGCGAACATCACTTGGGGTGGTTCATAGGCAACTGCGTTGAAGAACGAGTATGGCGCCAGGTTAGGAATTCCCGAGATACTGATAGTGGATATCCATCCTATAGGTCGTGGTACTACCATTGCATTTAGAGGATCGTGGCGCAGTCCGTGGCCGTTTTTGGGTTCATAAAACATGGTAGCGTCCTTTGAGAACAACTGAATTGGGGCTGCATGATTTGTCAATATCAAAGACTATGGTAACACACAGTAACCAGGATTATAGGTTATTCAGACAATCAAGTGTGCTGTGTCTAAAAAGTTCATTTAATGTTGTCATTTAATATTGTTTATGATAGGGTTGTGATGCCCTAAATTGTTGCATCGTCTCATCTGCTTCCTAGGTTCAGCATTGGAACCCCCGCTTAGTTGCCCGTGTGACGCTGCCTCGAGGGAAATTAAGCGCATTTAAGGAGCGTTGCATGAACATCTACGTTGGAAATCTGTCGTACGATAGTGGGGAAGACGACATTAAGGTCGCTTTCACTGCTTTTGGTAACGTCAGTGAAGTAAGGTTGATTACTGACCGGTATTCGGGTCGCTCGAAGGGGTTCGCCTTTGTCGAGATGCCTGATGCAGGTGAAGCTGAGTCAGCCATACAGGGATTAAATGGTACAAGTCTAGAGGGACGCACTTTAACTGTTAATGAGGCAAGGCCTCGCGAACAGAATGGTGGAGGCAATCGGGGCTCTAGGCCCTATTAGTAACAAACACCCGTTGATGCTATTTATAGCATCCTAGGTTAAACAATTTGGGGGCACGCAAGCGGGGTGCCTCCTTTTTTATTAGCTTTTTCGCATCCATATGTTTGGTTATTATTAATTGGAGTATTGAAAAGTTGGCATTCTGATGCGCTTTATGTAGGATTGATTGCATAGAATTACCAGGACTGTTTGATCGATATACGTAAGTATGTAAATCTTGGGGGTATATTATGACTAAGATTGCTTTTAGAGGTGGATGGGTAGTCGGATGGATCGATGGCAGACATCAAGTACTGGAAGGCGGGACAGTAGTAGTTGAAAAAGATCGGATCATATTTGTAGGATTTCCTGATGATCCAGCATGCCCGTCCGCTGATCGGGTTATTTTCACACAAGGCAAATTGGTTTCACCTGGGCTAATAAATTTACATTGTATTGCTAATTTAGACCTGCAGCCCTTGAGTATTGATACAGGAAGATCCCTTGGCCCTGGTTTGCCGATATCAATGAGTGATTCTCACCCAGACAAAACCCATATATTTTCAGATGAGGATTTCCGAACAAGTGCTCAATTCTGTGTTGCGACTCTTCTAAAGGCAGGAAATACTTCTTATGCAGGAGTTACTACCGGTCTAAATAAAATGTGGGAGGACCCGATTCAGGAACCTTACGCCTTGGCAGAAGCATCAGAGAACATGGGTGTACGGGCATGGCTAGCGCATTTTTATGAAGAAGCTAAGGATTTTGCTGAAGTAAACGGCAAAATGACAACCATTTGGGATAGAGGGAAGGCTCAGCACGGACTCGATCGAGCTATTGAGTTTAATAAATTTCTTAATGGTAGAGGAGATGGGCGACTGACCGGTTTTCTATTTCCATATCGGACTGAAAAATGTTCTGATGAATTGTTACAAGAAACTATGCGTCAATCTAGGCTTTTAGGAGATACGCATGTTCGTTCACATTTTTCACAGCATTTGGACGAATTCGAGGATGCAAAAAAACGGAATGGGAAGTCCATGATTGAATGGCTCCAGGATATTGGATTTCTTGGTTCTCAGGTATGTCTTACGCATGCCAGGTATATTGCGGGCCATCAATTAACAGGTGATCCCCCTGGAAAAGATTTGGAGATATTGTCTAATTCCTTGACGAGTGTTTGTCACTGTCCTGTAATATCTGCCAGGAATGCTAGGGGAGGATTGCAATCTCTTAGCAAATATGTATTCGCGGGAGTTAATGTGGGAATAGGATGTGACGCATTTCCTCCTGATTTGATAGAGGAAATGCGTGTTGGAGCTTTGGTTAACAAAGAACTGGATCATCATAAGGATTCTGGTACTGTGAAAGAGTTTTTTGATGCTGCTACTATTGGCGGTGCGAAAGCTTTGGGTAGAAATGATATTGGGCGTTTGGAGGCAGGTTGTTTAGCCGATATTAGCGTTTTTAATTTAGAATCACTTGCATTAGGCCCTCTAGATGATCCAATGCGCACATTTTTCCATTATGGCCACGGGTCTGATTGTGAGAAAGTGATGGTAAATGGGCGGTTAGTGGTAGATGAAGGACGTGTTATCGGTGTTGATGAGGAGGAGCTGTTAAGTAGAGTTAACGATACGTGGGCTAGATATAGAACTGGGACAGTAAGTAGGAATCATCCAGGCAAATTAGTGGATGAAATATACCCTCCGGTAATTCCTATAGTACGACCAACCACTCACTAGTACAACAAGCTTTTATAAGACCCTAAATAGATCAACAGTATCTTAATGCAGGTAATAAACGAGAGGTGTTAAATGAGTGGCGATAATAGCCAGACAATTATTGCGCACTGTATTAAATCGGGCTCTTTGGATAAACCAGCAATTGTAGTCCCTAATGGTCCAGTTATTACCTATAGCTCGCTCGTCGACCAAGTAGACAGGGTTAGAGGGTCTTTAGAGTCAATGGGTTTGAAGAGAGGGGATAGAGTCGCAGTAGTATTACCTAACAGTATTGAGGCACTTATTTGTTTTTTTGCGGTTACTTCTGTTGCGACTGTAGCTCCGTTAAATCCATCATATACGTCAGAGGAGATCAAGTTTTATATAGAAGATATAGGTGCAACGACCTTAATAACATCAGAAACATCAGGAATCGGAATCAGAGAAAGTGCTCCAGCCCACGTAAACCATATCAAGGTTTCCCTTGACGATAACGGGGATATGAACCTTGTTTTCTCAGGTGGTAATACCTCAAATCAAGAGACCATGGTTCCTAATGCTGATGATGTTGCTCTTATACTCCATACGAGTGGTACTACTAGTAGACCTAAAAAGGTGCCGTTAACACATGGAAATCTTTTGACATCAGTTAACAATATAGTGGGCACTTATCTTTTGACAGAAGAAGATGTTTCACTTTGCGTGATGCCTTTATTCCATGTGCACGGTCTTATAGCCTCTTCACTTTCTACCTTTGCTTCTGGTGGAACTCTTTTGTTGCCCACGCCGTTTAATGTAATTAAATTCAGGGATTTAATTAGTAATTACGGTGCCACTTGGTGTTCTGCGGTTCCAGCGATATATCAGACTGTACTTAATCGCATAAAGGTGAGAGACAAAGTGTTAAATGAACCTAATCAGTTGCGGTTTCTCAGGTCGTGTAGTGCTGCTCTGCCTGGTTCGCTTATGTTGGAGTTGGAAGATCAATTTGGAGTTCCAGTATTAGAAGCATATGGCATGACTGAAGCTTCTCACCAAATGTCATCTAATCCATTGCCACCAGATAAACGTGTTCCAGGTTCTGTCGGTAAGGGCACTAATGTCGATATTTGTATTATGGATGCTAATGGGAACATATTAGGGGCTGATACACTGGGTGAGATAGTAATTAAAGGGTGCAATGTGATTAACGGATATGAAGATAACCCCTTAGCAAACATCGATTCGTTTACGGATGGATGGTTTCGCACCGGTGATGAAGGGATTATTGGGGAAGATGGACATTTGATTATCAAGGCACGCATTAAGGAAATTATTAATCGTAGTGGAGAAAAGATTGCGCCTGGTGAAATTGATGAGGTATTGATGATGCATGACGCTGTAGTAGAGGCGGTGGCCTTTGGTGTTCCACATTCTGTCAGGGGTGAAGATCCATGTGCAGCAGTAGTAACTAATTATCCCGTTACCAGTCAAGAACTAGTTTCGCATTGTAGGTTACATTTGGCTCCGTTTAAATGTCCAAGAACTATTTATGTTGTTGACAGTATTCCACGGACTGCGACGGGGAAGGTTCAACGGAAAAAAGTTGCGGAATATGTGTTAGAAAATCTTGGTATCTGACAATTGCAGCGCGGGATTGAGTGGATATGGGGTATTTAAGATGAAATTTGCCATTGTAGGAGCGGGCGCTATAGGTGCCTATATAGGGGCCAAACTTTGGTTATCAGGGCATGATGTTTCCCTTATAGCGCGTGGTGACCATTTGAAGAAGATGCGCGAGGATGGAATTCAAATACTTGACCGGGGAGGGGACTTCGTAGCTCGTCCCAAGGCGACAGATGATTATGATGAAGTTGGACCCGTAGACTTTGTTTTTCTGACAGTTAAAGCACACAGTCTTATAGAAGTGGTGGATAAATTAGGCCCATTGATGGGACATAACACGTCAGTAGTGTCGGCTCAAAATGGTATTCCATGGTGGTATTTTTTTGGTCATGAAGGTGTCTGGAATGGAACCCAACTTAAAAGTGTGGATCCGGGAGGCATTATTTCCAAATATATCGCTCCAGAACGTATCATCGGATGTATCCTATATTTGTCAACTGAGATTGTTAAGCCTGGAGTCATCAGGTTTACGGAGGGCGACCGTTTAGCTATTGGAGAACTTGATGGTTCTAATTCGGAGAGGTGCAAAGAACTAGCGGATGCGATAAAAAAAACTGGGTTAAGGTGTCCTATTAGGGGTAGGATTAGGGAGGATTTATGGGTCAAGTTACTGGGAAATGTTGCCTTTAACCCAATTAGTGCATTAACACGTTCGACTCTGGATCTTATCATCAGTGATAAAGGAGTAGCGTCACTGGCTCGAAAGTTAATGGAAGAAGCTGACTCGGTGGCCAGAGCGCTGGGTGTGAAGGTTCCTATATCTATAGAACAGCGCATGGTAGGTGCATCAAAAGTAGGACCGCATAAAACATCGATGCTTCAAGATGTGGAAAAGGGTCGAAAAATGGAATTAGATAGTATTTTGGGGGCAGTTGTGGAATTGGGTGATAAACTAGGAGTATCCGTAAATACCACAAGGTATATTTATTCGTGCGCTAAGCTATTGGAAAGGAACCTGATTGACGAATAAACTGGTTTTATGGGTCCTAGTTATATTTAATGATGTTTTAGGTATTAATTAACGTTGTCATTCGGTAAAAATAAATCCAGATTGCGGTTTTTCTATGGTTGGATCATCTTGGCAGTTGCTATGTTGGGCGGATTTATGTCAGGGCCTGGACAAACATATGGGGTATCTGGATTCATAGATCCTATGATTAATAGTCTTGGTTGGTCAAGAACTCGAATATCTGGTCTTTATAGTGCTGGTTCTATGACTGCTTCCTTCGGAATGATTTTTGTAGGACAGTTATTGGATCGATATAGCGCACGCCTAGTCTTAACTATTGTTGCCATTCTGTTTGGATTGGTTCTTATTGGTATGAGTAGGATAAATAGTGAAATTGAAGCCTACCTGGGATTTTCCGCTATAAGAACTTTAGGACAGGGATCAATAATGCTTATAACCACAACTATGGTTGCCATGTGGTTCGTTAGGCTTAGAGGTAGGGTGATGGCAATAGCTATGATGGGTACTGCGTTAAGCCAAGCTTCATTTCCCCCATTAATACAATACCTGATCAACCATTTAGGATGGAGGGATGCTTGGGTAGCCTTAGGAATTATAGTTTGGGTATTTTTGGTGGCTCCAGTATTGATTTTAGTTCGACGCTCGCCAGAGGCGATAGGATTGCTACCCGATGGAGATTTAAAGCCATCTTCTAAAGATGATAGTGATTTAGCCCTAAAAACCACTATTGAAGAACCAAAGTGGACTTTAGGTGAAGCAATAAGGACAAGATCATTTTGGTTAATATTGTTTGTTGGATCGACTCCCTCACTTATTAGCACGGCTATGACATTCCATAATGAGTCACTTTTGGTCAATCGCGGATTAAACCCGGAATTAGCAGCGGCTGTTTTGGCTACTGTAGCACCGGCAAGTTTAGGCGCAAGCATTGTCATTGGCTATTTGTCTGAAAGGCTTCCTAACAGGTATTTATTAGCGGTTGGACAGATATTTTTGGCGGCTACGATGATGTTCTATTTTGTTATGAATAAAGGATGGCATGCATTTATTTATGGAGGATTACTTGGTTTGAGTGGAGGGTCGAATATGGTTGTAAATTCAGTAATTTGGCCAAATTATTATGGTAGGCATCGCCTAGGGAGTATACGAGGAGTGGTTACTACTAGCATGGTTGCCATGTCCGCTTTAGGCCCTCTACCATTTGGATTGATGTTCGATGTCACTGGAGGATACACTTCAGCAATGTTGGTTTTCTTGATATTGCCTGTTAGTGGAATAATTGCAGCAGTCATAGCAAAACCTCCCAGTAAGGGTAAAGACCTCCGAGAGGTTCTCACATGAATGAGAGAGATTTGGCTTTTTTGCCTGCTTGGCAACTTGGGAGACTGATTAAAACCAAAGAGATTTCCCCAGTTGAATTGACGGAGTTATATATCCGTAGAATAGAGGAATTCAATCCTGCTCTAAACGCTTTTATTACGATTGCCGCGGATTATGCAATTCGCGAGGCAAAATTGGTTGAGGCTAAGATTGCAGCTAATGATATCAGCAGTTCGTTTTTTGGAGTACCCATAGGCATTAAGGATCTGGAGTTGACCTCTGGTATTAGGTCAACTATGGGCTCACTGGTTTATGAAAATTATATTCCTGATAGAGATACTGTCGTTGTTGAGAGAATCAGGAATTCTGGGCAGATAATTTTGGGAAAGACGAATACACCTGAATTCGGTTTATCTGGGACCACTGAAAACCGTCTTGGAGAGGCATGTCGCAACCCATGGAATCTTGAACGGACTAGTGGTGGTTCTAGTGGTGGTTCAGGATCTGCAGTCGCAGCAGGGCTTTGTCCATTAACAACAGGCAGTGACGGCGGTGGATCCATCCGTATACCGTCAAGTTTTTGTGGAATTTATGGCATCAAGCCCACACTGGGTCGTATTCCTCGTTTTGGTGGTTTGGGCAAACCGTCCCCCAATCTAACTTCGCAAGCAGGTCCTATGACTCGTACTGTTCGTGATTCCGCATTATTACTGGACATTTTAGCGGGATATGATAAGAGAGACCCATATTCATTAAAAGATGCCCCTGCTAATTTTGCAGATGGTCTGGATCTAGGGATTAAAGGAGTCAAAATCGCTTGGAGTTCTGATCTAGGATATGCGGCTGTTGAGAAAGAAACACGAGACATTACATACGCGGCAGCTAAGGTATTTAGAGATTTGGGAGCTGACATTGATGAGCCAGTACTCTCTTTGGAACATCCTATGGAAGCATTTCTGAGCATATTTGCTGCTAATAACTATGCTTCATATGGTGATTTGATGGATTCGAGGAATGATATGCTTACTGAGTATGGAAGGCAAAATCTGGAATTAGGTCGAGACGTCACTGGAGTGGATTATGCTAGAGCGTTGCTGTCTGTACAGATCATGAGGGCAAAAATCGATGAATTAATGGACACATATGACTTGTTGGTGACTCCTACCATGGCTATTTCGGCTTTTCCGATAGATCAACAACCAGAATCTATAGATGGTTATTCAGTTCACTCTAGATGGGGCTATCTGCCATTTACCCCTGTCTTTAATTTAACAGGCCAACCAGCAGCAAATGTGCCATGTGGTTTTTCACATGACGGAATGCCTATTGGGCTTCACATTGTAGGTAGACGTGGAGAGGAAGGACTAGTGCTTAGGGCCTCCGCTGCTTTTGAACAGGCCAGACCATGGATTAATATACTACCTCCTATATGTTAAGTTATAACACCC
Organism: SAR202 cluster bacterium AC-409-J13_OGT_754m; assembly: GCA_009391235.1. GTDB lineage: Bacteria > Chloroflexota > Dehalococcoidia > Lucifugimonadales > VEXD01. Next base: position 23,399 of record VEXD01000004.1, read on the forward strand.
CTAAACCAGGTTTTATAATTATATTCGATTAAAGTGGCTACATGATAATAATCTTGTTGTTTCACATATAAAGGACTCTCCAAATACGAATAATTCAGTCAACTTTAGCCTGCTTTTATGTTGACTGAGATTTCTGACTGTGAAACGGTTGCCCCACTCGTGAGCAGGTGAGGGACTTAGTTTTGCCCAAAGTGGGATGGGAAATAGATTTGATAATTTGTTGGGCTCTACGTTAGTTACACTGACCACGTTTCCTTTTTGTATGACATATCCCAAAACGAATACTCATACTTTAGGCTTAGACGATATGCGTTTTCCATTTTGGCTAGAGTATCTTTATTTTGTGTTTGGGCCACTTCGTCGACCAGATCACGTATCCAAAAAGCCAGACCTTTGAAATCAAGGGCTGAATACATTTGTATCCATTGTTGATAAAGTGGCGCGTTTTGAGGCATGCCGGCAAGGCTCAATTGGTTCCCTATTTCCCAATAACCCCATTGGCATGGGAGCAGCCCTGCAATCAATTCAGGGTATGAATGGTCGGAAGCTAGTGTTAAGAGAAATCTGGTATATGCTAACGTAGCCGGTGCTATTTTGGTTTCTTCTAATTCTTTTTTGGATATTCCGAATTGGGCGCAATAAGCACGATGAAGATCCATTTCATGATTGAGAGTCTGGTTTAGAAGATCAGCAAACCATCCCATAGAGGCCAAATCAGGTGAACGGGAAGAGGCAATGGCTAACACGCGACTATAGTCTATAAGATAAAGATAATCCTGGCGTATATAAAACTTGAATGATTCTACATCCAGTGTTCCGTCACCGATACCTGTGATAAATGGGTGGGTTAGTATGGCTTGACGGAGTTCTACGGCGCGAGCTTCGATTTCTTTTGTATAACTCATAGTCATCCTCGAAAATATATTTATGTGTTTTTAGTTGATGCTAGTCAAATACCCATAGATAAATGAATATCCTTGCGTACAACTATGCAAATATTTTAATGGCTTGTTTCAACATTTTTACCGTAATTGGTGTAGTGCCAATCAGCTCACCGTCAATGTTTAGAATATCGTTTGTTTCTGGAAACAAAGAAAAACTGGAGGCCTGATAATAGGTAACTTCTGGTTCATTTATATGTGTGCCATTAAAGAGTTTGGGGAGCACTGAAATCAATCTTTGTCTGGTTATATTCGCATCTACCACTACCAGATCAGCAAGCCCGTCATCCAATTTAGCTAAAGGTGCCATTTTCATGCCCTTTCCAATATGTATGGAGTTACATGCGACTACAAAGGTGAAATCGCCAACGATTGTTTTATCATTAACAACCAAAGTGGCTCGCCGACTATTTTTTAGAAGTATCTCAATAATGCTAGCAACAGTGTAACGACTAGGCCCTAACCATCGAAGTGACTCAGATCGTTTTCCTACATCTGTTACCAGTCCCCAACCTACAAGATTAATTGAGAATATTACACTATCGTTCATCTTAATTTGGGCTACATCTATAAAACGGGTATTCTGACCAACTATTGCTTTAGCAGCTGCAATTGGATTTAAAAGCCCAAGATCATGAGCCACAGAATTACCGGATCCCCCTGGAATTAGGCCTATAGGTAAGGCCATTCCGTCTTGTCTGCCAAGCATTCCGTTGACGACTTCATGGAAAGTTCCATCACCTCCCAGGATTAAAAGTCCATCGTAATTAGTTAACTCTAATTCTGATGCGAGTTCTCTGGCATGTCCTGGGAAATCTGTTGTAATTACTGATAGTTCGATTGCGCTTGAGTCAAAAATAGGCTTGATTGTATCCAAAAGCGCGGCGCTTTGTTTTTTTCCACTCTGTGGGTTAACAACAAGTACGAATCTCATTTAATATCCAGTTGGTTTCATCTGGTTAGGACATTCATTAAATTAAGGTATTCTGAAAATACCAATCACAGGTAAATGGTCGGAAATCAAAAGAGTATCATTTGAACGTACTTTTTGGCCGACAAGAGTTAGAGCATTTGTATAAAACAGGTAATCAATAGTTCTATCTGGTGAAGCACCACTAATATGGTTGGGTGAGTGGGTGAACCAGTCCGCATAATCTTTACCATTGATAAGTTCTATTGAAGGTATACTTCCCAATACCTCTAAGATGGGTGACAATTCTGTGCCGCTTGGGTTGTAATAGCTTTTTCCTTTGGTATCCAGAAGGTTGTATGCAAAGGAAGAAGAAAGTAAATTAAAATCTCCTCCTATAATAATGTTATCATGTCCCTGAGCTTGCTTTTTTGTAATTAAACCCATTACCTGTTTCACTTGAATTTCCATAGTATTATCAGATTGAGCAAACGCACTCAGGTGAGTATTCATAACATTGAGTGTGCCCGAATTAGTGATGGGTAATTGAATTTCTAAAATCGCTCTTTTCGGATTCATTTGTTGCATAATCCAGGATTGTGATTGAATGCTAGTCAACGCATAACGAGTGGCTTCTGTAATTTGATACTTGGATATAGTGGACAATTTCATTCCTACTGAGCCCATGACGGAAGGATGTGGAACAAAGTCTGCTTTCCAATAAAAGGCTGAAGAGTGGTTTCTGTATTCTTTGGGTAATAGATTCAGTAGAGCTGCAAGTTGGTCCGCGTGACCTGTGCGTTTTGCTCCTTCGTCTACTTCTTGCAGTAGTACCACATCTGGATTCTCGGCGATAATGATTTCTGCTATTTGCTCTAGGACCTGTTGGCGTCTACTGATGGATGGCCAACTATCCTCTCCGCCATCAAAGAAAAAGTTGTTGTTTTTGTTTCCTGCTAAAAATTGGATGTTCCAGGATAATACTTTTAGGTTTTGTCCTGATTCGAGCATTGGCGCATTTGTTAGGTTAACGAATGTAGCGGATTCAACTTCTTCTACCTGCAGTGTAGAGAGATAAATCCAGGCAAAGAATGAGATGCCAATAAGAGATACAAGTAAAACTAAACAAAAAAGTAATTTCTTAGCGGTGGTATTTAAGGAAATAAAGCGTTTCATTTAGAATGAGTCTGAGCCAGTTAGGTTCCCCAAAGTTTGCGGAAAATTCTTAAAACTATGTACAAAAGTCCTACAACAACGACAAAAAACTTTAAGTACCCTATAAAGGATTCCATATTTTACTTATACACCAATTATGTTCTTGCGCCAACTAAGATTATGGGCCGATATGCTGCTTTCATTTGCATTCATAGAGTTCAATGGTTTTAAACTCCGCGTCAGAAAATGTACCGGTGTAATATGATGGGATAGACTTTAGAAACATGTCCGTCTCTGGTTGTGCTTCAAAAACCCACCTTTCTTTAGGGCTGAGACAACCTCCTCCCTTTAAAAACTTCGTGTTGTGCAGACTCTTATGTAAGATGTGTCCATCGATATCCCTAACGGTCATTTCTCCTGTCCAACCTATGTTAATCAACGAATTATTCGAGACGACTACATCAAATCCGAGAGGTCGGCCCTCCGTATGATTCGAGGCAGCTTCTCTTGTAAGCTCTATTGAATAATCTGGGATAAGGGATTCATCTATTCCCTTACGATCAGTGCAATAGTTCGAATACAGGCTTTTAAGTTTGTAATCTCGAAGCACTCCTAGATCAGGGCTATCTGATTTTAATCTCATTGTGGCTGTTTCACCTGGAGATAGACAGGGGAAAATGCCGATACCCATCTCCTGGAACACGGTTTTTTCACCTTTCCAGACTGTATAGCCTTCTTCGTCTTTATAGTTTACTTCGTAGACTATATAGATTCCCCCAACAGCCTGAGAGGAATGAAGGTTTGTCACTAGCCCGTGCACATCGTTCCCATGACGGGTGGAAGTAAGTTGAATGAATTCTGATGAAGGGATGGGCGTAGGTGCAGGCGTAGGCGTAGGCGTAGGCGTAGGCATGGGTGTAGAGGTAGGAGTAGCTAGAGGTGTCACGGGCACCGGAGTAGCAGTAAGTGGAGGGGTAGTTATAGGTATAGGGACTTCTTTTATTACTTCCACCTCTACGATCTTCTCTATTATTTGAGCAACAGGAGTAGGGGAATCGAGAAAGCGAGCTTTCACCATTGCTTCAACCGTTGCGGGAATATTAATGGCTTTTATTCGGGCACTAATTGTGGCTTCAATGTCGGGTGTAGGTTCAACAGGTGAGGCTTCCTCGGAATTTGAAGAGCAAGCAACAGAAAGCAATAGAAGTAATGAGACTACTGTGATTAGAATGTATTGCTTAATCACCTGACCACCTCATGTTCAAGTCAATTCATGTATTACTTATACATCAATTCCGTTACCGATCCAAGGTTGAGCCATTTTACAAATAAATTGCGTATATCATATAGTGGGATTACCTGGGGTCTGTGACGTTAACTACCATGTAGTTAGCAGAATTCCTGGAAACTAGCATTCTTGCAATATCGGTTTTGCTAATGTTTTCTTCTACGTGTACTACGTTAGCCGGCACATAGAGAAAATCGCCCTCTTGGGCCAATAAATTATACTCAAGTGTATTACCGTAGTGCATGCGAATTGTACCTGAGAGTATGTAAATCCCTGACTCTGCGTCACCATGATGGTGAGGTGCGCTTTGACCTGGTGGAGCAGTTACCAAGCCAACCCATAATCCGGAACTGCCACAGGTATCTGATGCTATTCCTGAGGTTCGATGCATGCCGGGGGTTTGCGTAGTCTGTATGCTTTGTTGCTCTGGTTTAATCAAGGAAATTTGGTTCATATTCTCTCCAACAGAAGATTAAATTTATGTGTGTATAGCTTTGCTCTAGGTAAATTGTTGGATATAAACACGTGATTTTATGTAGAGGCCGATATGCCACCATCAATGTTTATGGATATACCAGTTAAGTAACTGGCTCTCTCAGAAGCTAGGAATGCAATAACATCCCCTGCTTCTTGTGATTCGCCCACTCTTCCTAGCGGTACAGCTCTATTTGTCGCAATCTGATTGTAATATGTCTCAATCGTGAGATCTTTATTTACCTTAATTTGGTTCATAAAACCGTCTGACTGTTGGCCGCTTTTTATTACTCCGATACAAACTGTATTTACAAGAATATTATATTCAGCTAGATCTTTGGACATGGCTTTTGTTAATGCTATACCTGCTGCTCTTGTTACAGAGGTAGGAAGAGAGGATTTCCCTGGCGTTTTTCCAGATATCGCAGTTACATTGATGATCCTGCCGGATCCTATTTTACGCATATAAGGGATGACATCTCTGCTAAACCGTATTGCCGCAAAAAGCTTTAAGTCCAAGTCAGTTTCCCAAATTGAGTCCTCTACATTTTCGAACTGATTAGCTGATGACCGCCCGGCATTATTGACCAAAATGTCTATTCGCCCAAATTTACTATAAGCTGTCTCTATAGTCCTTTGTATATCTAACTTCTTGGTAACGTCACCTACAACCGTTATAATTTCGGCCTTGCTTTTACCCCTGATTTCAGATGCTGCTTTTTCTAAGACGTCTTCACGGCGTGCAATTATGACCGTATTAGCCCCTTCTTGTCCGAGGCGAATGGCAGTGGCCTTTCCAATTCCATCGCTTCCCCCTGTTATGATGGCTACCTTTCCTTTGAGACCTAATTCCATGACTCCTCCTGTATGCGTGCAATTATTAAATATGAAGTAGTATAACTATAGTTACTTTCTTCTAATAAATTGGGGCTGCAAAATTATAGGGTGTTGTTCCAGAAGAAAAACAGGCATTTAGTTTTTATCTTGTGACCATCCAATAACGGATGCTACTGCATAATTACGTGAATGGGAGATGCTAATGGCGAGCTCTTGGATACCCAGATTGTCTGCTATGATCTTTGCGTTACCATGAAGCGATATGGTAGGAGCCTGGCCAGGCAATCTCAATATTTCAAAATCCTTCCACTTTACGCCTCTTATTCCAGTACCCAAAGCTTTCATTGCTGCTTCCTTGGCCGCGAATCTTGCTGCGAGACGTTCAACTTTATCACGACAATATATTAGTTCATCAGCTGTATAGATTCGATGTAAAAACCGTGTCCCCCATCGTTGAATAGTCTGCTGGATACGGTCAATTTCAATTATATCTATTCCAGTTAACAACATCTTTGATGGTTATATCAACTCTAATATGGGTAAGTTTGTAGAAGGAGTGTATTATATATATGTCATACCTACCGTGTCTAACGGATTTGGATGAGCATTTGATATTTATAGTATGTAGAAGGATGGTTTGTTTGGCATTTATAAGTTCTCATCAGGTACAATCAAACCGAATAAAATGTAATTTGCCTGATTAGATTGAGGAGAAAGGAATGACCATATTGCTGGATGGTAAGGCAACTTCGCAAGTAATTCGAGAAGAGATAGCAGCTTCAGTTAAAGATTTGGTAACCAACACTGGGATTACCCCTGGATTAGCTGCAGTCCTTGTTGGAGATGATCCTGCATCTGCCGTGTACGTTAGGAACAAGAGTCGTGCTTGTGGAGAGGTTGGGATATTTGCGGAGACTTTTAGACTATCTGCTGACTCAACGCAGCACGAACTAGAAGAATTGATTGATAGTCTTAATAGCAATGATAAGTTTCATGGTGTATTAATTCAGTTACCGTTACCGCAACATATGGATGAAATTAAGGTGATAGCTCGATTGGATCCCAATAAAGATGTTGATTGTATGCATCCGTTGAACATTGGTCTTTTAATGCAAGGCAGGTCGGATTTTATACCAGGCACCCCAGGGGGAATACAACAACTCCTAGTTCGTAATGGATATAGCACGAATGGCAAGCACGTAGTTATCTGTGGTAGAAGCAATATTGTGGGCAAACCACTTGCAATACTGATGCTACAGAAAACATTGGATGCCAATGCTACTGTAACAGTATGTCATACCGGCACCTCGGATTTGCCTTCTATAACTAAGAAAGCTGACATATTGGTAGCCGCGATAGGTAAACCTAAAGCAATTAGAGCGGACATGGTAAGAGATGGGGCTATAGTCGTAGATGTAGGTATAAATAGGATAGATGATGCTAGTAAACGCCGGGGATACAGGCTAGTTGGGGATGTGGATTTTGATGGAGTAGTAGGCAAGGTGGCGGCAATTACTCCTGTTCCAGGAGGGGTAGGCCCTATGACTATTGCTATGCTTCTAGTTAATACTATTACCGCTGCGAAGAAGCGTCTAGGTTAAATTGTATGCCACTCTATACGATTTATTCTGCGTTGGGTCCGTGTGGTGCGTATGAAGTTGCATTTGGGTTGCCCTTGACGTATCTAGCCTGACCCTGTTTACCGACAAGTTTACCGTCGTCGATAACAACATGGCCTCTTACCATAGTAAGCACTGGCATCCCGAGGAGTTCCATTCCTCTGAAGGTAGATAGGTCACTAATACCATGCTCATCAGTTACTGTATGAGGTCTAGATTGGTCCCATATGGCTAGGTCGGCATCTGAACCTGGCTGAAGTATACCTTTTTGAGGATATATACCGAATATTTTAGCTGGATTTTCACAGAATAATTGAACAAATCTGGGCATTGTAATACGACCTGTGTTAACCCCATGTGACCAAACTACTGGCATCATGAATTCCAGTGTAGAAAGTCCTGCAGCGATATCGAAGATATTTTCATTTTCCAAATCAGGCTCTTTGGCATTTCCAATAACAGAACCTAGACTACCAGTTAATTTCAGGTTACGTGTGTAACCAGTGAAGTCACTACCGATGGTATTAAGTGTACCTCTGGCTATGCCGTCCCACATGGCGATCTTATCCTCATCTTGTCTTAATGGAGGAGCCACCTTAAGAGCATAGCCCTGTTTTAGCATGTCATTATCTGTCAGAGTTAGGTAATGAGGACATGTTTCTCCGTAAAGATTGAGGCCTTTATCCTTGTAATGGTCCAATATAGGCAGTACATCATGAGTGCTTAAATGAACTGGATATAGAGGAGAGCCAGTTACCATGGCCATTGTAGCTGCTCTATTAACAGCTTCAGCTTCTAATATGTTCGGCGCTGACTTAAGGTGGAATTGGCGAGAAGTTTGTCCTTGACTGCGAAAGCGGTTTTCCAGAAACACCTTACAACATCCATTTTCAGCATGAACCATTGCCATGCCCCCATCTTTTGCAGATAGGTCCATAACTCGCATGATCATATCGTCTGGGAGAGCCATTTGATTAGAAGACGCATCAGATACCCAGGGATTCCAGGTCATAAACATTTTGAATGAAATGGCGCCTAGGCGAATAAGTTCTGGGATAACCTTATCTATAGTGTCTTCGTCTCGCATGGTGATGAGCCCATGTACAGCGAAGTCGGTATATGATACTTCCTCGGCGTATTCTATGAATCCTTTTACGATATCCGGGTTGTATTTTCGTATGCCCCATGTATTTTCAAAGTGTTCGTGTCTATGAGTTTCTGAGCCTATAAATGCATGTACGGTAGTTACTCCTCCATAAGCGGCACAAATGGAGTAAGTATCCATTTTATCTCCAAATATAGGATGAGCATGACAATCTATTCCACCTGGCAGGATATAACGACCCTTAGCATCTATTACATTGCGAGCCTTGGAATCAGCAATATTAGTTCCGAGTTCTTCCACCTTTCCGTTGGATATAAGGATATCTGATCGAGTGATACCTTCACCGGATACAAGCAGTCCGCCTTTAATGAGCAAATCACTGAGTTGCGTAGTCATAATATGCCTCCGAAGGGAACTTAGACGAATGGTATGCTAGCATTCACGTGATGGGATAACAAGGCGATAAATTTAGTTTGTGATATAATTTGCTCCTTCTTTGTATGAAGACAAGTGATTTTGACTACTCTTTGCCTCCAGAATATATCGCTCAAACTCCTCTGAAGTGTCGCGATGATAGTAGAATGTTGGTTGTCGATCGCTCAACAGGTCTCCTAAAAGACTCCAAATTCCGTAATTTGGTTGAACATTTGAACTCTGGGGATGTTCTGGTATTTAATGATACTAGGGTAATACCCGGACGAATATATGCAAGAAATGTGATTACTCAGCGTAATGTTGAATTGTTGTTGTTGCGAAGAATTGAACCCGGAATATGGCATGCGATTGGCAAACCCGGAAAATATTTGAAAGCAGGATCTCGCTTTAATGTCAAAGGTTCAGACGTAATTATTGAAGTGATTGATTGGCATGAAGGTGGAATCCGTGTTTTGAAGTTATCAACGGAGAAGGATATGGAATCCTGGGGGCATACCCCTCTTCCTCCGTACATTCGACAGCCTCTAGAGGACCCAGAGAGATACCAGACTATATATTCCCAGACATTGGGTAGCGTTGCAGCTCCTACTGCCGGTTTGCATTTTACTAAGAAGGTTTTAGATGATCTGAAACGGAAAGGAGTTTGCCAAACATCTATTACGTTACATATAGGTATCGATACTTTCAGACCAGTTGATGTTGAGGATCCTATGAATCATCATATTCATAGAGAATATATTTTTTGCGATTCGGATACAGCAAAAAAGATCAAATCAGCTAAACAAAATGGTGGAAGGGTTATTGCAGTTGGAACAACTGTAGTTCGCACACTAGAACAGCTAGCTCTTTGGTATGATTTAGGTGCGGAGGACATTTCCTCCTCTATGGAAGGATGGGCTGACATTCTAATACTTCCTGGACATAAATTCAGGGTGGTTGATTCGATGATAACTAACTTTCATTTGCCTAAGAGTACGGTTTTAATGATGACAAGTGCGTTTGCAGGATGGGACAGGATTGAACATGCATATATGGCAGCTATGAAAATGAATTATCGGTTTTACAGCTTTGGGGATTCTATGTTGATTCTTTAGGATGCTTTTGGTTTGGATGTGAGTCGGTAACGTTAAACAAGGTGTTGAAGCAGCCTTATTGAGATTAACTATTAGATCTGGATCAATTGAAGAATATTCCCGTCGGGGTCACAAAAAGTAGACACCCAACCTCCCCAATCCTCTTTTTCAGGAATTCGCATAAAGACGACTCCTTTTTTCGATAGTCGAGAATACTCCTCGGAAATATCGGTTACACCTAGGTTAATCATTATTCTGAATGGATCGCTATTTGGACCATTTACTTTATCATGAAGGCCTAAATTGAGACGGAAACCTTTGAATTTAAATGCGACGAAATCACCATGATTTGAATGCAAAGGTAATTTCATAATATCTCTATAGAATGGCAACATATTGTCAATATTTGACGTCCAGATGGTGACACCTATAACTCCATAGATCATATGACCTCCTTAAAATTCTTCCTCATTAGTGGGCTAAGCTTTATACTTATATAACATAGGATCACTGTTAATATAATGGAAAGTACATATCATTGCTCTACTATTTCGGGAGGTTACTGTGCGAAATGCTGTTATATTAGGCGCCACTAGGACGCCTATAGGAAAATTTGGAGGCGGGCTCTCTAATGTCTCGGCAGTCAAGCTGGGTGGAATTGTTATTGCAGAGGCATTAAAGCGTGCTGAGCTTGCAGTAGAAAATGTTGATGAAGTGATTATGGGGAACGTCATTTTTGCAGGACAGGGAATGAACCCTGCTAGGCAAGCTTCCATTGCGGGAGGTTTGCCAACAACAGTGCCCGCTATGACTATCAATAAAGTTTGTGGTTCGGGGCTTAAAGCGGTAGCCCTAGCTGCTCAGGCTATTCGATCTGGGGATGCAGATGTAATAATTTGTGGTGGATTTGAGAACATGAGTCTTGCTCCCTACTTGTTAAGGAAAGCGCGCTACGGTTATAGATTAGGGGAGGGTGAATTAATTGATTCCGTAATAAACGATGGTCTTTCAGATTGTATGATTGATTGCCATATGGGTGTTACTGCAGAACATCTCGCTAAAATCTATGGTTTGAGTCGCCAAGATATAGATCATTACGCTTTGCGCAGTCAAAAACGGGCCAATAAAGCGATTAAAGAAGGCCTGTTTGATGAAGAGATAGTAAATGTATATGTGGAGCAACGGAAAGGTGACGTTGCTGTCATTTCGAGTGATGAGCACCCGAGATTAGATACAAGTATAGAAGGATTGGCACAGCTTAGTCCTGCATTTGCAAAAGATGGCTTAGTGACTGCTGGAAACTCTTCAGGGATTAATGATGGAGCTTCGGCAATGGTAGTTATGGATGAAACCAAGGCTAGGGAATTATCTTTGGAGCCAATGGCTTTAATACGCAGTTATGCTTCTGCCGCATTAGAACCTATGATGATGGGGGTTGCTCCAGTGCAAGCGATACGTGGTGCTTTGGATAAAGCAGAAAAGACTTTAGAAGATATCGATTTAATTGAAATTAATGAAGCTTTTGCCGCACAAGTTTTGTCTGTAGGTGCAGAGTTAGACTTAGACTGGGGAATTACAAATGTTAACGGGGGAGCCATAGCATTAGGGCATCCAATAGGCGCCAGTGGAGCGCGTATTCTTACTACTCTTCTTTATGAAATGAAACGGCGGGATGATAGGTTCGGGCTTGCAAGTTTGTGTATTGGCGGTGGCCAAGGTATTGCTATGGTAGTTGAACGAGTTTAATTAACTCATCCAGAGCGGTTACAGGTCTTTTATTTGTTGATATAGGGCTTCAGAATCTGTAACGGGCAGTTTGCAGACATTGTTTTCGCATACATATGCAGTTGGTTTGCCTCTGAGTTTAGTTCGGTAGTTTAGCAGCGGTATATCATCAATCGAATCTTGAATAGCATCATTAAATCCAGCAAGTATCTTATTGGGAATGTAACTGTTGTGGATTACTTTCAGCAACGCTTTGGTAGCAGGATCGGTTGGCTGTCCTATAACAACAATGTCTTTTGAAGGATTTTGATAAAGGTCTAGACTTGATAGCCAGCGACCCATCCCGTTTGGGTAGCGTGCCATAATTTGATGCATCGAGCTTAATGCGGTTTCAGCGATGGACAGATATCGTTTTTGTGAAGTGAGTCTGGATAATTTAACGAGCACCTCTACAGCTATAGAGGAGCCTGACGGAGTAGCATTGTCGAAGAATTCCCGCGGCCTGATTATTAATGCTTCATGATCCTTGCTTGTATCGTAAAATAAACCTGTCTCAGGATCCCAAAATAGGTCAATCATAATGTCGACCAACTTTTTAGATTGGGTGAACCAGATTGGGTCAAAAGTGGCTTCATAAAGTGCTAATAGTCCGTCTGCTAAAAATGAATAATCTTCTAAATACCCGTTTAGTTTAGCTTTTCCATCTTTGTAGGTTCTACATAGTCGGTCATTGACTAACAGGTTGTTTATTATGAAGTGGGCGTTGTTAATAGCGGCTTCAAGATAATCCTCTCTCTCAAATACAGAGGACGCCTGAGCGATTGCTCGTAGAGTTAAGCCATTCCAGGCAGTAAGTATTTTATCATCGCGCTGAGGAGCAACACGACTATTCCTAAAATGCAGTAAGATGATTTTGCATCGTTCTATAGTTGAATCAAAGTCATGTTCAGTCAAATTGAATTTTCTAGCTAACTCTTTAGAGCTAATGGTAATGTTTAGTATATTTTTGCCTTCAAAATTACCAGTGGCGGTCACATTGAAATATTTTTTAAATATTTCGACATCTGGATTGTCAAGGGCTTCATCTATTTCGTTTTGTGTCCAAACAAAAAATTTACCTTCAATATTTTCGCTATCTGCATCTTGAGATGAACAGAATCCTCCCTCATTCGTTGTCATTTCCCTTAAGATATAATCTATGGTTTCCTCGGTTACCTTTCTATACCGGCTTTTTCCAGTAGCTTGGAATGCGTGTGTGTATAAGCTGGCCAATAGGGCATTGTCATAGAGCATTTTTTCAAAATGGGGCACTAGCCAAGACTCATCTGTTGAATATCTATGAAAACCTCCACCTAGCTGGTCGTAGATTCCACCATTAGCCATCTTATTCAAGGAAAATTCCACCATGTGTAAAGCTACTTTGTTTTTAGTTGAGTGGTGGTTATGAAGTAGGAAGTCATAAATCATTGGCTGTGGGAATTTGGGAGCCATTCCAAACCCACCCTCTACTGAGTCGAATCCTTGCTTTAATTGGGTAAAAGCCGCGTCTATTAACTCCATGTAAGGCATTTCTTTATGTGATCGTATCTTTGCCATATTTTCTAAATGTTCCAATAATCCAGATGTAGCATTAGCAAGTTCTGTCTTGCGATTTAAGTATGCTTCTGCCATTGCAGTTAAAACCCTGGGGAATCCGGGCATTCCTCCCCGATCCTCTGGGGGATAGTATGTTCCTCCGTAAAAAGGTTTGCCTTCCGGAGTAAGGAATACGGTCATTGGCCATCCACCATGGCCAGTTAAGGCTTGAACTGCTTGCATATAAATGGAATCAATATCAGGTCGTTCTTCTCTATCTACTTTAATGCTTACAAAATGTAAGTTCATCAAGTCAGCGATGGCACTATTTTCAAAGGATTCATGTTCCATAACATGACACCAATGGCAAGCGGAATACCCTACACTGAGAAGGATAGGTTTATCTTCTTCCTTTGCTTTTTTCAGCGCTTCAGGGCCCCATGGATACCATTGCACGGGGTTATTAGCATGTTGAAGAAGATATGGACTGGTTTCGTATTGGAGTTTATTAGCCAATAGATTTCTTCCCCGTTATAAAATACGTTGATTTATTTTGGACTAGGAAGTATAAAATAGCCAGTGTTAACTTACTGGAACCCATGGGGCAATGTTAGGCATCATGGGGTGTTGTTAGAACTGGAGCAAATATATGAAGTGGGCATCCGCATTATCAGAAAACCCAGATACTATTACTGGTTTATCCGAATGCATTTCGGAAATCGAAAAGCAAACCGATGTGAATTCAATTGATCTAGCAGTATTGTTTATAACAGATGATCACAAGGGAGACTTCAGAAGGATACCTCTGGTGATACATGAGAGGCTTAATCCCACCCAGTTTGTTGGCTGCTCGGCCGGAGGGGTGATAGGTAACGGGAAAGAAGTAGAACATAGGTCTGGCATATCCTTGACCGTGGCCAGTTTACCTCAAGTCAACCTGAATTCATTCCATGTTGATGATGATGCGCTTCCTGATTTGGATGCACCCCCAACAGAATGGGAAACACTAACAGGGATGTCTGCTGATAAGGATCCGCAATTCTTAATTATTACAGACCCATTCACAATTCGCAGTCAGAATCTCTTGTTAGGATTGGATTATGCTTTTAAGAAAGGGACAAAAATAGGCGGTATGGCCAGCGGTTCTTCACCGGAAGGAGGAAACACTCTCTTTCTAGGTGATAAAACATTTGACTCTGGGGCAGTTGCGATCATATTTGATGGTAATATTGTTATTGATCCAGTTGTCGCTCAAGGGTGCAGACCGATCGGCACCCCAATGCGTATAACCAGAAGTGAACGCAATGTACTGATAGAATTGGATGGACGCCCAACGGTCGAAATTTTGAAAGAGATATATAAAGATCTTACTTCTCATGATCGGGAGTTGGTAAGGCATTCACTATTCTTAGGAATGGTAATGGATAAATTTGAAGAAGATCCTCAATTGGGAGATTTTTTGATCAGAAATATAGTCGGCATAGATCCTAGTACTGGAGCTATGGCCATTGGAGAAGGGTTGGAAGAAGGCCAAATTGTCCAATTCCACCTTAGAGACGCTAATACGTCACAAGAAGATCTTAGTGGCATCCTTTGCAACTATTCAGACCAACATGCCCCTATGGATTCAGCTGGAGCTTTATTGTTTTCATGTTTAGGAAGGGGGGAATATCTTTATGGCCTAGCTGATCACGATACTAATATGTTTAAGGATATAATAGGTGACATTCCATTAGGGGGATTTTTCTGCAATGGTGAAATAGGCCCTGTTGGTGGAACTACTTATCTCCACGGGTATACTAGTTCCTTTGGCATATTCAGAACGCGGGGATGATTCCGCTAACCGAGAGGTTTACATAACACTCTCTTATTAATTATTAGGGTCGGGAATTTACAGAATAAACAATTTTTGAATATTTCGTTAGGTAGCAATACTTGATATGCGAGAATATTGGAATTAAAATTAACGGTAATGGAACAGTACCAATCAAACAATAGCTTTGGCCTTTTGACCGAAATAGGCGTAGAAGCTGTGGGCAAACCCGGAAACCGAACTTTCAGGCTTTCCCTAGGAGCTGGTGAAGCTCAAGCAGTGCTTTGGCTAGAAAAAGAACAATTGCAACAGTTAGCTATATATATTCAGCAGATAGAAGAGTCACTATCACCGGCTAAATCTAGTCAGGGGAATAGTGTTCCAGAGGACACCTGGAACGGGGGTCCTACTTTCGTAGAATTCCAGGTAGGCGGTCTATCCATGGGGCACGATTCTCCGTCGAATGCGTTCTTATTTTTGATTTATGGACTAGACACTGAAGAAAACTTCCCAGCTGATTTGAGTTTCTGGATTTCCGGTGAGATGGCTGACAACCTTTCCAGGCAAGCTCTACAGGTTTGTGCGGCAGGCAGGCCACGCTGTTTTCTTTGTGATAAACCTATTGGGCCAGATGGTCATAAATGTATGCGTTCAAACGGACATCAAGCATATAAAGGATAGTGATTAATTCAGATCGTATTAGTCGGAAGAAATGGGTAAATTCCTTAGTAAAGGCGAAATTCTATCGTGTGACCGTTTCCCAGTGGGTTCGAATTACACATTTCTAGTTAAAATAGGGAATGGGACGGGTCGCCATCGGTTTGCCATTTATAAGCCAAAATATGGTGAAGTCCCGCTATGGGATTTTCCTTCCGGCACTCTGTACAAGAGGGAATATGCAGCCTACTTGCTTAGTGTGATTCTGGGTTGGAATTTTATCCCTGAAACAGTTATAAGAGGTGGGCCTTATGGTGTTGGATCGGTGCAAAGGTATGTAATCCCATCTCAAACAATTTCATACGGAGATATTCCTGAGAATTATCGGTGTGCTCTTCGAGAAATTGCTTGTTTCGATATATTGGCGAATAATGCTGACAGAAAAGCCATGCATTGCTTTATAGGATCAGAAGGGCGTGTTTGGGGTATAGATCATGGACTTACTTTCCATCAGCATCATAAATTGCGAACGGCTATCTGGGACTTTTGGGGAGAGGAATTTCCTGTGTATTTCAGTAAACCTTTGACAAAATTAATGACTGGCTTAAATAAACCTAGAGGAAAAATTAAGGAGCTAGTGGATCTTTTGGAACCTATTGAGATAGAAGCCCTAAAGATCCGCCTAAATTGGTTAGTGGAATTAAATGCTTTTCCAACCTTAAGATAAGACCCTACTTTAGGTTGTTTGGCCTGACATTCTGGTTAAAATTCTATTCCCTTGACACTTAACGAAGACCAACTCTACAATTAGTTCGAGATTGGGCAGGAGGTATCCAAGCATGCAAGAGATGACCATAGATAGCATTCGGGTCAGTCTCATGAATTACCAACGAGTAGTTATTCTTAAACACAAGGATTCGGATCGGT
Organism: SAR202 cluster bacterium AC-409-J13_OGT_754m; assembly: GCA_009391235.1. GTDB lineage: Bacteria > Chloroflexota > Dehalococcoidia > Lucifugimonadales > VEXD01. The sequence goes on from VEXD01000004.1 coordinate 39,933, forward strand.
ATTTGCCTATTTGGATTGGCCCAGCGGAAGCGGACGCAATTGCTGTTAAACTTCAGGAAATATCGGTACCTAGGCCGTTGACGCACGACCTGCTTCAATCTTTTGTAGATACTTTGGGTGCCCAAATTACGCATATCCTGGTATACGATCTTAAGGATGACACCTTTTTTGCAAAGATAGGTCTTTCGAAAGGTGGGAAAAAATTTGATATTGATTCCCGTCCAAGTGATGCGATAGCTTTAGCGGTTAGGGCTCAGGTGCCAATCTACGCTGAAGACTCTGTGATGGAAGTGGCCAGCATTCAACTTGATTCGGAAACGGGCAAGCCCATAATACTAGGTGAATCGGAATATGATGGAGAACAACCAAGCAAGGTGAATGAAGAGGAATTGCGGAGACTTTCTGCTTTTACTGATTTTATAGACACCTTGGATTTGGAAGATTTCGGCAAAACTTCTTCTAGTGGTTGAAGCGATCTATTTGTTTGACTTGGGTAGGGGCTAGTGATAAAGTTCACTAAGTTTCTAGAGTAAAAGATGTCTGCGTATTCACTTGCGCTTAGACTTGTCGGTGTTGGGTGGTTTATATCTAGTAGTGTAGTAATTGGCCTACTGGGAGGGAAGTGGCTTGATGACAAAACTGAGAGTTCCCCGCTATTTGTGTTGTCGGGAGTTGCCTTAGGTTTATTAGTCTCAAGTTACAGTATTTATAAGACGTTGGCACATATAATACGGCAGTCGGATAGCAGTGTTTCTCCTCTACAAGAGGATGATAAAGAAGAAGGTGATTGATAGGACTTATGGCGAAACCACTCGTGATGGGCATTGGGTTAGGGATAATAACCCTCCTGGTATTGGGGTTTATAGTTGGAGCGATAGGTCAAAAATTCATCGAGTCCCGAACGCCTATTTCTGCACTTTCACTAGATGCACCTGAGATTCATCTTCCTGCCCAGGCGGTTTATCCCGCAGACAAGAGAGAAGAGGCCATGCAAGGGCATAATCTTGGGTTTATGGGATTTGCCATCACGAATACTATGATGTCTTCCTTTGCAACTACACTGGTTCTAATATTAGTGTTGGTACTTGGTGCTCGTAGAAAGCGATTAATCCCAGGTAGATTCCAGTGTTTTGTAGAATTAATAGTGGAAAGCCTATTTAATTTTGTGGAAGGTGTGTCCGGTAAAGAGATGGCGCGTAGATTCTTTCCAGTAATAGCGACTATATTCTTGTTTGTAATGTTTAACGCGTGGATGGGTTTGTTACCGTTTTATCCTGCCTGGGGTTTTGATCCACAAGCTCCAGATGGAGGTGTTTACTGGGCAAGCAGCCAGGAATTGGACGTTAAAGCTGCATCCTATGATTCACATGGGATTATTCATCAAGAAGCGGTTCCTATTGATGGGCACGATACTCATATGTCTAAGGTAGATTTGTTTAGACCAGCAGGTACAGATATTAATATGCCTCTAGCGCTTGCTATAGTAGCCTTTGTGTTTGTCGAATTTTGGGGATTCAAGGTTTTGGGTATTGGATATTTGAGCAAGTTTATACGGGTCAGGAATTTATTTAGAGGACCTAAATATCTTTTTACTGCCCTGATAGACCTTTTTGTAGGCATATTGGAAACGTTAAGTGAATTGATTCGTGTTGTAAGCTTCACTTTTCGTTTGTTTGGTAATATGCTAGCTGGAGAAATACTTATATTGGTATCAGCTTTTCTGATTCCATTTATATTTAGTGTTCCATTTTATGGACTGGAATTATTGGTAGGATTTATTCAGGCAATGATATTCGCAGGGTTAACGGTGACATTTGCCGCTGTAGCGATTGCACATCACGAAGAATAGGATTAAAAGTAGTTATTTATTAAACCAGCTATTAAGGAGGTAAACGATGGATGTACTTCTTCTTATATTTACTGTTGTAGGCGTAGCGTTACTTGGGCTCGTAGTAGGTGGAGTATGGGCGATTTACGCTGCAGGTCAAGACCGATAAGAAAACTAGAGAAAAAATGATTTATTAAGGAGGGACAGCTTAACATGTTAGGATTCGATGTTTTATTAGCTGTAGGAGCTGTTGGTTCCGCTGCTGAGGCTATGGGTAAGGAAGCGGCGAAAGTGTTAGCAGCAGGACTTGCGATAGGATTAGGACTCTTAGGTCCTGGAATAGGTATTGGTATTTTGGGCGCTTCTGCTATGAGTGCTATTGGACGTAATCCGGAGGCCAGAGGAGCCATATTGCAAAATATGATCTTGGCCATAGCATTCGCCGAAGCCCTAGGTATATATGCCTTGATCGTTGCAGTTATATTGGCCTTAGTGGCCTAATCCTAGTGTAATGGCATAAATGAGAGGTTAGTTATGGCCGACTTAGGTTTAAATATACCGAGTTTAGTGGTATTCCTGGTCAACTTCACTATCCTTTTGGCAATTTTGTACCTTTTTGCATTTAAGCCCATATTGAAGCTCTTGGATCAAAGGTCTGAACGCATTAGAGAAAGCTTAGAGGCGGCAGATAGTGCCCGTCAGGCTGCAACTGCTTCAGAAGCCAAAACACAAGAACAACTTAATGAGGCTAGACTGGAAGGACAACGTTTGTTAGAACAGGCACGCCAAATAGCGGAGAAATTCCGAGAGGATGAAATGACCAAAACCCGGAATGAAGCTGAGGCTTTCATAGAACGGGCTAGGCAAGGTATAGAGCAAGAAAAAAGTGAAGCAATTGAGGAAGTAAAAACTCATTTTGCAGGACTTGCTATTTATGCTGCAGAACGTGTGATAGAGAGATCTTTGGATAGGGAATCTCATAAAGATCTTATAGGGAAAGTTTTGAGTCAGGAATCTAATGTGGATAAAGAGAGCTAACTGTTATGGCGTCTTCTATATCGGCAAAAAGATATGCTCAAGCTGTTTTTGAAATAGCTGTTTCAGAGGAAGACTCTTCATCCTCAGAGCGTTTGAATAAGTGGGCCCAGGATCTGGCACTTATGAAGGCATTTGTGGATGAAGAGGAATTCAGGCTATTTTTGCAGGCTGCTAGTATCTCATTAGAAAAGAAGGTTAGCGTCATAAGTGAAGTTTTACCTGATACGATTGCTTCAGCGCGCAACCTGCTTTCTTTAATGGCATCTCGTGGCCACGCCGAAAGGATTAGAGATGTGGAAGCTGAGTTTCTGAAATTATTAGACCACTATAATGGTGTAGTTAGAGTGAAAACGTTTTCTGCGGTTACCATTGACGATAGACAAATGGATGGCATTAAAGAATTTGCGAGTAAACTAACTGGTAAAAATATTATTTTAGAATCTCAAATAAGTGAAAAAATGATTGGGGGCCTTACGATTGTAGTTGGCGATCGTATGCTGGATGGTAGCACCAAGTCTCGGTTATTTGATTTGGGACGCAGTCTTGGGGCGATTTCATTACAAACTGTTGGATTGGGGAATAGTTAGGAGGTCAGGGATGACGACTCGTGGTTCAGATATAGTTTCGGTAATTAAGCGTCAAATAGAAGAGTTTCAGGGCGACCTTAAAATGATTGACGTCGGCACTGTTGTTGAAGCAGGCGATGGGATAGCTCGCATTCAGGGTCTCCAGGGAGTTCAATACAGTGAACTGCTGGAATTCCCGAATGGCATATTTGGCATGGCTCTAAACTTGGAAGAAGATACGGTCGGAGCGGTTGTTATGGGTGATCCTAACGCCGTTCGAGAGGGTGACACGGTTCGGTCTACAGGTCGAACTATTGAGGTTCCTGTTGGGGATGGACTACTGGGACGTGTAGTTGACGCTTTAGGAAGGCCTCTTGATGGTAAGGGCCCGATTGTTTCTGAAAAGACCAGACCTATGGAAAGGCTAGCTCCTAACGTAGTTGCAAGGCAATCAGTGGATACCCCAGTTCAGACCGGTATTAAAGCGATAGATTCTATGATACCTATCGGTCGTGGACAGAGAGAGTTAATAATTGGAGATAGGTCAACAGGTAAATCTGCTGTTGCGATAGATACTATCATTAATCAAAAAGGCCAAGACTTGCTTTGCATCTATGTAGCCATTGGGCAGAGGCAAGGCAAAGTGGCTCAAGTGGTTGCTACATTGGAGGAGGCAGGTGCTATGGAACATACGATAATAGTAGCTGCTAATGCTGCTGATCCTGCTCCATTGCAATATATAGCTCCCTATGTTGGATGTGCTATGGGTGAAGAATTTATGGAGTCAGGGAAAGAGGCGTTGATTATATACGATGATCTTACTAAACATGCTTGGGCCTATAGGGAAATGTCGCTGTTATTGCGACGACCAGCAGGTAGAGAAGCATATCCAGGCGATGTTTTCTATCTACATAGCAGACTTTTGGAACGAGCTGCTAAATTAGCTCCAGAGTATGGTGGCGGCTCTTTGACGGCCTTGCCAATCATTGAGACTCAAGCTGGCGACGTTGCTGCGTATGTTCCCACTAACGTGATATCTATCACAGATGGTCAAATTTATCTGGAACCTGAGTTGTTCAATGCTGGTGTAAGACCAGCAGTAAACGTAGGATTATCGGTATCCAGAGTAGGTGGTGCTGCACAAACGAAAGCAATAAGGAAAGTAGCCGGCAGACTGCGTTTGGATCAGGCTCAATTTAGAGAGTTGGCGAGTTTTGCTCAATTTGGTACAGCAGATCTTGATCGTGCAACTAGAGCACAATTAGAAAGAGGACAGCGCAGCACAGAGATTCTGAAGCAACCTCAAAATAAACCAATGTCTATGGCTAGGCAAGTTGCTGTATTTTATGCAATAACCAATGGATATATGGACGATGTGCCAATTGCAAAATGCAGAGAATTCGAATTCAGTTTTCAAGCATATATGGAAACCTCCCAATCGGCTTTGGAGTCAAAAATATCAGATGTAAAGGATTTGACTCCTGACCTAGAAGACGAATTGAAAAAGGCGATAGAAGATTTTAAATCAACTTTTATGCTTTCTGTACAATAGGAGTAGTTATTAGCGATGCCTAGTTTGAGGGAGTTAAGGAGACGGATACGCAGTATAGAAAACACTGCGAAGGTCACTCATGCAATGGAAATGATAGCTGCTTCTAAGATGAGAAAGGCGCAAGGAGCAGTATTGTCTGGTAGGCCGTATGCGGAGAAAATACAGGAAGTAATCGCTAATCTTGAAGCTCAACAAGATGCTGTGGAATTAGTGCATCCTCTTTTAGAACGTAGGAACGTCCAAGATGTTACTCTAATTCATTTTACCCCTGACCGGGGTTTATGTGGTGGACTACATGGTAATTTAAATCGAGCGGTAGCGGAATTCATTTTGTCAAAAAAGGGATCCTCAGTTCAGGTAATTGCAGTAGGTAGAAAGGGAAGGGACTTTATAGTTAGAACAGGACTGAATCTGAAAGCAGAGTTTACTAATATGGGAGATCAACTCAAAGTCTCCGACATACTTCCACTTTCACAGATGGTTTTAGATGAATACTCGTCTGTTAGTACGGATGAGGTGTATATAGCGTATCCTAGATTCGTATCCATGGCTGTTCAGCGTCCAACTATTGAACGAGTTATTCCGGTGGATCCTTCTGATCTACCTTATGAAGCAAAAGTTGGGTACATATATGAGCCGGATCCGATGGGTGTTCTAAATGTTCTATTACCCAGATATATAGAAATGCAAATATATCATGGATTATTGGAACTTAACGCTAGTGAACAGTCGGCAAGAATGGTTGCGATGCGCAATGCGACTGATAGTGCGAACGAAATGGTGGACGATCTGACACTTGAGTTAAATAAGGTCAGGCAAGCCAGTATAACTAATGAGCTTCTCGATATCATTGCTGGCACCATTGCCCTGAAAGGTTGAACGTAATTCGATAACATATTACTAACGTGGGGTTCAAGAACGATATCTTGAATCCTTAATGAGAGGATATATATGGCTAAAGGGAAGGTAGTACAGATTATAGGAACAGTGGTGGACTTGGAGTTTCCACCAGATGAAATGCCAGGCTTGTTTAATGCCTTAGTGATAGGTACGGGTGAAGAAAAACTAGTCTTGGAAGTTGAACAACACATTGGCAATAATTGGGTTAGGTGCCTTTCGCTAGGCCCTACAGAGGGACTGGCTAGGGGGGCTGAAGCTGAAGACACGGGTGGCCCTATTCCTGTGCCTGTTGGGCCAGAGACATTGGGGAGGCTTTTTAATGTAACTGGTGACCCGTTGGACAATCTTGGTCCTGTAGTAACTAAGGAAAAATGGCCAATACATAGACCTCCTCCTTCTTTTGAGGATCAATTAACTACAACAGAGATTTTAGAAACCGGGATTAAGGTGTTTGATCTGGTCACTCCATTTACCAAAGGCGGGAAAATAGGTGCATATGGAGGAGCCGGTGTAGGAAAGACTGTTATCATCATGGAATTGATAAGAAACATTGCCACTGTCCATAAGGGAGTATCTGTATTCGCTGGAGTTGGTGAACGTTCAAGGGAGGGCAATGATCTTTGGAAGGAAATGCAAGAATCTGGAGTAATGGCTAACACCGTCATGTGCTTCGGTCAAATGAATGAACCCCCTGGAGTCAGAGCTCGTATAGGTCTTACCGGACTCACGATGGCGGAATACTTTAGGGAAGAGGAAGGCCAAGATGTCCTAATGTTTATAGATAACATTTACAGATACATTCTTGCTGGAATGGAGGTATCAGCTTTATTGGGTAGAATGCCTTCAGCTGTTGGTTATCAACCAACACTGGCAACAGAAATGGGAGCCTTGCAGGAGAGAATCACATCCACCAAAAAGGGTTCTATAACCTCGTTCCAGGCAATCTATGTTCCTGCTGATGACTATACGGATCCTGGAATTGTTACTACCTTTGGGCATCTGGATGCGGTAGTTTCCCTAGAAAGGTCTCTTGCTGCCCAAGGATTGTATCCAGCAGTCGATCCATTGGTGTCATCTTCAAGAGTATTGGAACCTAGTATAGTTGGTGACGAACATTATGAAGTTGCGCAAGGAGTTATAGAGGTATTGCAGAGATATAAAGATCTGCAGGACATTATAGCTATTTTAGGTGCTGAGGAATTATCTGAAGAAGACAAGGTTACAGTATCCAGAGCACGGAAAGTCCAAAGATTTCTAACGCAACCGTTTTTCGTAGCCGAGACTTTCACTGGTACTCCGGGAAAATATGTCTCCATGAAGGATACCATTCGTGGATTTAAAGAGATACTTGATGGAAAGCATGATGAAATTCCGGAGCAGGCATTCTACATGACTGGATCAATAGAGGAAGTTCTAGAAAAAGCTTCTGCTATGACGGCTGAATAGATACAGAATTGTTGAATTTGGATTAGAAAATGAATTCTATTGAACTGCAAATTATCACTGCTGAGAGAGTAGTTTACTCCGATAGTGTTGAGGCGGTTGTCGCCCCAGGCATTGAAGGAGAATTGGGTATTTTGCCCCATCATTCTGCTCTTATGACTAATCTTAAAGCAGGACCTCTAATGATACGAAAAGATGGCGAGGAGAGCTTTTTCGCCGTTACAGGTGGTTTCTTAGAAGTGATGGATAACCGAGTAACCATCTTGTCAGATGCTGCTGAGCATTCACAAGAAATAGATGAGAGTAGAGCTCAATTGGCTATGGAAAGAGCCAGTGAGAGACTGGAAAACAGGGAAGGGAATTTAGATTTAGAGAGGGCGTTGGCTCAGTTGAAACGAGCCCAAATACGTGTGGCTGTTTCACGTTTAAGAAAAATGCGTAGGGCTAATAGAGGTTTGTAGTTTGCTGTAGGTCTGAGCGAAGCTGGCTGGCGAAAATATCGTATTCGTTCATTCCCTATTTTTCCACGACAATACCATTTAGGCTTAATATAATTTCTATCCTATCTGCAGTTCAGACTTAAATGGATTAATTGTTGCATCATGTTACAATTGGTAATTCTTGCACGAGGGGACAAGACCTTTGCGAGAATTAGCTAATGGTCCCATAGAGTGGGACCATTAGCATTTATGGCGTAGTAGAAATGAGTAGCGACTTAGGTGTATAAGTAGGTTTGGCTTGTTGAAATTAACGTGTGTTATTTGATAAGCCATTAATTTAAATTTTAGAAGGTATGATTTGCATTCAATATGGTTTTATATAATTTGGTTGTTAGGCTCATATATCTTGGGTTCTGTGTTAGTCGGTGAATTGATTTGTAGGGCTAAAGGTATTGATATCAGAAAGTTGGGGACAGGAAATCCGGGCACTGCAAATATTTGGAGGCAGGTGGGGAAAAAGTATGGGATTGTTGTTTTCATTCTGGATGTATTAAAGGGTGTTTTAGTAACACTCCCACTAGCCTTAATGAATGTAGAATTAACCTGGATAGCTGCCACTATGATTTGCACCTTGCTGGGGCAGTTTTTCCCCGTGTTCTTCAAGTTTAGAGGAAATACTGGCATGGCGGTGCTTTTTGGAACGTCTGCTGGATTAGTTCCTTTTGGGGCTCTGATAGGAGCTCCTATATTGATTTTGATGTTCATCATAAGTAAGAATTCGGGATTGTCTGGAGCTGTATTCTTTCTGGTGTGTGGGATCTCAGGAGCGTTTATATATGTAGACGATTGGGAATGGTTAGGAGCCATCTATTTGTTGCTAGGAAGTGTCTTAGTCCTTATTAAGCAGCACTTTCAATATTCAGGCGACGATTCTCCTGAGCAATAGCGGTCGCAACACTCCGTACCCCCAAAAGGGACTATCCGTATAGAAGCCTCATTTCGTGCCTATAATTACACTTTGTCGCCATCAGGTGACCTATTAAGGTAGTAGGTCATTGATTGAAGGGCTAGGACTGGGTCCACATTTCTGACTTTTACATGCGGTGGCACTTGAGGATACATTGGAGCATAGTTCAGGATTGACGTGATACCGCACGAAGTTATTAGTGCTACAACCTGTTGAGTCATATTGCTTGGCACTGCGGTGATACCTATTTTTATGTTGTGTTTATTTATACTATCGTTTAGTTCATCAATAGGTTGGATAGTCAAACCCCCAATTGTTTGACCTATTATAGACGGATCTATGTCAAACGCTGCTTTAACCCTGAATCCTTCTGGAACAAATCCTGGATAGTTCAATATAGCTCTGCCTAGACGACCAGTTCCTATCAGGCAGACATGCCAATTTTTATTTAACCCTAAGACTCTCTGCAATTCTGCAGCTAAATACCTGACGTTGTATCCTTTACCTTGTTTGCCAAATCTACCTATATGACTAAGGTCTTTGCGAATTTGTGTTGGAGTGACCTGCATTTTGACCCCTAATTGCAGTGAACTTATGACATCTATTCCAGCATCAGCGATGGAATTGAGGACGCGTAAGTATTGAGGTAGTCTTGCTATTACTATCTCTGGCACCTCAGTGCCGTTAGCAAACTGATTGGTGTCTTGGGGGGCCATGCAGCCTCCTTAAAAAGGACGAATCTGTGATAAATGTGTCTGCTTGGGAGTTAAGTTTAAGGAGTATAGAGATTCGTTATCCTTGTCCGGATTGTAATTATGGCTCAAACAAGTGTCAAGGATAGTGATGTTTGGATTAAAGGGTTAGTTGTTTTCTAAGACAGGGAAATGCTCCTATGGGTATGGATGGATGGTCCAATCATTCCTTTGTGATTGCCTGCGTGGCCACAACGGATTACCTTTCACGAGATTATAAAATGTAGCAACGACAATTCCGGCTATAAAACCCCCTATATGGGCCCAATATGCAACGCCGTCATCAAATCCTCCAAGCGTACCTATTCCTTTTAGCAATTGAAGGATAAACCAAAAGCCAAGCAATACAATGGTTGGCAGATGGACTACTGTTATAAAATAAAATATCACCAAGGTTCGTATTTTGCTAAACGGAAATAAAACCAAATATGCTCCTGTCACTCCTGATATGGCTCCACTTGCTCCGATCATTGGTGATATAGATTCAGTATCAAATATACTTTGAGCAAATATAGCTGCCAAGCCTGAAGCAATATAAAATACAAGGAATTTAAAATGACCGAACTTGAATTCTATATTGTCGCCGAATACCCACAAGTACAACATGTTGCTGGATAAATGTATCCAACCGCTGTGAATGAACATTGAAGAGAATGCGGTCACCCAAGGGGTTACAGGTGAGGATATATCTGCCCTCAAAGGTATGGGCAGCCCCATGTATTGTCCAGGTAAAATGGCGTGGGTTTGTTCTCTGCCTGAAAAGAGTTCTTTGGGTATGGCCCCCCATTTGTGAAAGAATTGCGTTACATCGAAAGAGTTGGACACAAAAATCGAACCGGCTAGCATTAATTCATAGAGAAATACTAAGCCATTAAGCCCTATAATAGCGTATACAATATATGGCTTTGCACCATGACCGATATTTTGGTCCCCTATTGGAAGCATGGGTTTTAGTTTAGCAGAAACAAGGATAATCCGGCCATAAAGATAGATATATTAATTATTTACTGATATAGATGCCCTAAGCATCGTTGATGCATGTTAATGTGTCCTTTATAATCAGCGGGTATATAAATGAACAGGGGAATAACAGGTGAAGGATAGAATCTATTGTAATCAGGTGGATATTTCGCAAATTGGCTCCACTTTAACAGTTGCGGGTTGGGTTCATCGTAGAAGAGACCACGGAGGATTGATTTTCATTGATCTCCGTGACCGGTCTGGTATTTTGCAGGTAGTATTTAATCCCGACATTAATCCTGAAGCCCATTCTTTGGTCCAAGAGGTTCGCTCAGAATGGGTTTTGAAGATCGATGGAATAGTAGAAAAAAGACCTTTAGGAACAGTGAATACCCAAATGGATACAGGGCATGTTGAATTACATGCTAGTAATCTAACTATTCTTAATTCCTCTAAGGTGCCTCCATTCTACATTAATGAAGATCAGAAAATAGATGAAACCCTTAGATTGGAGTACAGATATTTAGATCTTAGAAGGGAAAGACTTCAGAAGAATATTCGTTTGAGATATGAGGTCGTGAAATTCATGAGGGATTTCTTCGACAAGAACGGATTTGTGGAGATTGAGACTCCGATTTTGATTAAGAGTACCCCAGAAGGAGCACGGGATTTTCTTGTGCCGAGTAGATTGCAACGAGGTTCATTCTACGCATTACCTCAATCGCCTCAGCAATTAAAGCAATTACTTATGGTGGCGGGCTTTGAAAAATATTTTCAGATAGCTCGTTGTTTCAGGGATGAAGATCTGAGAGCAGACAGACAACCAGAGTTTACGCAACTAGATATTGAGATGAGTTTTGTAGATGAGGAAGACATTTTGGACTTGATTGAAAACTTGTACGTTTCATTGGTCAGGGCGCTGACGCCTAACAAAAAGGTCACTACACCACTAGTGCGTCTTTCATATGAGGAAAGCATTGAAAAATACGGGAGTGATAAACCTGATTTGCGATTTGGATTGGAATTAGCAACCATTACAGATATAGCTCTCGATTCTAAGGCTCAAATTCTTCATAATATTGCTAACTCTGGGGGACTGGTTAAAGGATTTAGTGCGCCAGGATGCAGTGAATATAGCAGGAAACAAATAGATGAATTGATAGAAATTGCTAAGGATTGCGGTGCGGCTGGGCTTGTGACAATCGGAATAGAGGATGGCGGTTCTATTGATGGATTAGAAATGGGCCAAGTTCGTTCGGGCCTGGCTAAGTATCTAGAGATAGAAGAAGTTAAAGCAATTTGCAGTAGAATGGGTGCAGGCAGAGGAGACTTGGTTTTAATAGTTGCGGGTGATTCTCTGATAGTAAACAGAGCTCTTTCTGTTTTAAGACAAGAAATGGCTAGGCGGCTCGATTTGATGGATTCTGATGTGTTGTCTTTAGCCTGGGTGGTTAATTTCCCTCTTTTAGAATGGCAACCTGATGAGAATAGATGGGATTCTCCACATAACCCGTTTTCTTCTCCCAAGGATGAACACGTAGGTCTTTTGTTGAGTGAACCAGGGTCGGTAACTGCTAAGCAATATGATCTAATATGTAATGGATTTGAAATGGGAGGAGGGAGTATAAGGAATCATAAAGTGGACATGCAAAAGAAAATATTTGAGCTGATGGGACACTCAGAAGAACAAATGTATTCAGAGTTCGGACAATTATTAAATGCGTTGGAATATGGTGCTCCTCCCCACGGAGGGATAGCATGTGGTGTTGAGAGGTTGGTTATGTTATTGGCTGATGAAGAGAATATTAGAGAAACCATGGTATTCCCCAAAACCCAGAGTGGCAGTGACCTGCTCTTTGGGTCACCAAGTCCTGTTGACGAAAGCCAACTTAAAGAATTGGGCTTGGAAATTATAAGTGAATGAAACAGTATGAGTCATGATGTGCCTTGGATTTGACTACCCATGGCGTGGCTTTCGCGAGTCTGCGTTGGATGAAAAAACAGGGAATATGATCAAGCAATATAAATAATTCTTGTGGGAACGGTTTCAGGATAGAAGCCATGTTGTTATAATTGATAGATGGGAGAACAAAACTAGTTGAATATTACAAGAGACGAATCTCTTCCAATAGAAGCCAACATTCTAGTAGAACTGGAAGAACAAGATATAGAGCCATATTTAGATAGGGGATACAGGAAAGTAGTATCTAAGGTGCGAGTGCCTGGATTTAGACCTGGGAAGGCTCCTAGAACTGTTATAGAAAGAATGCTGGGTCGCGATCAGTTAATACATGAAGTATTGGATAGATTGATTGCAGAGTCGGTGGATTTGGCCGTAGAAAAAGAAGGCATTACACCATTTGCAACTCCGGCAATTGAACTCATTAATCTTGATCCTATATCATTTAAGGCGAAGATTCCATTAGAACCTCAAGTAGATTTAGGTTCTTACCTTGATATTAGACTTGACCAAGATATTGTATCAATAGAGGAAACCCATGTGGATGATGCAATTGAAAGAATTAGGATAAGTGTAGCTCCATGGGAACCGGTCGAACGTGCTGTTGAGTTTGATGATTTAGTGACATTGGATGTACACGGGAGCGTTGAAGGTAAAGTTATAATTGATCAAAAAGGAATAGATTATATACCGTCTGCAGATAACAACCTGCCGATTCCCGGATTTGCGGAACAGCTACAAGGTATTGATAAAGACGGTTCGAAGTCCTTTGGCATTATCATTCCTGAGGACTTTGGAGATCCTGAAATGGCCGGCAAAGAATGTGAATTCTTTGCCAAAATAAATGGCATCAAACATAAAATGCTTGCTGAATTGGATGATGAGTTTGCCAAGGGAGTGGGAGAAGGATACGAGACATTCCAGCAATTAAGGGATTCCATAAGAGATAATTTGTCTAATACCGCTCAAAATCAGGCAGATCAGGAATTCCAAGAGAAGTTGTTACAAGAAGTCATCTCGGTGACTACTATGGAATTTTCTGATGTGATTGTAGAAAGAGAGATAGACAGGATTTTAGACGATCAAGAAGAATCTCTTAAATCTCAACGCATGGATATGGACACATATCTTAAACAAGTTGGAAAAACGCAAGAAGAAGTTAGGGAAGAACTTGATCCTGTCGCAAGAGATAGAATAAAGAGATCTCTAGTTCTTAGAAAACTTTCCGAGGAACAAAAAATAGAAGTATTAGATGAAGAGGTAGATGAAGGGATAAGTAAAATGTTAATGGGTTCGGGTGAGGTTAATGAATCGTTTAGACGTGCGATTGAAAAAGATTCATTCAAGAATTCATTTAGGTCTTCAATTGTAACTAGTAAAACTTTTGAAAGATTGATGGCAATAGCGAAAGGCGAAAAAGAGAATAATTTAGAGATTGAGAAAAAAGCATAGATTTATAGATTTAATGTAGGAGGTATCCAGAGTGATAAGCAACCCCGAAAATATTATACCGATGGTAATCGAAACAGGCCCTAGGGGTGAACGGGCCTTTGATATTTACTCACTACTTTTGAGAGAAAGAATCATTTTTTTGGGAACAGCTATAAACGATCAGACATCTAATTTGATCGTTGCTCAATTGTTGTTTTTAGAACGCGAAGATCCAGATAAGGACATCAACCTGTACATAAACAGTCCCGGTGGTGTAATAACTTCTGGGTTAGCTATTTATGACACTATGGGTCTAATATCATGTGATGTTGCAACCATATGCGTTGGTATGGCTGCTAGCATGGCTACGGTTTTGCTTACTTCAGGCACGAAAGGGAAGCGTTATGCTTTGGCCAACTCTACAATTCATATGCACCAGGCAATTGGTGGAGCTCAAGGCCAGGCCAGTGATATTGAAATCCAGGCTAGAGAGATACTGAGACTTCAGGATAAGATAAGAACTATCATTGCGAATAATACCGGACAGGATTATGAAAAAGTGGCGAGAGACACAGATAGAGATTATTATCTTTCTCCGGAAACGGCTTTGGAATATGGAATAATTGATGAGGTGCTTACGAAGAAAAAGGACCAGACTAAATAATCCGAAACAGGTTTAGGTGCTGATTCTAGCGATACAAAATAAACACTGCATGTTCTATTAGAAGCAGTTAAAGTTTAAATACCCGATTAGCTATCTTTGCATATGTTGGGGCAAAGCGTGATAGCAATCTAGCCCTTTTGGTCACCTGGCTAGCCTTTGCTAAAGAAGCCTTGAATCCTTCTGGGGTGCCGTCGAATTCAGGCATGGTTTGGTAGGTTCTGCCTAGTTCAGCAGCAGTGTGCGCGTCTGAGGATACAGCTGAGATGAAATTATAATAATCCGCTATTTGCCTGGCTTTTTTGTCGTCCGCTCGGAAAAGATTACGTGCATTAAAGCTCTCAACTATATCAACAAATTCTAGAATTTCCATGAAACCTTTATCTCCAAGTGCTGATGACCTGACTCTGTCGAATGGGTGAGGTATCATAACTAGACCGTGTTGGGCTTTAATTGCCTGAGCTGTTTCAGTAGGGGTTAAATTTGGTGGAATGTCTTCTTGAAGGAATAATCCTATGATGTCACCGTAGGACGACTTAACTTCACTACCGGTTATAACGGTAAAAGGAGCTATTTTTTGTATTTCGAGAGCTCCTTTGATCGAGTTGTGATCAGTAATTGACACACAATTGATTTCGTGAAGAACACACATGCGGATTATTTGTTCCGGGGTTGCTCTAGAATCATTTGAAAAATGACTATGTATATGTAAGTCTACTTTAAGCACTAGGATTCTATTTCTGTATTGAGCAGGAGAGTCGAATTGCCAAATTGAGTTTTAAGGGTTTCGATTTTAAGCTCAGTGGCCTTAAGAAGTTCATTACAGTGTTTGGCTAATTCCATCCCTTGCTTATAAAGGTTGGTCGATTCTTCCAGAGTGAGATTGCCAGCTTCCAATGCTTTAGTGGTTTCTTCAAGTTTGTTATAGGCATCTTCAAAGGACATGCTTGCAACCACAGCAATTTCTTCAGAATCTTGAGATTTATCCATAGGATTCACCTTAATATTAGTCTTTGTCACTATAACAGTACACTATTGTCATCCGGACTCTTTATGATTCGTTCTTAATAACATCGTTAACAGTAGTTGAAACGGTGCCGTCACTGAGTGATATGCTCAAAAGTTGATTGGGGGATAGCATCTTTATGCTAGAAACTACTTCGCGTGCATTATGGGTGGATATAATTGCATACCCTCGCTGTAACGTAGCCTGAGGACTTAGAGCTTCTAGGTGGATTGTTCTTGAAATAATCTGTTGTTTTAGCAAAGCAGTTTTCGATGATACGGAGAAATCCATACGTTGACATTGATCGTCGACATTCCTGTAGATAGTGGTTATGTCTGGGATGTTATGCTCTAATTTAGATACCAGAGCCTGAATTTGTTGGGTTAAAGCAGCAGATTTATACGATAGTCTAATATATGCCTGTTGCATCATCAAGTAAATTTCTGTTACTAGGGCAGATCCGTCTGGAGTGGTTATTTCTGCTGCGGCTGACGGGGTTGGGGCACGAAGGTCTGCTACATAATCCGCAATCGTAAAATCTGTTTCATGTCCTATTGCACTTACTGTAGGGATGTTGCTTTTATAAATTGTCCGTGCAAGTGATTCATCATTGAATGCCGACAATTCCTCTTGGGATCCTCCACCTCTAGCTATTATGATTACGTCCGGCCTTCCGTCTAGATTAAGGGCATCTATTGCATTACAAATGCTGGCGGGTGCATTCGCACCCTGAACTTGAGCTGATGCTAATATTACTTTAGCCAGTGGGTACCGTCTTTGTATTACATTGCATATATCGTGGAATACAGCGCCAGATGAAGAAGTAACCACACCAATGACTTTGGGAAATTTAGGAATTGTTCGTTTGCGAGAGATATCGAACAAGCCCTCATTTTCCAATTGAGATTTTAGGCGTTCGTATTCCATAGCTAAAAGGCCGAGTCCTTCTGCCATGACGATATCACCTATGAAATCGACACTTCCTCTGGCTTCATAGAAGGTGATTCTTCCATGGCAACTAACAGATACACCACTTTCAAGAAGGTCTCGACCTTTGGTTCGCTTAAACATCACGCATTGGAGTTGGTTTGTGTCATCTTTCAGAGTGAAGTATGCGTGACCGGCTTGTGAAGTACGAAGATTAGAAATCTCCCCAGTTATCCACAAATCCAGTAACAACTCATCGTTCTCAACTAGTTGTTTTATGTAATCGGAAATCTGAGAAACAGTAAATATAGGCAATTAATTAACTCGTTCTACATACTGGCTATTTCGCGTATCTATTTTCACAACGTTACCCTCTTGGACAAATAATGGAACGTTAACATTAAGTCCAGTTTCTAGGGTGGCCGGTTTTGTTCCGCCTTGGGCACTATCCCCTTTGAGACCAGGTGGGCTATGAGAAACAACCAAGTCTACGAAAGTTGGTAGTTTAATACCGATGATTTTCCCGTTATAAAAAGTGATATCTATAGTAATCTCTTCTTTTAGGAAATCAGTATTTGATCCAATTTGGTCTTTTGATAATTCATATTGATCATAGGTTTCATGGTCCATGAAAAAATAGAAGACAGCATCAGTGTATAGGTACTGGCTTGCTCTAGACTCTACATCAGCAGGAGAAAAACTTGTTTCATAAGCCTGGAAAGTCTTTTCAGTTACGCTACCAGTTAGGAGGTTTCTAACTTTAATTCTAGTTACAGGAGCCCTTTGTTGCATCTTATGACGTTGATAGTCAAGGACTTCGAAAGGTTGTCCATCTATCTCGATGTTAAGTCCCTTTCTAAGGTCTCCAAATCCTAAAGATGCCATTACAAGCGTCTCCTTTTTTTATTTCCTAGCTTTACTTAGAGGGCGGGTCCCACCAGATTCTAACACCACTAGGTCTTCGATTCTAACACCTCCCCAACCACTGAGATAGATGCCAGGTTCGACGCTGAATACCATGCCTTCCTTTAGTACATTTGGAGATCTAGGTCCTAAGCCAGGGTGTTCATGTACTTCTAGCCCAATTCCGTGACCAAGGCTATGGCCAAAATATCCTTGGTAACCAGCCCTATCAAGTACTTGTCTTGCTAGGCCGTCTCCTTCTTCGCCGGTCATTTCAGGTTTTATTGTAGCGATGGCTGTTAGCTGGGCCCCTAATACCAAGTTATAGATGTTTTGGAATCGTTCATCTGTTTCTCCCACACATATAGTCCTTGTAATGTCACTGCAATAGCCATCAAACTTCGCTCCCATGTCAATTACGAGAGGGTCACCTGATTTCAAAATCTGAGTAGTGGGCCTGTGGTGGGGCATGGCTCCATTGGATCCAGTTGCGACGATGATTTCAAAACTCATTGAATCCGCTCCCAGTTCTCTCATTTCCCGTTCTAACTTCCAGGCTACTTCTTTTTCAGTTTGGCCTACTTGGATCGAAGGTGTGATATTTTCCATGGCTTTATCAGAGATATCTATCGCTCGTTGTAAGGCTTCTAGTTCTTGTGAATCTTTGATTGAACGCAATTTTTCAATTACTCCTTCTGTAGGAAGGAAGGAGACTTGTGTATTAGACGGTTGATTCTTGTTTAGCTCAACAAGGTGTTTTAGAGAGTTGACTGTCATAGTTGTGCCTTCAAATCCGACAGTTTGCAGTTTCATCTCCGAAGCGATGTCTAAAAGCCAATGCCAAGCTCTTTCTATATGAATGATCTCGAAGTCAGGGGATTGTGCCTGAGCTTGTTCTATGTAGCGGAAATCTGTGGCCAGCACTGCCCGATCCCTGGATATGAGTATGTGCCCAGACGATCCAGTAAACCCGGACATATATCGACGATTTTCTGGGTGTGTTATTAAAAGCGCATCCTGTTTGCTTTCATCCAACTGGTCACGGAGTCTTTGAATTCTGGTATTCAACATTAGACCTCCATATTGTTAAGAGATGTTAGGTATTCCAACGCGGCGATGTAGCCTACCCATTTCATTCCTGAAACGGTGGAGTCTGCTATCCTAGAGAAAATAGAGTTAGAGCGCCATTCTTCTCTTTTATATATGTTGCTTAAATGAACTTCTACCACAGGTTTTCGAGAATCTATGCATGCGTCTAGTAGAGAGTAGCCAACTTGAGTTAAACCTGCCGGATTAATTATTATTCCAGATGCAGTCTCAGCATTGTTGTTTAAAAATCCTACCAGTTCCCCCTCTATATTAGACTGACAAAATGAAACATCGACACCAAGTTCTTTTGCCCTGTTTTTGATTTTATCTTCGAGCGTCTTCAAGGTTATAGAGCCGTAGTGCTCGGGTGCCCTGGTTCCTAACATGTCCAGGTTGGGTCCGTTTATGATCAGAAAAGTAGCCATTAGTATCAATTATCCTCCTCGTCTGCTGGGACATGTGCCCTAGGGTGAGTAGCTAAGTATACTTCTTTAGCTTTGCTTTGAGTTACATGAGTGTATATTTGAGTAGTGGCTGGACTGGCGTGGCCGAGCAGGGTCTGTACAACTCGTAGATCTGCTCCTCCTTCCAACAAGTGGGTAGCAAACGTATGTCTTAAAGTATGCGTATGCACTCCCGGTCTGACACCAGCTCTTTTAGCAGTGGCAGATACAACTTTCTCGATGCTTCGTTGAGATAACCTGAATCCATAGCGGTTCAGAAATAGGGCAGGAACGGGATTCTGTTCTAAGTTAGGTCTTCCTACTTGCAAATAATGTTTTAACGCATCAGCTGTCATTTGCCCTATTAATGCGATTCGTTCTTTAGAACCTTTCCCGACGACTTTCACTTCTCGGCTATCTATTTCTAAACTTGATATATCTAAATTCGCCAATTCAGAAAGGCGAATGCCTGAGGAGTACAGTAATTCCAATAGAGCTTTGTCACGAATGCCAAAAGGTGTGGTTGTATCTGGGGTTTCAAGTAAAAGTTCAACTTCTTTCAATCCAAGAAATACCGGCAAGTGTTTCTCAACCTTTATTTGGAGGGTCTTGCTTTTGGGTATTGGATTCTTGTTTATCGTCCCATTGCGCTCGAGGAATAAGTAAAAAGAACGGAGTACCACCAACATTCGAGCCATGCTCACCCGTGCATATCCCACCCCTTTTTTAGATGCTGAGGTTGCTAACCAAGCCAAATATTTACGCAACGATTGTCGATTAAAATCCCATAAGTTCAGACCCTCATTTAGCATGAATTGCCTAAAAGGTTGTAAGTCGTTCATATAGACCCGAGTTGTGTTTGGTGAGCGGCCTTTAGTTCCTGTGAGAAATTCCGAATATTTTAACAAGAGCTGGTCCATATGATTAGGTTTCATCCTTACTGGGCGGATCTCCTTGCCAGGCACAATTTAAGCATGCCACTTTGTTTCGGCCTTTCATAACCATCAACCCATCGCATTCGGGGCATTGTGTGGTGAGGGGCTTATTAAAAACCGCGAATTTGCAATCGGGGTAGTTAGCACACCCAAAAAATACCCTGAACTTGGCTTTGGACCTTTTTTGAACTATATCACCTCTGCATTCAGGACATTGGACTCCAATCTTGCTAAGAATTGCTTTGGTATTTTTACAATTGGGATATCCGGTGCAAGCCATAAATTCACCAAAACGACCAGCTTTAATGACCATTGGCTTGTTACATTTATTACATACTTCATTCGTAGGTTTTTCGTCGTTGGATTTTTTGATGTTTTTACAATCCGGGAATCCTGAGCAGGCGGTGAATTCGCCAAAACGACCAGTCTTAATGACCATTGGCTTGTTACATTTGTCGCATACTTCGTCAGTTGGTTTTTCAATTTTCAGAAGAGGCATAGCGGTTTGCGCTTCGTCTAAGGTTTTTTTGAATGGTAGATAGAAAGCCTGTAGCATAGGTACCCATTCGCGCTCTCCCCTAGCTATCTCGTCAAGTTCGTCTTCCATTTGTGCAGTAAACCCGACATCCATGACATTAGGGAAAAACTGTTTAAGCAGATCGCTAACCTGGACTCCTAGTTCCGTAGGATGGAGAACGCGTTTGTCTTTAACAACATACCCTCTGTCTGAAATGGTTGATAAGGTTGGAGCGTAGGTGCTGGGTCTGCCTATACCTTGTTGGTCGAGTAGTTTTATTAGGCTTGCCTCTGTAAAGCGTGGGGGAGGTTGAGTGAAGTGCTGACCTTTCTGTATTTCTTGGCATGACACCAAATCTCCCATTCCCAATGAGGGGAGATTTTCTGTTGGCTCGTTAGTTTCTTCGTCTGTATCCTCTACGTAAACTGTTGCAAAACCTGGAAACTTAGATCGATAGTTGTTAGCCTTTAATATGTAAAATGTTTTGTTATCTTTAGAAGTGGATTCTATATCTACTGATGTGGATTCGTATATGGCATTGGTCATTTGACAGGATAGCATTCTGGACCAAATTAACTTGTATATCTTAAGTTGATCATTGCTCAAATTTGCTCTAAGCAAGTCTGGTACCCTTAGAATAGAAGTTGGTCGTATTGCTTCGTGTGCTTCTTGGGATGTCTTGGATTTGGTTTTATATATTCTAGGTGAAGGTGGAAGGTATTTATTGCCGTATGTTTCAGCTATATACTTACGTGTTTCATTAACAGAGGTTATTGACAAGGATGTAGAATCAGTCCGCATATAAGTTATAAGACCGTCTGTTCCCTTTCCGCCAATCTGGATACCTTCATACAGTTGTTGTGCTATTACCATTGTTCTTTTTGGTGAGAACTTAAACTTTCTCCATGCCTCTTGCTGAAGAGTGCTAGTCATAAACGGAGGAGAAGGTTTGCGTTGTTTATCTTCAATCTTCACTTGCTTAACTTTAAAGGTTGATTCTTTTAGCACTGTTTCTATGGCATCAGCTTCCTTAGCAGTAGAGATCGCCAATTTGCCCTTCTGTCCCTTTATTGATGATAAGGTTGCTACAAAAGGAGTCGATTCTTTTAATAAAGAAACCGCAATAGTCCAATATTCTGATGCCGTGAAGTTGTCGATTTCTTTTTCGCGATCACATATTAGCCTAAGAGTTACAGATTGGACTCGTCCGGCGGAGAGACCTCTTCGAACTTTTTTCCACAATAATGGGCTTAATTGATAACCAACGATTCGATCTAATATACGTCTTGCCTGTTGAGCATTTATCAGGTCATAATCCAGTTCTCGCGGATGTTCAAAAGCTGATGAGATGGCTTCTTCGGTAATCTCGTGGAAGGAGACTCGTTTTAGGGTTTTATCGGATTTGTCCCATCCTGTTGCATTGATCAGATGCCATGATATGGCTTCGCCCTCTCTATCAGGGTCGGTTGCTAAATATATTGACCTGGCATCCTTTCCGAGAGCTTTTAATTCTTTTACGACAGCTGCTTTGGGTTTCATCACCGAGTAAGATGGAACAAAGCCGTTATCAATGTCTATGCCCAACTTGCCTTTTGGTAGGTCTCTTACATGGCCAAGCGATGCAACAATCTTGTATTTATTCCCTAGAATACGGGCTATGGTTTTTGCCTTAGCAGGCGACTCTACTACGACCAAATCAGCAGTAATGTTCTTTTTTGTTTTGGCTGCCATTTTAATAAACGGATCCTAACGGGTGATTGAGTCTATTTGTGGTACTTAAGTTTGCCCATATACGACATTTCATAATAAGACTGTGGTTTTAGCATAGCATAGGGGAGGATACCTCACAACGGAATTTGCAGACAATGCGAAGGAAAGCAGAATTCGTCTTATTTGGTGTTGTATGAGGAACTTACAGGTTTTGCTGATAGGAGCGACAATGAAATTAGATTGTGGGTTTGTGGCGGAGAGGGCGGGATTCGAACCCGCGAGACCAGTCACCCAGCCTACGCGCTTTCCAGGCGCGCCTATTCGTCCACTCTAGCACCTCTCCTGGTTTACCCGCGGAAATTTGGCTCTCTATGCTGGCAGGTTTGTAGAGCCTAGTCAGTATGAAGAACCCTTTTAGTAGTGTCAACGGATCGTCGCAAATAACTCGGTATTGAACTTTGTTCAGCGTTAAAGTATTGCCAAATAAGTTTCTAGCTGATACAACAAATTTATCCTGAGTAAATTTATACTCTGCTTGCGAGTAGGAGGAAATATTTTGGATCAAACAAACAAGAGCAAGTCACCTCAAATAGAGGATTTAACCGGCAAAGCTATGACGGTTAATGGCCCGGTCAATGGCGACGAGCTTGGTTTCACGTTAATGCATGAGCATATGTTTCTTGAATTCTTTTTACACCAAAGCCCCAGATATAACACGCCTGCAACCGAGATACATTTGTGGGATGAGAAACTTACATTGGCGAATTTGCATTACGTCAGAGAGGGAAGGGCTATTAAGGATAATCTTATTCTGGTAGATGAAGAAGTTGCTATAAATGAGGTTAGTTATTTTAAACGTCATGGTGGCAATACGATCGTGGAACTTACGAATATTGGAATGGGTCGTGACCCGATGGCCTTGAGACGAGTGTCCAACGCGACCGGACTGAAAGTCATAATGGGCTCAGGGTGGTATGAAAAAAGATATTATCCCGACAACATGGACCAACTTACTGTCGAATATATGACTGACGAGATTATTAGGGATTTAACTGTAGGGGTAAACAATACTGGTATACGTTCCGGTATCATTGGAGAAGTTGGGATAAATGGTAACCCTGTCACAGTAAACGAAGAAAAAAGCATTAGAGCATCAGGTAGAGCTAGTGTAGCTACAGGAGCTGCTATATCGTTCCATCACGGTGGAACAGGAAGGGAAAGATTTGATGTCGCAACGATGTTACAAGACGAGGGAGTAGACCTAACAAGGGTAATTTACGGTCATAGTAATTCATATTGCGGTGACGTGAAGTTCCTGCTGGAATTGTTGGCCCTAGGGGTGTATGTGCAATTTGATACCTTGGGCAGAGTTGGTGCACCAGTTGCTCGAAAAGCTCCAATACCTGGGCCTGTTGTTGCGGGGATGCATCAGGTAGCTACTGATGTGTTAGTGGCAGAGGCGATTCCTCAATTAATTCACGCCGGGTTTGAGGATAGAATATTATTGTCGCAAGATGTATGCAAAAAAGATTGCCTAAAATCTTATGGAGGGATGGGGTATTCTTTTCTGCAGGAAAAATTTCTTCCTTACCTAACTGATCAAGGTGTAACGCCACAACAAATAAATAAAATGATGGTTGATAATCCTAGAAGGCTGTTGACTTTTGTTGCACCTAGGTAAGTTTAGGTCTTCTTGCAACTTAAGAAATCTGGCTTGTTATGGTTAAGCTTGAGTACTGAAAACGGGTTTAAATATTGCATGAGTAAAAGGAGTTATATATGAAAAAGGAACTTCTCCAAAAAGTTTTAACTGAGATGCAGTCATATATTGGAGATATTCTTCTCCAAGAGCGGGTTGTAGGCTGTTCTATTGGAGTTGTGCTTGACCAGGAATTGATTTGGGTGAAAGGGTATGGTTATTCAAATATTGATAAACAAACCAAACCTCAGGGACACACTTTATTTAGAGGAGACTCCAATACTAAGCCATTCACAGCTATGAGCATTATGCAACTTCGTGATGAAGGGAAACTAGATATCAACGACCCGGTGATCAAGTATATACCGGAATTTGGGCGAATTGACTGTCG
Organism: SAR202 cluster bacterium AC-409-J13_OGT_754m; assembly: GCA_009391235.1. Classification (GTDB taxonomy): domain Bacteria; phylum Chloroflexota; class Dehalococcoidia; order Lucifugimonadales; genus VEXD01. Next base: position 64,051 of record VEXD01000004.1, read on the forward strand.
ATATGGCTCTATTGAGGACGTTACTCTTCGTCGATTATTAACGCACAGGTCCGGGCTTCAGGGCGAACCTCCCAGCGACAGACCCAGAACGGGAATAGGTCCTACTGAGGAAGAACTTTTGAACAGCCTCCATGATATAAGCGTTGTTATTCCACCTGATTGGCAACATAAATATTGCAATTTGGGTTTTATGTTATTGGGAGTAGTAGTGTCTAGATTGTCTGGAATTAAGTACGAAGATTATATAGATAACTATATATTCAGCCCATTGGGTATGATTGCTAGCACGTTTAACCCCGATCAATCTGAGGTTGATAGGGTTATTCAATATTACGGCCCTGAATATCAAGAAAAGTCGGCTGAGGCAATGCGATTGGAGCTTAAATCTTGGATACCGGCTGGAGGAATATATTCAAACATAGACGATATGGCAAAATGGATATCCCTGCAATTTCGAACCGATAATGATATAAGGGCTGACTCCCAAATTCTTAAAGGTACTTCAATTGAAGAAATGCATCGTCCTCAATATTTGGAGTCTGATTGGAGCAGTGGATTGTGTATTTCATGGCATGCTTTGCGAAGTGGTGATAACGTGTATTTGGGACATGGTGGGAGTAACGCGGGTTCCAATTCGCAAACGTATTTCAACAAGCGATATAAAGTTGGGGTAATAGTCTTTACAAATTCGGATGCCCATTCGGCCCACAATAGGATTTCAAAAGAAATAATGGATCATTGTGTGGATACTCTCGGAAGTATAAAAGAAAAGACTCAGACATCTCCGACTATTCCTGCCCCTTCAGAAATGGAACCATTAATTGGCAGATACGCCACGGACCGCCCCCATAGTGCTATGCGTATTGTATGGTTAGACGGTACACTTATGATGGTTGATTCTGGGCAAACCCTGCCAACTTACTTGCTTTATAAAGGAGGCAGTGGAACTCCGGCACACTTGGTTCCTACAGAAAACTCTAACGTATTCATGGCACGAGAAGGAAGACTGGCCGGGGAAAGTATCAGTTTTGAAATTGGCCCAAATGGGAAAGCGACTGGTTTCATTATGCAGACTGGGGCTCTTTATAAAAGGATTGGATGATCCGAAAGACAATAAAGATTAATAGGTTGTTTAGATATGATTAACTACTATGTTGATTTATTATGAGGCTTCTGGGAATACCAGTTCAATTTTTATCGGTCTTCGCAATAAGTTTACTATTAACTATTTATCTTGGTGCTTGGTCGGCTCAGGGAAGAATAGAAGAAAGAACCCATAATGCTATAGTTGCTCAAGATGCTCAGTTATTAAAGGTGAACACCGTCATGATGTATTCTAGGACCATATTTGGTGACTCGGTTGCTTTGAATCAACCGCAACCTGACATTGAAAAAGAATGGTGGGAGAATACTACTCTTTTTTTATGCCCATTACACTAGTAAGTAATCAATTAATAATTTAGATGGTTTTATGAAAGTCTTTCACAAGGGATCAAGCAAAAATAATATAGCGGACACAAATAAGACTTTTTATTTTCATTATGCTTGGGTAATAGTGGCAATAATAGCAGGCATGCAAATGGTGGGTGCTTCCGTTCGTATGGCATTTGGGGTTTTCATAGAACCTATGAGTGAAGGGTTTGGCTGGAGTCACGGATCGATAACTTTGTCGTATGCCATATCTCATGTAATATCTGCTCTTGCTTCACCGTGGGCAGGCAGATTTGGCGATAAGCATGGTGCTAGACGGGCTATGTTTTTGGGGTGTGGTTTGTTTGTAGTTGGTATGATCCTAACCGGTATGGCTACAGAGTTGTGGCAAATATATGCCTCTTTTGGAATATTAATCGGGATTTCTGAAGCCCTGTTTTTGGTTCCTCTGATACCGTCAGCGATGATATGGTTTCGACGTCATCTTGGATGGGGTATGGGCGTTCTAATGCTTGGTTGGGGATTAGGACCGGCGGTGTCGGCTCCTTTAATGGGATTTATGATAGAAAGATTAGGTTGGCAGTGGACTTTTTGGGTTACTGCTGGAGTTTCATCTATTATCATGGCACCCATGATTTACTTCTTTAGAAATAAGCCATCAGATATGGGGTTGCTACCCTATGGGGCAATTAAAAATGATGGCCCGGAAATCGTTGCTAATCTTGATAAAGATAAGGTTCGTGTGTTTACCAAATATATTAGTAAGACTAGTGCTTATTGGAACATGAGCTCAATTCACTTTTTGGGTTGTGTAGGGCATGCTGTAATCCTTGTATACCTAATACCTATTGCATTGCATGAAGGAATCTCTTTAGTAGTCGCGGCTAGTTTATTAACTGTAATGTCTGGGGTTAGTATTGTGACTAGGTTAGCTACTCCTGTTCTTGCAGACAAGCATGGGCCTAAACTGGTGATGTTTTGCTTTTACTTTATCCAGGGTGTCACCGTTCTGATGCTATTTGGGGCTCATGAAACATATGTGTTTTATTTATTTGCAGTTAGTTTTGGGATCGGCTACGGTGGTGAAACCGGTGGATTTCCGATACTAAACAGAAAGTATTATGGGTATGCGCCAGTAGGTTCGGCCCACGGTTTCCAAATGCTTGGGGCTGGGCTGGGAATGGCCTTAGGTGGATGGATAGGTGGAGTTTTATTTGATATATACGGGACATATGATATTGCGTTAGCAGTGTCCGTGCTATCTAGTATTGCTGGTGCCCTAAGCATACTGTTATTAGAATCCACCAATAAACTTCTTATACCGGACTGGGAAACAAGCCAGGCGTAAAAAGGAAAGCACTCTGTGTATCCTTCCACGGATGAGGTTCTACCATAAATTGTTATACGACCTAGTACTGCTTTACTAGGGAATTTGCATTGTTACTTTCCCTTATGTATACTCTGGAATCTACGTAAGTAAGTCATTACTTACCAAATATGTAAGGTGTAATCTGTTTGATAACCGCAGGGCGACAACGTCACTATATTAGGCAAATTCAAATCTTAGCTGCAGTCAGAAGGATTGTCAGCAACTATGGTTTGCAGAGGTTAACCATACACGATATCGCTAGAGAGATAGGTGTTACCGAAGGCGCTATTTATCGGCACTTTAGAAGCAAACGAGAAATACTGAACTATGTTGTAGAAGCATGGAAGGAAACCCTTATGGGGGCTTTACCAGATATAGGGTTCGACCACATTTCCCCTATAGATGATTTGCGGAATACCTTTCTTGAACAACTGAGTGATGTAGAAGAATATAGAGGATTAGCTTTTGCAGTAGTAGCTGAATCAATGATCATGCATGGTGCCGGCGTAGGTGATCAGATAGCGCAAGTCATACGGGAATATATGGACCGTATCAAGTCAATTCTTCAACGTGGGGTAGTAGATGGAAGTATTCGTTCTGATCTAGACATAGAAACGGCATCTATTATGTTTTTAGGAATGGTTCAGACTACTGCTAGACTCTGGTCTTTGGGGCATTTTCGTGATGGGATATCTAAGCATGCAAATTCCGCTTGGGATTTATATATGACAGGAATATCTTCCCCAAATGATTCTTCGATGAAGAATATGATTCCTAATATGTTAATACAGGAACAAAACAAAGCAAAGAACTTAAGTAAGTAGAGGAGGAGTAATGGAGCAAAGAAATATGAGGCCTCGGTTTGTGATGCGAGGTATTTGGTACACTTTTGGACTTTTGATGATATTGGTCCTTGGCATTACCGCTTGTGGCGATTCCACTAAATCAGGAGGAACGCTTAAAGTTGGCATGCTATCAGACCACGTTACGTTCGACCCCCCATTGGTACTGGGGATGCCGGATATTTATACAGCGGTACATGCATATGATGTGTTGGTTTTCAGGAATCCTGACATGACGCTTAGTCCGGGATTGGCAGAATCATGGGAGACTAATGATGATGCATCCCATTGGACTTTTAACTTGCGCAAAGGTGTTCATTTTAACAGTTATGAAAATGGACAGATTGTTCAAGGCAAAGAGTTTAAGGCTGAGGACGTAGTATTCAGCATAAACAGGATTTTCGAGGTTGAATCACCCATAGCTGGCACCTTGGTTAAGCCTGAAGCTATGATAGTTATAGATGATTACACAATACGTATGGAGTTTGATGGACCTAACGCACCGCTTCTAGATGCATTGGTGAAGTATGCGTCGCAGATGACTCCTTCTGACGTAGATACAGACCTTTTTCAAGCACGAACATTTGGGAGTGGTCCGTTCATAGCGACAGAACATGTAATCGGCGAGCGTACAAGCTTTGTGAAAAACCCAAACTATTGGAATAAACCATATCCAATGGTAGATGAGATGATCTTCGTGTTTTTACCGAGTCCTGAGGCTAGAGCAGAAGCTTTGAAGGCTGGGATAATTGACGTTATTGCAGACTTGGACGCTACCAGCATTCCTGGCTTGGAAAGTCATGCTGACACAGCGGTTTTGGAAGCGCCAAGCGGTGGCTACATGAACCTTGCGATGAATATCACCCAAGCCCCTTTCGATAACAAAAAACTGCGGCAAGCAATCCAGGCGGCAACTGATAGAAAAGCCGTTATACAAGGTGCACAGTTCGGTAAAGGTTCAATCGGTTACGACCATCCGGTCGTGCCAACTGACCCTGTATTCAATGAAGCTTGCGTGCCTCCAGATTACGATCCTGAGTTAGCTAAGAGCTTGCTTAAGGAAGCTGGATATCCGGATGGCATTGATCTTACTTTGCACACTTCGACAGCCGGAGCTTCCATGGTGGAAATGGCTACTGTTCTTAAAGAGAGTTTTAGGCCTGCAGGTATTAATCTAGAGATAGTAGTTATGCCAGAGGATGGTTATTGGGCTGAAGGTTGGATGGTAAAACCGTTCGTCACTGTCTGGTGGGGAGGAAGACCTCCTTATGAGGGATTCAGTGTAGTGTATAGAGGCGGTGGTTCTTGGAATGAGACCTTCTATGCTAACGACCGAGTAGATGCTTTATTAGACGAAGCATTAGGCGCAGCCAGCCTTGAAGATCAGAAGAGGATTTATGGGGAACTCCAATGCATTGTTGTAGATGAGGTTCCTCGAGTGGTAGTAGCATTTAGACCAGTGACTCTAGGTGTCAGAACTGACGTACAGGATGCTGTACCTATGTGGGATGCCACTATAGATATGCGTAGGGTCTGGTTGGATAGATAGCAGCCTGCACACTTAATTAGGCAGGGCAAACCAAAAAAAAGTTTAAGCAAATAGAGCTTGAGGGGCCCTATAGGGCCCCTCAAGCAGTTTCTAGGTGTATTGCACAGACAGGAGGACTATTCTGGCCAGATACCTTGTTAGACGTATCAGTCTTATATTGATCACTTTAATGGTGATTTCTTTCGCTATATTTGTTGTGGTTGAAGTTTTACCAGGCGATGTAGCAAAAATGATGTTGAAACAGACTGCTACAGAAGATTCTTTACATCGGATTAGGGAAGAACTGGGTCTGTATAGGCCCTGGTACCAAAGATACTTTGAGTGGATGATTGGTGTGTTTCAAGGCGATTTGGGCCAATCATATGTAATGGGAGTTCCGGTGACTGAAGTAGTAGGGAGGAAAATGATACACTCACTTTCACTTGCTCTCTTTGCCTTGGTTTTTGGGATTCCTTTCGCGGTTCTTATGGGTATATGGGCAGGCGTGAAGCCCGATGGACTAGCTGATAGGATTATGACTGTTGTTGGAATGGTAGGCATTTCTCTACCGGAATTCGTTACTGGCGTTCTTTTCATGCTAATTATTGGGTCATGGCTCGGCTGGCTCCCACCTTCAAGCATAATGCTACCTGGTGAGAGTCCGTGGTCTCGACCAGAAATCCTGGTTATGCCGGCCCTAACGCTAACTGTAGTAATGTTCGCTTATATTATGCGAATGACACGAGCTAATGTTATGGATGTTATGCAATCTCCGTATGTTAGGACTGCTATTTTAAAAGGTATCCCTATGAGACAGGTGATTCGCAGGCACGTTCTGCCTAATTCTATGCTTCCAACTATTACGATAATTGCAGCCAATTTGGGTTACATGTTGGGTGGCTTGATTATAGTGGAAAATGTATTCGCATACCCTGGATTAGGCCAGTTACTTTTATGGGCTATTCAACAACGGGACTTCCCTTTATTGGAGAGTCTGGTGTTAATCATTGCCGGAACATATGCAGTCAGCAATTTAATAGCCGATCTTAGTTACGCTGCTTTAGACCCAAGGATAAGGGTAGGCTGATGATTAATAGTACTAATTCCAAAGGCCAAAACTTGCAGAATGATAGAGTAGCTTCACCTCTTGTTGCGATTTGCTCTAAAGGGAGTGAATTCCTGAAATTAGTTCTAAGAACTCCTACAGGCCGTATTGGGCTACCAATTGTTTTAATACATGCGGTAATAGCTATATTTGGTTCTTGGCTTGCACCGTATTCTGACACATTGTTTCACTTAGACGAGGAAGGCAACATGCGGCAGCTTTTGTCACCATCCTGGAAGTTTCTTTTGGGGACCGACCAGTTTGGCAGGGACATTCTTAGCCGAGTGATGTCAGGCTCTACATCGTTAGTCGCTGTGGCAGGGTCAGGAACTATTTTAGGGATCCTAGGTGGCTCTGCGATAGGAATGGGTAGTGGATATGTGGGAAAATGGACTGATGAAATATTAATGCGTGTTATGGACGGACTAATGTCTTTCCCAAGTTTGCTTATGGCTTTGCTGGTAATATCCACCTTAGGACCTAATGCAATATTTATTGTTGCAACCGTAGCAATTGTCACAATACCTGGGGTTGCTCGTGTTATGCGTAGTGCCACCCTATCTTTGAAAGAACAGGAGTTTGTGCAGAGTGCTAGATTGAGAGGAGAAGGAGCAATTTACATAATATTTAGAGAAATTTTCCCCAATACCCTATCAATAATCGCAGTTGAGCTCTCAGTGCGATTGAGTTATTCAATTCTAATAGTCGCTTCTTTGGGATTTCTTGGTTTAGGAGTGCAACCACCTTCCCCTGATTGGGGATTGATGATAAGCCAAAGTAGGCAATTTCTGGGCTCTGCCCCGTGGGTTGCTTTGGCTCCTGCTGGTGCTGTTGCTTCTCTGGTTGTTGGAATCAATTTGTTAACTGATGGAATCAGGCAGGCAAAAGGATTGCCCCAGGAGGAAATGCCGTCATGAAGGAAGCTGGAATGAATTCCGAATCTCATCTGATGACTGTAGAGAACCTGTCAGTTACCTTTTATACGCCTCGTGGTACCGTACGTGCTGTGAGGGATGCCTCTTTTCATGTTGACATTGGTGAAGTAGTAGGATTGGTAGGAGAATCGGGTTGTGGAAAATCTACCGCCGCCTTAGCAATGATGGGCTATCTTCCGTCAATGACACAGATAGAAGGGAAAATTAGCTTTGAAGGTAATGAAATTGATCAAATGACCACTGAAGAATTGCGATTATTGTGGGGGAATAGGGTTGCTATGGTATATCAGGATCCTGCTACTGCGCTTAATCCTACAATGCGCGTGGGTCCTCAAGTAGAAGAAGTGCTTATGCATCATTTGAAATTGGACAAAGGGGATGCATATAGAAGGACAGTTCAATTATTTAACAGTGTAAAGCTTGCAGATGCTCGTAATATTGGAGCTAGATATCCACATGAACTTAGTGGCGGTCAGCAACAGAGAGTGGTTATTGCTATGGCATTAGCATGCGAGCCGGATTTGCTGATTATGGATGAGCCTACCACTGGGCTGGATGTAACTACTGAGGCAACTATTCTAGATCTCGTTGTTGATCTTAAAAACCAATTGTCGGCTGGGATATTGTATGTCACTCATAATCTTGGCGTAGTTGCGCGTGTAGCTGATCGCGTAGTGGTCATGTATGCTGGAGAAACAATAGAAGAAGGTCCGGTACGTTCAGTATTTAAAGATCCTAGACATCCTTATACGCTGGGATTAATCAATTGTGTGCCAGCTCCTGTCAGCACCGAACATTCAGCCATTGAGTTGAGTAGTATCCCTGGTTCAGTATTTTCCGCTAGCTTGGAGGCTGAACCAGTGTGTCTTTTTTCTGAGCGGTGTCCTATAGTTAGGAATCTCTGTACATCCGAGGCTCCAAAACTCCTGGACGTGGATGCAGGTCATAGATCGCGATGCTTGTTTTGGGAAGATGTGAGACCGGGGATTTGGGGTAAAGACGTTTTGCGCGATGAAGGCGGACGTTCTAAGGCAGAGACGCTATTATTTGCTAAGGATATCCGAAAACAATATGGTAATTGGCAAAGAAAATATATTTTCTTTGGACCTAAGGTTAAACCACCAATTAGGGCATTAAATCAGGTAGATTTTTCTGTTGGTAAGGGTCGCACTTTAGGGATTGTGGGTGAAAGTGGTTCGGGAAAGACAACTGCGGCAAGAGTCGTGGTTGGGTTAATACCTAGAAATTCTGGCGATTTACAGCTCATGGGTCAACAAATGGCCTATGATGTCCATAATCGTGATCGGGACCAACAATCAGCGTTACGTATGGTTTTTCAAAATCCCAGGGCTTCTCTTAATCCAAAGTTGCCTATTCGTCATGCGATCTATAGAGCTTTACGTAGATTTGCTGGGCTATCGAAAGATGAAAGTCGAACAAAAGCTTTGGAACTTATGGAAGCCGTTGGACTTGGTCCCGAATATTTGGATAGCCCACCGACAGAACTTAGTGGGGGACAACAGCAGCGTGTAGCTTTGGCTGGGGCTTTTGCCGCTAATCCTAAGCTTGTAGTTTTGGATGAAGCAGTATCAGCTCTAGACGTTTCCGTACAAGCTCAAGTGTTGAATCTTCTAGATAGGCATCAAGAAGAGACAGGTACGTCACATATATTTATATCCCATGATTTGGGTGTAGTACGATACGTTTCTGACGATATTTTGGTTCTTTACGCTGGCTATGTTGCGGAGTCTGGACCAGCAGAGCAGGTTTTGAATGCGCCATTTCATCCATATACCGAAGCATTATTGTCTGCTGCTCCTATTGCAGACCCGGATGCCATTCCTACTAATATAAGATTAGAAGGCACCGTTCCTACTATGCGAGAACGCTTCAAAGGCTGTTTCTTCGCTGCCAGATGTCCCCGCAAAATCGGGTCTTTATGTGATGAAACGCCTCCACCGTCACAAGAAGATAAAGCCAATACAGGGCACATCATCAATTGCCATATACCACTTGATGAACTTTTGGAAATTCAACAAAAAAGAATAGATAAGTTATCATCATAGATTTGTTCTGGGTTTCATCCGAGGAAGTTGTCTACTACTTATGTGATAGTACGTACTGGTATGTAGAAGTGAATTGCTCAGCTATATTATCCCACGAATACATGCGTTCAATGTAATCCCGGGCATTCTGTCCCGCCGTTTCTCGTAGGTTCTGATCTTCAACTGCTTCTTGCAGTGCATTGGCAAGTGAATATGGGTCGTCCGGATTGACAAGCCAGCCAGTTTTTTTACCAGGTTCAGTATTTATAAATGATGCTGGCCCGCCAGTCGATGTTGCTATTACCGGTAATGCGCAGGCCATTGCTTCCAGGTATGTTTGCCCAAAAGGTTCTCTAACACTTGGTGCAACGAAAATATTGGATGATGTTAACCCTAGTGGCAGATCATCATGGCCTCTCCACCCAGAAAAAAATACACCATCTATCGATCGTTTCCTTGCAAATTCATAAGGATGTTCTCCTTCCCATTCGCCTGGAAAACCTCCCCATATGATTAACGGTGCATTCTGTTTCGAATGTGATTTAAATATGGAGTAAGCATCTAGAAGCACATTGATACGTTTAAAAGTTGTGAATCTACCAACAAATAGAAGAATTGGCGCACAAGAACCATCATCGTTGTAGAATTCTTTAAGGTCATTTTCTGTATATCGAATAGTGCCTGGATTATGGTTGGGTTTCCATCCCTGCGGATCTGTGACCAGCCAATGTTTCCAATAAGACATTTTGACCTTGTCAGGTAAGGTGGTTGGTTTAAAGATCTCTATGTCTACGCCATTTGGTATGGTTATAACCTTGTGTTTTGGAACGGAAAGTAATTCGAGTGCTAAATCTCGGTCATGAGGGGAAACTGTGATTATAAGGTTGGACATGTTAGCATTCTCGATCATTTTCTCTATCCACCAATCACCGAATGGTAATTTAGGATTTGAACGGATATATTCGATCATTTTCAATTCGGTTCCATGAAGATGGGTGATGATTTTTGTTTTTTTCCATAGCTCATAAACCGCATTGTGCATTGGCGTAAGGTGATGGAGATGAGCGAGGGCAGGTTCGAGGAGTTCTTTTGAAAATAAGTGACGCCATGATTGTATTTGTTTTGCTAGTTGTTCAGGACTTAATCTGGCCATTAAGGTGTCGGGTACGTTAATACGATCTTCCAAAGATGCTTGCATTGGATTTTCTGTGTCAAAAGGATTTGTTCCTTTCTGCCAAGCTGTGTGAGCGGTAGTGTAGTCCAGTGACTTAACATTCAAGGGTCGATAAAAGGTTTCAGCATTAGTTAACAATCCTTTGTTACCTAATGACCCTGAATATAAGGCAGAGCTCCATTTCTTCTCCAATCTTTGGTAAAGGTATCGCACTACCTGTGACGATCCTCCTCTAGGATAGAAATATATGGCCATCAATAACTTTTGGTTCATTTGGTGTCTCTATTGCGGTAATGGATATTACTGCTGTTGTCGTATTACAGTTGGGTTGAGCTAATTATGGATAAAAATAACTTTAGATTATGGCGGAGAGGGCGGGATTCGAACCCGCGATACAGTCACCCATATACCGCTTTTCGAGAGCGGCGCCTTCAGCCACTCAGCCACCTCTCCTGTAAATTACGATAAAGGACCCGTTAAATCTTTTCAAGTTCAGTATCGGCAGATGATCTATATGCTTAATTATATTAATGAGTATTAATAGGAGGATTTAGTTCTAGCCTGAGCTTCCGGAGTCTACGTCCGAGTGTTGACAGAACCTTGATGTCTAAACCATGGCAGCTTACCTGATCCCCTGATTGAGGGATTTTGTCCAGAAATGTATAAACGAGCCCTCCTACAGTGTCAACTTCGGCTTCAGTGAAATCTATGCCTAGGGCGTTCTGTATGTCGTTTAAAGATGTTCTGGCATCAACGGTCATGGTACCATCTGCCGAGACTTTTAGCTCCATATCAGTCGCGGTAGAAAATTCATCTTCTATTTCCCCTACGATTTCTTCTAGTAAATCTTCTAGAGTTACTAGGCCTTCTATTCCTCCATGTTCGTCAATTACCAAGGCCATTTGGATTCGGGTTTTCTGCATTTCAGTTAGTAGTTCATCCAATCTTTTTGTTTCTGGAACGAAAAATGGAGCCCGATACATCTTTTCAAGCTTGGGCCAGGGACGACTCTTATTAAGTAGTGGAAGAAGGTCACGGGCGTGTATGACGCCTACCACTTTATCAATCGTATCAATATAAACTGGTAGTTGACTATGGCCTGAATCTAACATATTGGTTGCGACACTTTCCAGGCTATCTTCTATGTCAACCGCGATAATGTCCACCCGAGGTGCCATGATATCCCTCACGTCATATCTATCCAGGTTTATGATAGAACGTATCATCGTGCGTTCTCGATCGTCGAGACCGTTTTGTTCTTCGGCTTGAATAATCGAGTTTGCTTCAATGGGCAATACGACAGTGCTGCGATTAGAGGGTTCATCAGAAACGTATCTGCTATTAGCTCGTTTTTGCAATTGCAAACCTAAATAGAAGGCTGCTAAAACGGCTGCCGTAAAAACCAGTACTGTTGGTAAACCACTGATGTCCAAGCTTGAATCACCGTGAGGCCATATTCAGTTAGAAATCTATTTTGGCCTTTCATTAATTCTAGCAGGAACTCCCTTAGCTAGTCTATATGCTGGAACGTCTTTAGTTACTACTGATCCTGCTCCTGTTGATGCATGACGGCCTATTTTTACAGGTGCTACTAACATAGTATCTGAGCCAATAAAAGCATTTTCACCTATTTCAGTGGTGTGCTTAGATACACCATCGAAATTACAGGTAACCATGCCAGCCCCTAGATTCGCGTTGGGACCTACTGTAGCATCTCCCACAAAACCAAAGTGGCCCATTTTAACTCCCATTCCTAATCTGCTTGCCTTGATTTCGGCGAAGTTGCCAATATGGACTTTGGATTCAACATATGTACCTGGGCGCAGATGGCTATATGGGCCCACAGATATGTCTGCTTCTAGTGTAGAAGATTCTATGACTGAGGAAACTAATCTGCATCTCTGGCCTATAACAGAATCAGTAATCATTATTCCTGGCCCAAGAATGGACCCTTGTCCTATTTGTGTGTTGCCTAATATAGAAGAATTTGGATGGATTGTTGTGTCTATGTCCATGATGACACTTGCATCTATGAAAGTAGAGCTTGGGTCTACGATTGTAACTCCTTGCTTCATCCAATATTCCCTAATATTATGGCGGATTATGGCTTCTGCGCAAGACAATTGCACTCTATCGTTGACACCCATAACTTCAGCATCATCAGTAGAAACAAAACTCTCTATTTTTCTATTATCTGAAACAGCCATGTTTACTAATTCAGTTAGGTGATATTCGCCGCTCTCTTGGGGAGTTAACTTACGTAAGGCTTGCCACATCCAGGCAGAGTCGAAACAATAGATACCAGAGTTAACCTCTTTGATATCAGAGATATGGAAGTCATCTGAAGCTTCTATGATTCTTTGTATATGTCCGGACGAGTTACGTTCTATTCTGCCCATGTCTTTGCTGATAGTTCCGGTACCAGTTAGGATAGTTAAAGTAGACTTACTAGTCATGTGAGCGTTCATCAGGGATTGAATAGTCCCGTAGTTGATTAGAGGGGCATCACCTACCATTACAATAATGTTAGGATCTTTTTCCTCTACTC